>CAZAZA010000073.1:0-14858 GCA_964489495.1 uncultured Bacteroides sp.
ATTATGAGTGTCACAGAGCCACCGCTACGCTTGTATGTCATACCTTTGTATTCGACTTCTTCAAGGGAGATGGAGCCGCCAGCAGATGCCGGAGGGCGATTAGCGATGTATTTTAGAAAGCATTTCAGCGATGCAGGACTCTTGAAAACTGGCGCAATACGGTAAAGACCCTTGAGGCTTTGAAAAGGGTTGGCAAATCCAATGAGGCGGGAGTGTTGCAGGCGAAGTCAAGTGTAATGGAACTTGAGGCCTCCCGTCTGGCTATCCTCAAAAGCATTTCAGAGACAGAAAACGCCTTGTCCTCTGTTCTTGCTATGCCTTCGCAGACAATACAGCGTGGGAATCTGAGCGATGCGGTTTTCCCGGATACCATTTCCATCGGAGTGCCTTTGCAACTGCTCTCCAACCGACCCGATGTGCGGAGTGCAGAGATGAATCTCGCTCAGGCTTTTTATGCAACAAATGTTGCGAGAGCCGCCTTTTATCCGAGCATAACTCTGTCCGGCACGCTTGGATGGACTAATAACGGCGGTGGAATCATAACCAATCCCGGCCAGTGGCTGCTGAATGCTATCGGCTCTCTTACTCAGCCATTGTTCAACCGTGGAACCAACATCGCCAATCTGAAAATAGCCAAGACACAACAGGAGGAAGCACAGTTGTTGTTCCAACAGTCGCTGCTCGATGCCGGTAAGGAGGTGAACGATGCCTTGATCGCATGGCAGACGGCAAAATCACAGATTGACATTTCGGAGCGTCAGGTCGAGACCCTGAATGAAGCTGTACGCAAGACCCAACTGTTGATGCGACATTCCGACACAACTTATCTTGAAGTGCTGACAGCCCAGCAGACACTTCTCGATGCGGAAATGACTCTCGTGCAACGACGCTTCTACAGCATACAATCTGTTATAAGCCTCTATCATGCTCTCGGCGGCGGCTTCTGAATAGGGCCATCTCCCGGTGAAAGACTGCCAAATCATTAAAAACAAACAGATGTCTAAAATTGAGATATAAAGGCCGAGAATAGCAGATAATTTGCTTGCACGTAAGCTGAGAAAGTGTCGTTCGGTGTCTTTTAAAATAATCCGTCTGTCATACATAGCTAAGATGCGCCCGGTTTTCATCGCGTTTCAGGACCAGAGACAGAATGCTATATATGCCTTGGAGAAACGTGGAATTGCATAGAAATGGAACAGCACAAAGGACGATGAAAGATACTGAAATGAACTGACGCATCGGCAACATGGCCAAACAACCGAATGAAAGTTGGCCAAATGACCGAATGAAAATCAGCCAAACAACCGAATTATCAAAAATATTTTGTATTTTGCTGTCAGGAAAAGTATTTGTAATTTTGCGGGGGAGAAGTAATCTTAATTGAATGTTTAGATGGAACCGTGGCTAATTGATGGTATTATGAGTGCACTCGCTTATGGTGCGTCGGATCATTTTCTTACGGGAAAATTGAAGGGTATAAAGCGTGTTTTGATATGCTTGGCTATAGCAGTAGCGGTTTGTTGCATTATCCGGTTTATAATGGATAGTGTATCAAATTACCTTCGATGAGAGAATGAAAGTTGTCAGACCGAGAAAGGAACTACAGCCTTATGTGCGTTATTATTGGATGCTGAAGAGCAATGAACCTTTCAGTGTCCTGACTTTTCCTATCGGTTGTCCTCAAATCATATTTCATCGAAAAACTCCATTATTTATCCCTGAACTAAATCGAAGCCAAGGTCAATTAACTATCAGCGGCCAGGTTAATTTCCCGGCACATATCAAGTCCGATGGAAATCTGGAAATGGTAGTGGTTGTATTTTATCCGCACACCATAGGAATGTTTATAGATACTCCGCCATCGGCCATTTTTAATCAGGAAATTTCAGGATATGACATAGGGAACCGAATGCTGAATGAAACAGCTGCAAAAATATTCGATAGTCCGGAAGCAAACACCGCTATTGAAATTCTGGAGAATTGGTTGCTTGAAAAAATAAAACCGACACTGAATTCTCGAAGAATGAGTAGTTCTATAAACTTGCTTATGCGCTATCCGGCAATTTCAATAAGCAGTCTTGCTGAGAATGCCTGTCTTAGCCGGAAACAGTATGAAAGGATTTTCCGTGAACAAGTTGGCATGAATCCGAAAGAATATGCCCGTGTTGTCCGTTTTCAGAGATCCTTATGGTTGTTGCAGTGTGGTTCGAATAACTTTGCAGGGATTTCAGCCGACTGTGGTTATGCCGACCAATCGCATTTTATCCGTGAATTTAAGGTAATGAGCGGTTATACTCCAAAATCGCTCCTAAATCATTGTAAGCCATATTCCGATCTCTATACAAATCCAACTACATTAAATTTCAAGTAAATGAATATCGAGGAAGTCAGAGACTATTGTCTCTCATTGCCTTTTGCGACTGAAAGATGTCCGTTTGGTCCGGATACATTGGCAATGGAAATAGGAACAAGAATGTTTTGTCTGATGACACTTGACGGACAATGGGACTTTTATAACTTAAAAGTTAATCCGGATTATGGCGTTGAGCTCTGCGACACATATTCAGGCATAACACCAGGTTATCACATGAACAAACGACACTGGATTTCTGTGTGTTTTAAAGGTGATGTTCCTGACAGTCTTCAAAAGGAACTGATTGAGCATTCTTATTGTCTTGCTGCAGGGAACCTAACCAAGAAATTAAAAGAGCAGCTTGGAATATCAGAGTTATTGGAAACGCTAAGTAGGAAGAAAATAACTATGTGAAGCCGGACATTGAAGAATGTAGAAAAGCAGCCTGTTAAAAATAGAATTTAACAGGCTGCTCTGCTAACATTTACCTCAATCGCTTATGTCAGCGATTCGTGCTTGATCAGGGAATGATCTTGTTGTTGACAGTCCGGCCGTCGGCTGTGGTGACTGCTACTATGAGCACTCCGTAGCTCTTGTCGTCGAGGCTGATTGTGTTGCCGGAACCGACAAGTCGTCCATGAATATCATAGACCTTCATGGAAGTTGCTCCTTGTCCGGCAATCAATGTGCGAGACTGACGGTCGTAGCTGTAAAGGCTCTCGGCGGCAATTTCGTCGATTGCAGACGGTTTGGTTACGTTGAAGATTAGTTCGGTGAAATCAGAGTACTGTTTTGATGCATCCGCCATTGTGTAGACGGTCTGCACCTTGGCAATGTGTTTGCCGGAGTCAAGCCCTTTGATCTTGAACGAACGGCTGCTGGTGGCACCCGCATCCTCGCCGTCAATTTCGACTTTGTAGGATGTCATAGCGAATATGTCGGCCTCGACTTTACCGATGAAAATGTCGTCAAGCATAAAGAACATACAGTCTTTTGACACGCACCGTATGACAGTGTGGCGAGCTTCTGCCGGCATGGTGTATGTGTATTCTGTCCATGTACCACTTGCTGATACGGGTTCCTCGGTAATCCATATGACGTTTTCGGGCTTAGGTTCGTCGGTGGTATAGCCGACCATAAACTTTTCGTAACCCAGCAGACCGAAGAAGCCGGATGCCGCATGAAAACGCAGAATGAAAGGACTGTCATACGAAAGCTCGGGAGAGAACATATAGTCATTGTTCTGTGCGGCATTTTCCTGCGAAACGTCTACGAGGACTTTCTGTCCGCTGTAAGGCTGTATATATTCGGTAATGTCAGGAGTGGTCGCCGAAGGGTTGAATGCCTGGAATGCCATAGGGGAGTGCATGTTGGGATACGGCGTCTGCTGGCACATATTCACACCATAGGTTTTACCCTGGTCGACATCGGCATATGTCCATCCATGATCGCCCGCAGGATTTATAGCGAAGTCTTCCATCGATTCGAAGTCATCAAAAATGCCGTCTTCCTGATTCCATGTCAGGGTGACATCATAAGAGTTTTCGTCTTGTTTGGCTGACAGCGAGAACGGAGCAAGAGGCGTGAGCATAAGCTCGACGGTACTTACGTAACTTGACTCTGAACTTAGGTCAATACTCTCTGAAATAGTGGAATATCCGTATTTTTCAATTATAACGTTGTAGACACCTTTGGGAATACTGTTGAAGATAACCTTATTATTGGCAACGACAGATGCGAAAACATTGCTGCCGTCTTCTGATTTCAGTGTGACTGTGGCTCCGTCAGCAAGTTCTAAGGCTGTGTTGGTGTAGACTGACATTGAAAGGCTGGTTGAAAGTTTGTGGGCCAACGGCTTAGAAATGGTGATTCCGGATTTTTCGCCGCTGTCGGATATAGTCTGCACCGCGTAGCGGTAAGTGCCTTGTGGCAGCTTTTCGAAGTCCGTGTCAATTGCGTATAGATTTCTTACATCTGAAGCCACTCTTGTCCATGAATCGGTGTTTTCAAGATTCTCTTCCGACATACGCCATACGTCGAACTTCACGCCTTCAATTGTGGCAGGAGCAAACATTGCCTTAGGAGTGGATGCCACTTTATATTTTGCTGCTGCATTTTGTGCGACAGAGGCATTTCGGCTCAAAACTTCGCCTTTGGCTCTTAACAAGAAGGCACCGACGTAGGATTCGACAACAGACCATCCGGATTCCAGATTGTTTACACCCGAAAGAGAGGTGTTACATTCCTTATAATCTGAACACATGGCCATCCCGCCGCTTGTTGTAGAGTCATGCCCGACGCTGACTATGCAACCGTAGGGTGCTTCAACAGGCTCGTCAAGTTTGTAAGATTGCCAGTTGAGGTAGGAGGTCCAGGCATAGGTGTCACTTTTTACTCCCTTCGCTGTAAATACAGGAGTTGTGGCCATGTGGCCCTCTTTGTCCAACAGATAGATTGCCAGATCCACTTTCCCGTCTTTTAATTCGGCGACAACCCAGCTGATCTCATCAACAGTCATAGGTTCGTCAAACTTCACACCATAATGCACATAATCAAAACCATATCTGTTGTACATACCGGTATACGCGCCTATGTCGTGGCTGAATTCTTTGTGTCCGAGGGGAACCATCCAAGATACAAACATTCCGCTTTCAACCGCATCGGCTGCAATTCCTGACGGCTGACCGAAGTAAGGTTCAAGCTGTACCGAGCCGATTTCCTTGTTTTCAGCAGTAAGACTAATTTTATCCTGATAGTCGCTTTTCCCGAATTTGCTGATTGTCATGGTGTATTCTATATCTCCAAAAACATCAGCGATACTGAACCTGCCGTCAGTGTCCGTGGTAGTGGTGTACGTATTGACATCGTTCTTTAATGTCACGGAGGCATCGGCGCAAGCCTGGCCCTTATGATCAGTAACAGTGCCGCTGACAGTCACAGGGGGAAGCAGTAAGGCAGTCAGTGTGTGTGTTACGTTTTCGCTGTTACCGACTGTGACTTCCACAGGATTAGCGTTTGCAAGGCCTAAGATTTCATATCTAACAGAATAGGTGCCGGGTGTCAGCGAGGTGAATGTTGCTTTGCCTGACTGGTCGGTCTTAACGGCGGTCTCCAGATAGGTCGGGCCAGACAAGTTCAGGTCAACCCCTTCGATCGGCTGGTTGGTTTTCCCGTTTAAAAGCGTGAAAACGATACTACCGTCATTGTTTTCTACAACTTCCACAGACCTGATGTTCAGCCATCCGTAACTTTCGGCTGTTGTGGTGTTGTGGATTCCGAAGCAGTAGTCGCCGGCAGCCACGTTAGCCGGCAATTCATATAACTGGTAGTGAACGCCGTCAAGGTCTTGGATGTCAGAAATGTTTTGCTGGGATTCGGGTGTGGCGTCCTTTCCCATAGTAACCTGTAAACGGCATGGATAGTCGGCAAGAAGATTGATCTTTACGATGTAGCTTTTTCCTCCGGTAAGCTTAACTTTTGGAGAGAAAAGCCAGTCGTCGCCGTCCGCCGAGCCACATTTCATGAATGCCGAGGCGTTCTCAGCGTTAAAAACCCAAAGGTTTTCGGGGTCCTCTGCCGAACCATTGGTGCCGTTGACATCAACGGCTGTCCAGGAGTTGAAATCCTCTTCCGAACTGAATGCACAGTAGAAGTGATCCGGATTGTTGATTATTTCTGCAGACGCTGGAGTTGCAGAAATAACCGCTCCTGCCATAATAGCATATATTACAGATGCCTTCATGGTTAATAAAAGTTATGTTTGTAAAATTAAGTTGATTAATTCTTTAAAGCACGATTTTAGCGGAGAGAGGCCCGGCATTAGTGTCGGCTATGATGATATAGACTCCTCTGGAGGCATTGTCAGTCGACAGTGTCGGAGCACCCGCTGCTGCAGATGAAACTAAGACTCCTGATATAGAGTATAGCCGGGCTCCAAGACAGTCGGAAGGAAGAGACACAAGACCGTTTGCAACCTGCGGATGCCATGAAAACGCAGAATTCTCAGGAATGGAAGGTGATGAGATGCCTGTTTTGTCGTGGAGAATTGCTTCTTCGGCGTTAAGGATTTGACATCCGTTGGACGAATGTGTGCTAAAATCAGATACGAAGGCTACTATCCGCAGCTTGTCAGTATTCCAGTCGGCCGGAATGACAGTCGTGTATTCTTTTGATTCGTATTGGCCGTTATCGGAAAATCTTACGGCATCGCCCCAGACATCTGTCAACACATTGCGAAGCACGCAGTCGTGGATATATTGGCCGGACAATGGCACCGTCACGCCCATCTGAGGACCGGGAATACTGTCTTCGATGATCATCACAGTCAGGCGAGGATCTTTCACCGACAATCGGTCGGCCGAACCGTTGGGTATGTGACCGTCAACCGTGACCTTCAGAGTCCGGTTCTTTGATTCGTAGTTGTTGGCGATATTGACGGTCAGAAGTGCCGGAGTCGACAGACGCTTATCAATCAGCGAGCCAAGATTGTCGCGCCTGGGGCTGAACACCGGTCCCGGAGTGCTGTGGTCGCCGTTGGTGGCGCCATAAGCCGACATATTGGTGCGGTCAAGCATAGCGGCCGGAGCATATGTGCTGCCGCTGCCTGCACCGTCGGAGTAAAACCATACATATGCTTCGGCGGCCTTAATGGTCAGTGGGTCGGTCCCAAATCCCGCGTGATGGACAACATGTATAATGTCGTTGCGGAAGCGCATCGCATCTTCGATGGCAGTATGTGCGTTCGGACAGTTCGGACAGTTCATGGTCGAGAAATGCTCCAGCATCACTTTGCGAGGTGTGTAGTCGCGTCGTACAATTATGTTGGACACCGTCAGTGAATTGTCCCCGGGACGTAGGTCCGACTCACCGTTGACAGCAGTTATGTCAACGGTAACATCGCAAATGTTGTTTGAGTCGAAAGTGAGGTCGCCGAGATGGACATTATCCAGTTCACCCGAACTGATTGAAAGTCCGTCGATTGTATGGGACGTTACTTTCTCTCCGTCAACAGAGATATCCACATCAAGACTTGTTACAGTGGCTGCACCTAAGTTCCTTACCACACCCCATAATGGCGTAGATTGATTTACACCGGCATATGTCCTTATCATGTTTCGGTTGATTTCCACGTCGCACTGCGGCAGATTATCGCCTTCGACTACAGCCTGGATATTGAGTGCGCCGCCTGACTGATGCGACCATTGTCCACCGTTTTCATCGGTTTGGCTGATGTATATCCAGTTCGCAAGGTTATTGTCGCTTTCTCCGTCAAGCGACAGGGTTTCGCCTGCGCTTTCGTAGCGATAGCCGACAAACAGTTCACGTCCGTCAATTTCAAACGGCTTGTCGAGTGTGATCTCGTTCCATCCATACTCAAGACGGTCGACAGGTTGTTGATAAAGAAACTCTCCGTTGAGATCATCAGTGATGAACACGTAGTTGTTTTGTTCCGAGAGATTGTTGCCTACAGCTATTCTGAGTTTTGTGATGCTCGCCCCGGACAGGCGGTTCATTTCTTCGGTCGGCAGCTGGATGGCTCCCTTTATTATTAGCTTGAACGAATAGCCCAGATTCAAACCGAGATTCCCTACGGTGTATCCGAGCTTCATCTGGGTGCTTCTGGCATTCTCTGCGGCATATGTCGCAAGTGTTCCCAGAAAAATCAGAACGGCTAAAGATGCTGTTCTGAAATGATTGGTTTTCATTACTATGTATTTATTATGGTTTTAAAATTACTCTCACATAATTTTGTAAGATTTACATTAGCTTTGCCAAAGTTAAAAAAATAAATAATACCTTTACATGTATTAACAATGATTAACCTATAGATGATCCCAATCTACTTTTGATTGTCAGTAATCTTTTTACGGTAGGTTTTGAAATTGTCATAGCAGCAGAATGTCATTATGGATATTGCGAATAAATCCCACCAAGCCCTTCCGGATGACGGATCAGAGGCCACATCATATATTCGTACGATGATACATAAAGTTCCCAATAGCGTCAGAGAGAGAGAAATATAACTTTTTGTGCGGTAACTGAGTTTCATGATGATTTTTTTGCAAAAGTACAAAAATATTATCTTTTCTACGCAATCATACTACTATCTGACGACTATCAGTGCAACGTGGTGCAGTAGACTGGAAGTAGGGCAAAATTGGGGGCAAAATTGAATGATTTGAGATTATTTGGTGAGAAAGTTTGCGGATATTGAAAATAATGACTAACTTTGCATCGCTTTTAGGGGATATTATCTCTTGAGCGATTAGGATTGCCTTATGGTGTAATGGTAGCACTACAGTTTTTGGTTCTGTCTGTCGAAGTTCGAATCTTCGTAAGGCAACAGAGGAAAGAGTGGAGATTGTAATGACCTCCACTTTTTTTGTATGATAACAATATTATAACCAACTCAATACATCCATGATGAGACACTTTCTGAAGTCTTCTTTACTTATGGCTGCCTTCGCCGCCCCGGCGGCAATTATTGCGCAGACTGTAGACATCTCGCCTGTGCCGCAGTCAGCCCAATGGGGTCAAAAAGCCTTTGACCGTCCTGAAACCATCCGTATAGACGGGGCATCGAATGCCGATGCCGACGCTGTCGCACTTCTGCGCAGCCATTACTCCGAAGGAGGTAAAAAAGCTGTAAAAATACGCATCGGTGAACGAGGTGATAAGTCCGTGGCTAAATACGCCGGTAAGATACCCTCACACCCCGAAGGTTATTATCTCAGTGTTACGCCTGACGGTGTGGTAATTGCCGGAAATGATGAAAAAGGTACATTCTATGGCGTGCAGACCTTTCTTAAGGTTGCTTCGCAGCCTGAGGTAATGAGCGTTGAGATATCCGACTGGCCTGTAGTTGCCGACCGTGGGGTTGTAGAAGGCTTTTACGGCAATCCCTGGTCTTTGGATGACCGTCTTCATCAGTTTGACTTCTACGGTGCAAACAAACTTAACACCTACATCTATGGTCCGAAAGATGACCCGTATCACCATGCCAAATGGCGCGAGCCTTACCCTGAAGACCGGGCAAAGGTGATGCAGCAGATGGCCGAGGCCGCCCGTAAGAACAAAGTGTGGTTTGTCTGGGCAATGCATCCGTCAAACTCGATCGAGACTGCAGAAGACCGACAGGCAGCAATCGACAAGCTTGAAAAAATGTACGATCTTGGTTTCAGATCGTTTGCGATCTTTTTTGACGACATTTCCGACTACGATGCGACTAAGCAAGCCGACTACCTCAACTTCCTGACCGATAATTTTGTGCATAAGCACAACGACGTGACACCTTTGATTATGTGTCCTTCGGCTTATAACAAACTTTGGGCAGGCGACAATCCATATCTCCCGACCTTAGGCGAAAAAGCTTATCCTGAAATAAAGATAATGTGGACCGGCAACTCGGTGGTAGACATGATAAACAGGGAAGACTGTGAGTGGGTTGCTCCGCGTATCAAACGTAATCCGTTTATATGGCTTAACTGGCCTGTGAACGACTATTGTGTCAGCCATCTGCTGATGGGGCCATTGTACGGCAACGACGTGGATATTGCTGACATGGTGAGCGGATTTACGCTTAACCCCATGGAATATGCCGAGGCTTCGCTTGTCAGTCTCTATCAGGGAGCCGATTACCTTTGGAATCCTTCGGCTTATGATTCTGAAAAATCATGGCTTAACGCTGTAGAATCACTTGCTCCCGAAGGTCTCGCCCCGGAATTCCTGACATTCTGCAAATATAACATTGATCTCGGACCAAATACTCACCGTCTTCGTCGTGAGGAGGAGTCGCCCGAACTGCGTATGATGATCGAAGCATTCAACGATTCATCCGTATCTACCGTCAATCGTTATGGGTTAGCCCGTCAGATGTTCAACGAGTTCACCAACGTTCGTGATGCGGCAAAAAAATTGCTTGCGACGTCGGATACCGACAGGCTTACTTCGGAAATTCGCCCATGGCTGGTTGCCACCGAGCTTATCGGAAGCCGAGGGCGCAGCATAATTGAGATGTATGAGGCTATCGAACGCGGCGACAGCGTAGCTGCTATCGAGGCATATGCCGGCTATGCTGCAATGACTGACAGTGCATCACGGCTTGAGAGCCGTAATTTCCCCGGTTCGATAAAAGTGGCTTATCCGGTTTCAGGCTCTCTTTATGCCGAACCGTTTATACGCGGTTTCGCTCGAACTTTGTCGGACACTTACAAGAGCAAATATAGCTACAGAGCTGATATCCTTCCCACGGCCGTACTTCCAAACGGTGTATACCGTATAATGGCTAATGGAAAATATCTCGGCAATCCGCAAGCCGGTAGTGTGGGCGGGTATCCTGTGCTTGAAGACAAGGAGGATGACGTGAATCCCGACCGCCAGTTATGGAGAGTGACATTAAATCCTGTTACAGAACGTTACGAGATAGTCAATGCCAAAGATCGCAGGTATATCAATGAACGCGGTGCATTTGCCCAGAACGCCAAATGGAATCCGTTTGAACCTGAATGGCACACCTATGAAATAGAAGTAAAAGATGGCAAATATGCGATACGTAACGGAGGTCTTGCCGGAAAGAAATACTGGGGGATCGAAGGCGAAAGAATAGTGCAGGGAGGTACGAACGACGGACCTGACAATTACATTTTTGAATTTGTCTCAGGCAAATAGCAGCATAACAACATCAAACAAAAAACGCCTCCGCAAAGGAGGCGTTTTTTGTTGGTTCGTATACTATTATTGGTTAGCCTCGTCGGCTTTTTCAGCAGCTTCAGCAGCTTCGTCCTCTTTGATTTCGTTGTCCTTAAACTCGGTGACACCGGCTGCGATAAGCTGGTTGTACCATGAGAAGAGTTTGCGGATATCGCTTGTTTTGACGCGGTCCTGATCGTAATCAGGTAGGATCTGTTCGAAGTATTCTCTCAGTTTTCCTTCTTTTTCAAGAGCCTTGATGTCGATAGCCTTGCCTTCAGCAACAGTCTTGGTCGATTCGAGGACGTCGGCAAGAGGCTTGTCGCCATCGTTGGTGTACATTGACACGTCGGCAAGCGATATGACTTTGTCACGAGCGTGTACGGGCATGCGTTTGCTGTCGGAAAGAGATTCGACGATTAGCATATTCTTGCCTTGAGAAACAAGTCGGAAGAGACCGGGACGGCCGGCGATTGACAGTATTCGGTTGATCATGTTTTGTTGATTTTTCAAATTAGTGTGTATATACTTTATTTGCGGCAACTATTTACATTATGATTCTTTTGCCGTAGACTTAACCAGACATTCAAGCACTTCGTCGATATCTTTGACATAGTGGAAAGTCATATTTTCGCGGTATGCTTCGTTTATGTCCTCAATATCCTTGCGGTTACGTTCCGACAGGTATATGTCAGTAATCCCACTTCGTTTCGCCGCAAGAATTTTTTCTTTAAGGCCTCCTACGGGCAGCACGCGTCCACGAAGAGTCATCTCGCCTGACATGGCAACCCGCGGTGCAAGCGGACGCCCGGTGAGCAGAGATACGAGCGACGTGACTATAGTGATGCCGGCTGACGGCCCGTCTTTGGGAATGGCTCCTTCAGGTACATGGATGTGTATTTCGTTTTCTTCAAATACCTTTGGATCGATTCCAAATTTGTCAGCATGAGCCCTTATATATTGGCAGGCGATCATGGCCGATTCCTTCATCACATTTCCTAAGTTACCGGTGAGCGTGAGTCTGTCGCTTTTTGCCGGTGAAAGAGATGATTCGACAAAGAGTATTTCACCTCCGACGCTTGTCCAGGCAAGTCCGGTGGCTACGCCCGCCGGAAGAGTGTTGTCGTATCGGTCGTGGTCGTAAGTTTCAAGCCCGAGCATCGAGCGGATGTCGGCAACGGTGAGTTTCGAAGGAGTTTCTTTGCCTCTGGCAAGTGACAGTATCGACTTGCGGGCGAGTTCGGCGATTTTCTTTTCAAGCATACGCACCCCGCTTTCGGCTGTGTATCGCTCGATAATATAAAGAATCGCCTCGTCATCTATGTCAAACTGTTGGTCGGTAAGATTATGCTTCTGACGAACAGACGGTATGAGATGCCGTTTGGCAATCTCGATTTTTTCCTCCGGCAGATAGCCGGGCATTTCGATGATTTCCATTCGGTCGAGCAACGGACGCGAAAGGGTGTCAAGAGAGTTGGCGGTAGCAAGGAACACTACGTTTGACAAGTCAAAGTCGAGGTCGATGTAATTGTCGTGAAAATGGCTGTTTTGTTCCGGATCGAGAACTTCAAGCAAAGCCGCCGACGGGTCGCCTTTGAAATCGCTTCCGAGTTTGTCAATTTCGTCAAGCAACAATACTGGGTTGTTGACACCGGCCTTCTTGATTGCGGCCATTATCCGTCCCGGCATCGACCCTATGTAAGTGCGTCGATGACCTCTGATTTCGGCTTCATCGTGCATGCCACCGAGCGAAACCCTTTCATAGACTCGTCCGAGGGCTTTTGCGACAGATTGCCCGAGCGAAGTTTTGCCTACACCCGGAGCTCCGACAAGACAAATGATGGGCGCACGGAGATCAGGGCTTCTCATAGCGAGTGCAACCTGTTCAAGGATGCGCTCTTTAACCTTCTCCATGCCGTAGTGGTCGTTTTCGAGGATTTCCTGAGCCGATGGGAAATCAGTGTTCAGTTCGGAAGAATTTGACCAAGGCAGTTCGGTGATGAGTTCGAGATAAGAAAACAGCACTGCGTAGTCAGGGCTTGACGGGTTGAATCGTTCGAGCTTGCGCAATTCACGTGTGAACACATCTGAGGCCGCTTCGGGCAATCCGGCTTTATCAGCCTTTTCGCGAAGCAGGTTCATGTCGTTGTCTTCATCACCGAAAAGCTCGTCGTGGATGACGTCGTACTGTTGTTGCAGGAAAGCCCGTCGCTGGTTCTCGCCGATCGATTCGCGTGCTTCCTGTCGAATATCGTTGAGTATTTCCAACATCTGACTGCTCTCGTAAAGAGTTTTCAAGAGAGCTTTGGCGCGGTCACGCATGGAGTTTTTGCGCAGAAGTGACAGCCGTTTGTCGATAGGAAGCGGTATCTGGGTAGAGATAAAATTAATAAGTTGTATAGGATCGGTAATATGCTGTATGTTGAGCCGCATTTCGGCGGGAGCTTCAGGATTCTCGGCGAGAATCTTTCCCGTCATTTCCTTGATCTGGTTGACGATGGCCTGCATCGACTTGTCAAACGAACGTGGCATAGCATCGCGTACGACCTCGATCTTTGCGGTCAGTCCAGGGATATCGGGCACAGACGGATTGACTGAAAGCAAACGTGCGCGAAGGCATGGCCGTGAGTGGACAAGCGCAGCTTTGCGGCCGTCAGGTATTTCGATTATCTGATGTATGTCGGCTATGACACCCCATTCGTTCAAATCGTCGATGGATGTTGGGAAATCGTTAGACCCGGGTTTCTGACAGATAACGCATACTGGCAGGTTTTTCGATTCGGCGTATTTTATTACATTAAGCGAGGTTTCACGCGTGAGCATAATCGGAAGCGCCACGTCGGGAAACATCACCAAATCGAGAGCTGGTAATAACAGAATGTTATCAGAATCTATTTCAGGTAATTGGCTCGGGCCGACACTGACAGAGCCAAACGAAACAATTTTTTGTACGCTATCTTTCATATCTATTAATTACGGCTTTACACCAGTCACGGGCAAAACTTATGCCAAAGTTACGTATAATCCATGACATAAGCAAAAAATCGTATTTTGATAAAGCCTGACCCCGGTAGTCATACCGGAATTACCATCATCGGGATGTCGGAATGGAAAAGAAGACGATGAGCTATGCCCGGATTAAAAAAACGGGCGAAGACGTTTTTCTTTTTATTTTGTACTACAATCAGGTCTGGATCTACGTTGCCGGATTTTGAAAATTCGTCAAGCAAACCCTCAACGGATGATACGGCTATTGAGAAATGACACTGCGGATAGTGCTGCTCGGCATATGAAAGCAGAGCTGTAAACGCATTGTTGTTCTGATAAGCGACGTTGTTTTTCTCCAACTTTACAAATGAAATGCTGATGTCGGGGCGCGGCGGCATGAATCGGAGGAGTGCGTCGAGCGCAAGAAAATCTTCCTGGTCAAGGCTGACAAACATCATTACTTTCGGAGAGGAAACGTCGACATGGTCAACAGATTTTTCGGGTACGGTGAATAACGGGAAACGGCAACTGTCGAGAACTTCAGCTGTAACGCTTCCTACCAATTCGCGTGCTTTTGCTCCTGCTCCCCGCGTACCCATTACTATTATGGTCGGACACCGGTCTTTGGCGACACGAAGTATGGCTTCCTCAGGTACGCCCTCGGTGACCTCGTAAGAGAACTTCACAGGCGGAAGCTCTCCTTCGCGTATCCGGCTCCGGAGTGTTTTTACGTACTCGGCCATCCGGGCATTCGCTATCTTGAGTATGTCGAGACTTTCTTCGGTTTCGTCAATCTCATAAGAGAGCGACTGTGAGAGCTGTAGCGAAT
>CAZAZA010000074.1:0-14709 GCA_964489495.1 uncultured Bacteroides sp.
ACCTTGAAGCGTTTTGCCAGACGCACGTATTTACCCACCCGGCCCTTGATATTGACCACTTCGGTAGTCAGGTCAACGCCTTCGTGTGTTACGATACTTGGCGAACCGCCCCACATCATCATGCCGAAGTCCACGTCAAAAATCAGACGCGGATTATGTTTGAACGGCGTCGTATATCCCACTCCGACATAAGGCCTGAAAGCATTGACAAACATGTTGGCTTTCACCATTCCCTCGTTGTCGGGGTGCATTATGTACGGCTTGCCGTCCTTGAAGTCACCCACATGTATGCCCATATATCCGTTTTCTTCAAGCTCTGTGCGCACTTCCTCAACCAGAAACGGATCGAGGTATATGTCGCCATATATCGGCGTCTCGAAGAAGTCGGTTTCCATAAAGTAGTCATAGAACTGGTTGTAGATGTTGACCGCAAGGAGTGAAGGCATCTCGCCCATGGTGTTGAGGGCATGGGCCACACGGCGCTTGCCGGCATAAAAGCCCGCTGTCACCCTGAATCCGAGTTCGGGGACGGGATAATAGTCGGCGAGCAGTTTGAACTGTGCCATAGCGGGCTTCCCGTCCATCTCCACCTTGTCGTCGACATCTATGTTTGTCAGTTTCTTCATATATTTCTGAAGCGTGGCAAAATTTCCGGAATGTATCGTGCCGTCAGTATAGCTCTGTATGCTGAAACTCATTGGCACAGCGAAGGGAGGCATCCAGTCGGCACCCGCACGCACTCTCACATATTTAGTGATATTGGTCGACACGTCTATGCCAAGACCGGCCGTACCGAATTGCAGACCTACATCAAGATGGCTGAATATGCCGTCATTATTATATGTGTTAAGGTGATGTGACGAATGATCTATACCGGTGTCGGCTATGCCGTCGGTGGCAGCCATACACAGTGACGGGGTGCCGACTATGGCCAAGGCCGGGAGAATTGCGGAGAGTATTCGATTAAATTTCATTGAGTGGGAGAATTGTTTGTATTTTAAATCATGATGCAAATTTACGTTTTTTTTCGCAATTTCCGAACTTTTCACTGTCATATCAGTTAAAATAAATGTATTACCTTGACTCGTGGTGATATATTAAGTATTATGTCTAACTTAATTTTAATTGTTCTTTTCATTTTTTGCGTTAAATTGTTATGAATACAGATTTTTTGTTTAACTTTGCACCGAATTATATCGTATAACCAAAACTAAAAAACGACAAGCGACTGGATAAGAACTGAAATAAAAGACATTGCGCCGTTTCGACTGAGAAAGGAAATGATTTCGGGAAAGAATCCCGGTTTTCACACCTTGCCAAGTCATCAGA
Organism: uncultured Bacteroides sp.; assembly: GCA_964489495.1. GTDB lineage: Bacteria > Bacteroidota > Bacteroidia > Bacteroidales > Muribaculaceae > Paramuribaculum. The sequence continues at coordinate 1,330 of CAZAZA010000074.1, forward strand.
AGAATTTTAAATAACTTAAATAACAACTAATTTAACTTCACAAAAAGATGCTAAAAAAATTCATCTACAGCTTGTGCATTGCAGCCACTGTCCTTGGATGTTCGAGCCTCGTCACCTCCTGTAAGGACACTGACGAAGAGCTCTGGAATCAACAGCAGAGCGAAATCATCAAGCTGAACGCTACCCTTGAAGAACTTAAGAAAAATTTAGGGGATGTCGGTGACGGTTCGCTGGCTGACCGCGTCAAAGAGAACGAGGATCTTATCAAAGAACTACAGGATATTCTCGATGAAATCACGGGCGACCAGGGTTCAACAACCGGAAAACCCGAGGATGAGAAGAAAAAGGCTTGGACTGAGAAAGAGCTCCGCGCCATGATCACCCAGCTGGTTAACCAGCTCACTGCCGACCTCGCCACAAAGGCACAGATCGACGCTCTCCAGAAACAAATCGACAACATCAAGCAGTGTTCTTGCGATCTCTCTGGCTTTGTAACCAAAGAAGAACTTAACGGTTACCTTAAGAAGGAAGACTTCACTGCTGACGAAATTCTGAAATTACTTGGATTAGAGGCACAGGGACAGACACTTATCGAACTCGTCTCCAACGGCGGCTCGCTTAACTCTCTTGCAGCCCAAAAGGACAACCTCCTTGCTCTTGCCGACAAGGCTGCAGCTATCAAGGATCTCCTTGACGCCGACCTCGCCAACAGAATGGGTAAGGCTGAAGGCACAATCGCCAACCTCGTTACAACTACCGAGACCCTCACCAACAACCTGACAAAACTTACCAATACTGTCAACAATCTGAATACCGAAATCTTCGGTGGCAATGGCAAGAAGGGACTTGTTGAACGCACCTCAACCCTTGAGTCAGAATTAGGAGACCTGCAAAATTATTTCACAAAGGCCGACGGGACAAAATACACCGTTGAGGACTTTCAGGATGCAATCAAGAATGCCACTTGGGTAGGCACAAACTTTGCCGCTCTGCAGAAGCTCGTAAATCTTGGTGATACAATAAATGGGAAGAATCTTCAGGCTCTCAATAACTTCCTTAAGGAAAACGATTTTAGCCAGTTGGTAAATATGTACACAACACTATTTCCCAATGGAACAGAATGGCCAGACAGCATCAAGAAGGACGACTATATTAATGTGGTCAAACGCCTCGGCGATGCTGAAAGCACCATCGACACTTTGACAAACCATCTTGGATCTGCAGAAAAAGAGATCAAGAAACTGATTACCGATCTCGGTAAACTAACTACAAAAGTTGGTGAGAACGCAAACGCTATCAACGAACTCAAAACCCAGATTGATGGCATCCTCGGCCGTCTCAACGAGATGGTCACCGGCCTTGTACTTCAGGCTACCAAAAACCGCATTTTCGGTTCAATTAACACTCCTGTAGGCATCAACACTTATATTCTGATGACCTACTACGGCCGTTATACAACACCCGCTCTTCAGGAATTCCCTTGCAGTCGCGAAGCCTCTGTTGAATACGACGGTGCTGTGAAAGAGGGCGAACGTGCCGATATAGAATGGCATGGCATTCCCGGTGTTCAAATTGTTCCGGCTACCGATTTTGTTGTTGACGGTAAACTTGTCAACGTAAACGATCAGAAGCAGGCCGACCTCGGCTCACTCTGGTTCACCGTCAACCCCGGTACGGTCAACGGTCTTAACGTAAACAACTTCGCTCTTGTCAACAGCATAGAGAACGAATCGCCTGTCAAACTCAACAAGGTTGAAAAAGACGACGACACCGTTATCAAATTCGGTTACTCTCGTGCAGCCGGCAATGGCAATGGCCTCTATCAGGCTCAGGCATCTGTAGCCCCCGCACAGCTCGACGAAATCAAGATCGACATCGAACCCGGCATGAAGGACGCCCTCATCAACGCTGTCAACAACCGTACAGCCGCCAGCGCATCGAAACTCCTTGCCGAGATCGGCCGTCAGGTTACCGACGTATGCGACGCTCAGGCACTCCGCTACACCTATACACAGAAAGGCGAAACCGAAGCAACCAAGATCTACTCGCAGTATGGCATCGCCGCTACAGCCTTCAAGCCTTTCGGCTTCATGGCGCTCTATGACAAGTCGTTCAAGACCCTTCCCGACTGGAAAGACATCGAGATTCCTGATTCGATCGTAGACTTCGACTTCAGCAAGTTTGAAATTGACGACGATATCAACCTTGACCTGAACATGACCCTTGAAATCAAAGGGATCGAAATTGACAAAGTTGGTGACCAGTGGGTTGAATACAGATATCCCGACAAGTTTGACCATGAGGGCAATCCTATTAGTTGGGCTACCGACCGCATCAATATCAAGGACAATATCAACAGTGTGATTGAGAATGTTCAGAATTCTGTAAACGAATGGATTAACGGCACTGCTGACCAGCCCGGTCTCTCTGACCAGATTATCAGCCAGATTAATGATCAGATTGAGGATGCCGTACATGAGATGTTCTTCGGCACAGAAGACAAGCCCGGTATCGCACAGCAGATCGAGGATCAGGTCAACAACATGACAGGTCAGATCCAGAACAAGCTTTATGATCTTGTTGATCAGATCAACACAGACTATATCGGCAAAATCAACCGTGTAGGTCACTACTACCAGCGTGTTGCCAACCGCATCAACAACTTGCTGCGCAACCCGAACCACTACCTGCAGTCGATGATGATGTACCGCTCGGCTGACGGCAACCTTGCCCGTCTGAGCACCAACCCCAAACAGGCTACTGTATTCCGTGGCGAAGGCGAAGCTATCGAACTCTGGCCTACCAGCTACTGCTTCGAGACAGCTTGCCCGATGTTCAAGAAGATTGTCGCTGTCACCAAGGTTACATATTATGCCAATGCAAACAGCAAAGGTGTAGATAAGCCCAACCTGGTTCTTGCAGCCAACAACCACGACAATCTGATGGGTGTCGCATTCAACGGCGAACGTGCTCAGGTTGCTCTCGACATCAAGGGTGCAAACGAGAAAGGCTCATATGTATACGAGATCGCTTACCAGGGTCTTGACTACACCGGCCACACCTCGACTATCAAGAACTTCATCACCGTGGTTAGAAAGTAATGCCCGACGGGTCTCATAACCAACATTAATGATTAAGACATGAAAATCAACAAAATATTTCTGTCAGCATCACTTGCAGTGACTGCTCTGTGCGCCAACGCACAGACAGTCACCGAGCAGGAGGTGACAGAGTATGACTTCAAGCCCTCCTGGTATATCCAGGCTCAGATAGGCGGTCAGGAGACGCTCGGCGAAACAAGTTTCAGCAAGCTTGGCTCGCTTAACGCACAGCTCGCCGTGGGCTACCAGTTCAACCACGTCATGAGTGCCCGTATCGCTTTCAACGGCTGGCAAAGCCGCGCGGGAAGCAACTACGACAACGGTTCATACAAATGGAAGTGGAACTATGTTTCGCCGACATTCGACGTCACAGCTGACCTTGTGAGCCTGATCGGCGGATTCAATCCCAACCGTCTTGTCAGCGCAGGCATTCTTGCCGGCATCGGCGCCAATATCGCCTGGAACAACGACGAAGCAGTCGCTGCAAACGGGGCAATCAACAAAATGCTCTACGGCGATCTGGCAGCTGACCAGCCTGATGCATTAGGCAATCTCTGGACCGGCACAAAGGCACGCTTCATGGGTCGTCTCGGCGTGTTCTGCGACTTCCGCGTGAGCGACCGCGTAAAAATCGGCCTCGAACTGCAGGCAAACGTACTCAACGACAACTACAACTCGAAACGAGCCAAGAATGCCGACTGGTATTTCAACGGACTCGTTGGCGTGAAGTATAACTTCGGAATCGGCTACACAAAGCGTACACGCACTCTTGCTCAGGCCACCAATTCGGTTACTGAGGTAGTCGAGAAGATTGTAGAAGTACCGGTTGAAAAGATTGTTGAGAAAGTCGTTTATAAAGAAGTCCCCGGACCTCTGCACCACGACATCTTCTTCAAGATTTCCACAACCAAGGTTACAAAGGACGAAATGTTCAAAGTTGCCGAAATTGCCCGCTTCTTGAAAGAGAACCCGCAGGCAACCGCCAAAGTAACCGGCTATGCCGATAAGGGCACTGGATCGCTTCAGCTCAATCTGCGTCTGGCCGCTGAGCGTGCCAACGCCGTAAAAGATTGCCTGGTAAAAGACTTCGGTATCGATCCGAGCCGTATCGCCACAGCAAGCATGGGCGACGACACATATCAGCCTTACTCACTGCCCGAACTTAACCGCGTTGCTATAATCGTGGCAAAATAAGAGCTTAACCCATTACAATCCACAGTCCCGGACGGCATGGCCATTCGGGACTGTCTTTTTTTATGCTATGCGTTATAATTTTTTCCGTAGTCGGGAACTAATTCGTAACTTTGCGTTAGAAATCATTAAACATCTTGCAATCCCTATGAAGAAGTACCACATTGCCGCCGCATACGCCTTGTCAATGGCGTTGCTGTCGGCCATGCCTGCCGGTGCACGGCAACTCACACCCGAAGAAGCTCTTGGCAGGATTCAGTCTGAACAGCCTCACCGCGTACCAGCCAAGTCAAACCTCAACATTTCAACTCAAACTATCGAAGATGAAGGCAAGCCTTCATTTTACGTTTTTTCGCAATCAGGTGTTCCCGGCTATATCATAGCTCCGGCCGATGATCGTCTGCCTTCAGTTATAGGCTACACCGACAAGGGTGAATTTGAATATGACCTTCTCCCCTCGCCCGTTAAATGGTTGCTCGACCTGTATAGACAACCGTCTGCCATTACCGCATCCTCGCTCCGAAGCGCATACCAGGCCGTCTCCCCGCTCATGAATACCGAATGGGGACAGAAATATCCTTACAACGCCCAATGCCCAAACACCGGCTACGGCGAGAACTGCCCGGCCGGATGCGTTGCCGTTGCCATGGCCCAAGTGATGCACTATTACCGGTATCCCGCCAAGCTCGGCGACGCAGATGCCCAGTATGAAAAGATGCCTGTCACGCTTTCAAAATATTCTCCTAAGGAAGAAATCGACCATGTAGCCATGCTTATGAGCCTGTGCGGTCAAGCCGTAGAAATGGACTATAACAATTTCATCAGCCTGGCATACAACCAAAAAATACCGAGTGCACTGACCGACACATTTGGCTACGACAAGTCTGCTCGTTTTGAAATGCTCAATTATTACTCGACCAACGAGTGGATGGAGATGATCTACAACGAACTGAAAGCCAAACGCCCGGTGATAATGAGCGGAATGAGCGACAGCGAGGGAGGTCACACATTTGTATGCGACGGCATAGACTCTGACGGACTTCTCCATATCAACTGGGGCTGGCAGGGATTGAGCAACGGATACTACAACCTTACGGCCCTCAACCCGACTCAGCAGGGCACCGGTGGAACAGACGAGGCATACACCTACGACTTTGGATTAGTAACACACATAATACCAAGCAAAGGCGGCGAGCCCTACTACCCCATATACGGTAAGGAAGGCACCGTTTATAACACCAATAGCAACCGAATAACCTCCGGAGGTGTGTGCAATTACTCCTACCACACTTTCAAAGGCACTCTCGGCCTCATAGCTGTGGACTCAGAAGGACATGAACATGTGACAGCGACACAAATCACCCACGAATTCAAGCCGCTTGCCAACAGCGCAGCCCCTGTGTACGCCATCACACCAAACATGAAGCCGTCAAACCTGCAGCCGGGCGAATACCGCGTTTATATTGCAGTAAAGCCCGACGGTCGCGAATGGGTCAAAGCACGCAGCCCTTATACGATGCCACAGTATGTCAGGGCGGTTGTCGACAATTCGGGCAATATCACCTATCATAACAGCGAGGCTCCGTATGCACCCGAAATAAAAACGGAAAGTATAATCCATTCGGGATTAGTAATCCCGGGAGAGAAATCGATATGGAAGATTACAATGTACAATACCGGTATTTACCAGTTCAACAACAATATCACCCTTCACTTCCTCAGTCGCGACAACCACAAAGAAGTTAAAGTTGCAGAATATAAAAATGTCACTATTGACGGCGGCTGCAGTCGTTATATCTCACCAAATATAAGCCTGGATCTGGCACCGGGGAAATATGAGGTATATGTGAACGACTGTTATGGACGCAAGACATGCGAGCCTCGCCCAATATATGTGGGCAAGCCCGAAACAGAAGTGCAAAGCATCAGTATAATAGACCGTGGCGACGATGTGACAGACAGTCGGACACGCTGCAAATTAGGCGAACGCTTCACACTGACCGCCACCGTACTTCCAGAGGGAGCTACCGACAAGGCCATATACTGGATCTCGTCAAGACCTGATGTCGCAACCGTTGACAACAATGGCAACGTCAGAGCACTTACGCTTGGCAGCACAGTTATAACTGCCTATAGTGTTGACGGATCGGATATAGAAAGCGACTTTGAGCTGACCGTAGACCCGGAAGTGGAAGTAACTGACATTGAGCTAAACAAATACCTGATCGAAGGCGGGATCGGTGACACATTCCAGCTTACAGCCACTGTCTTGCCCGAAGATGCCGATGACAAGCGCATCAACTGGAGTTCGGATGACGACGAGATCGCTACAGTAAGCGGAACAGGCGTTGTCACCATCAACTCCGACGGTGAGACACGCATAGAAGCCAGTTCGGAATCGGATTTCATGATAAAAGCATACTGCATCGTGCGCGGCACAGCCGGACTCGGCGACTTAATTGCCGACACCGACCTCGTTGACATATACTCGGTCGAGGGCGTGCTGCTGAAATCAGGTGTCCGGGCAAGCGCTGCCGACGAACTGCCTCGCGGCATATACATAGTGAAATCACCCACCACCACAATCAAGATTTCACGCTGACTTTCACCCGAATCTATCATATTTGAAGATGCACACCGACATATGCCTGCGTGCATCTTTCTTTTTAAACGAAATTGGAATTTTTAATCTAAAATGGTTGAACTTTGAAGAATAATGTTTACCTTTGCATCACAGACCGTCTTGCAGAGCCCGCGGTCAGAGGGTGAGCGAGGCGGGATGTGTGAGAGCACGTGTTTACACGCTCTCAAGACATAATTGAAAAGCGTTTATCCGCGCTAATTCTTGACCATTGGAAATTCTCGCAAAATTTCAAATCGAAGTCAAGGGTTGAGCAACGGTAGATGCCCGTGGATATGTAATTTTATATTGCATTCGGCATGATATTTCGAGAGAAATATGGCCGGACATTTTGGTTACATATACAAGCGTGGGCTTCTGCGTTGCCGTCCGACTTCGATTAGGCAATGCGAGAAGCCTCCAATGGTAGGACGGTAACAGATACAGACTCCTACGCTTTTTTCATACTATTTAATTTATTATCGCCTGCGAGAGGATGTCCGACGGCTTTGGTTTTGGGATTTGCCCTACGGCACCCCCAAGCTGATTAAATTTGTAACCAAAATAAAACCAAAAACAAACACGCGAATGAAAAAATTTTTTCTCTTGATGCTGGCGGTTATTCTCGCGCTGCCGGTTATGGGTCAGGTAGAGCACACGCAGAACGGCCTAATTTTCAAGCTTTATGCACCTACCAATGGCAAGAAGTACGCCGAAGTAACCGGCAATCTTCTGAAAGGGGACATGGACGTTACAATCCCCTCGAAAGTCTGCAAAGACAGCACCGACTATACTGTTACGGCCATAGCGAGAAAAGCCTTCTACGAATGTTCGTATCTTACCGGTGTCATCATTCCTTCTTCTGTAAAATCCATAGGCGAGAGAGCATTCTATGAGTGTTCAAACATGACAGCCTTGACTATCCCCGACTCTGTCAGATTTATCGGCAACAGGGCTTTCTACTTCTGCAGTGGACTCACGTCTGTCAACATCCCGAATTCGGTAGACTCGATATGCGAAGCAGCTTTTGCTCATTGCAGCAATCTCACGTCGGTTTCGATTCCAAACTCTGTAACCCACATAGGCAACAATGCATTTAGTTTTTGCAACGGTATAACATCCTTGACAATCTCTAAATCATTAACTTCTGTAGGCAAAGGCGTGTTCGCAAATTGCACCGGTCTGAATTCAGTCACCCTACCTGATTCATTAACAATTATCGGCAACGGCATGTTCACACATTGTACCGGACTTACATCCGTGACTATTCCCGGTTCTATAACTTCAATCGGAGACTACGCTTTTGAATCATGCACCGGACTGACCTCCGTGACAATTCCTGACTCGGTCAAAACTATAGGCAATAGTGCCTTTGCAAACTGTAGAGAGCTTACCTCCGTGTCAATTGCTGAATCAGTCAAAAGAATCGGCAACAGTGCGTTCGCATATTGTAGCAAATTGGATTCTGTGACAATTCCAAGCTCGTTGACCACAGTGAATGACAGCACATTCTCCTTCTGCCGCAAGCTCGTTTCTGTCAACATTCCGGCCAAAGTGACGTCATTGGGCAAATACTCGTTCGGCTATTGCACAAGTCTTCCTAAAGTGACGTTACCTAATTCTCTAACATCTATCGGTGACGGCTCCTTCACCAATTGCAACAAATTGGACTCTGTGGCTATTCCAAGCCCTGTGACTTTTATTGGCGACGAAGCTTTCGCTTTCTGCATTAATCTTGACTCTATCGCACTACCCGACTCAATACGGGAAATCGGCAATGGATTGTTCAATGGATGTGTCCGACTTTCCAATATCGAAATTCCAGACTCTGTCACCTCTATAGGCCACAGTGCTTTCAATGGCTGCGTCATGCTTTCCGGCATAACTCTCCCCGAGGCTGTAACCACCATCGGAGAATCGGCATTCAACGGCTGCAGAAAATTCTCATCAATCGCAATACCCGGACGGATCAGCACCTTAGGCGATAAGGCATTCGCTAATTGCGGCAGTATCAAGGAGGTCAAATATGACACGACCGACCCCATAACCGCAAACAAAAATGTTTTTGATTTTAGCGTATACAAAAACGCGAAATTATACGTAGCAGTCGGTGGATTTGATAAGGCTTATTATACCGAACCCTGGATGTATTTCCTGAATCTTGAGGAAAGTGATTTCTCCGGAATCGAGAATGTTGCAGCAGACTTTGACTGGGATGAACCAATCGATGTTTACAACATTAATGGCATAAGAGTTGCCGGAAGCATCGACAACTTGCCCTCAGGACTCTACATCGTTCGCCAAGGCAAAGCCACCCGCAAGATTTCCGTCAAATAAGCCGGTACATACATCAAAAAATCAAACTCACCTATAAATGAAAAAAATCTTTCTTATGATGCTGGCGGCGGCTTTCGCACTGCCGACCATGGCTGAAACGAAACTTGAACAAGGCGTTTTGGTATTCTCCCTCTATACACCTGACAATGGGACACCATACGCCGAAGTCAGCGACAATCATCTGACAGCAGACTCGGTAATTACCGTTCCTTCCAAAGTCAGCAAAGACGGTGTCGAATATCTTGTCACCGCCATAGCAGACCGAGCATTTTTTGTCTGTCCGCATCTTACTGCGGTCACCATCCCGAACACCGTAACCTCAATCGGCAATAGCGCATTCCGTTCATGCATATCCCTCACAACCGCAAACATTCCCAATTCTGTCAACTATATAGGTGAAAAAGCGTTTGACGGTTGCAGCAGACTCGCATCTTTCACGGTTCCCGGATCCGTAACTTCGATAAATTCCGGCACGTTCGCCAATTGCATCCGGTTGACTTCCGTGACAATCCCTATATCTGTCAAGTCGATCGGTGACGATGCATTCACAGAGTGCAACCGGTTGAATGCTGTGACTATTCCGGACTCGGTAAAATATATAGGGAATAGAGCTTTTTATGAATGCGGCAGCCTGACATCAATAAACATTCCCAATTCGACTGTCTATCTGGGCGAACAAGCCTTTTATAACTGCAGCCGGCTGGCCTCTATAACTATTCCAGACTCATTGAAATCAATCAAAGAACAGACGTTCTTCAATTGCAGCGGTTTAAAAACTGTAGATATTCCTAACTCTGTCACATCAATCGGCGACAGGGCTTTCAGTGGCTGCAGCAGTCTGAAATCGCTGACGATTCCCTACAATATAACCGCTATAGGCAACTGGACTTTCGCGTTCTGCAGCGGTCTGACATCGGTGACTATCCCCGAATCAATACGTTCGATCGGCTCCTGTGCTTTTATCTACTGCAGCAGTCTGACCTCCGTGACAATTCCTGACTCCGTAAAAACGATTGGCAACAATGCGTTCGCATCCTGCAGCAATCTGACAACTGTGACAATTCCCGAATTTATCTCATCCATAGGAGATTGGGCTTTCAATGAATGTGACAAAATCACAGAGGTAAACTATGCCGCAATCAGATTAGTCAAGGCAAACAGAAACATATTTGATAATATCGTTTACAAAAATGCGACCCTTAATATAGCAAACAATGGCCGTGACAAAGCTTTGGCAACTGAGCCATGGAAATATTTCGCACAAATAGTTGAGAAATACGTCTCGGGCATTGACAATGTTGTGACAGACATCAATCCGGATGCCCCTGTTGAAGTCTACAATCTCAAAGGCGTTAAAGTGTCTGACAGCCTCGAAGAGCTTCCGACAGGACTCTACATAATCCGTCAAGGCAATTCCACCCGCAAGATTTCTGTGAAATAATCCTGAATTAAACACAAAACACGTTCAAGGCACACCAGCTCCTCCGCCAGTGTGCCTTAAACGTTTATTTATTCGTTTTTTTGTCACCAATTTTTTTTACGAAACATTTGCCAAATTTCGTGAAGAATCACTAACTTTGCGCTTTCTTTCAGACAATAGATGAAAGCAGACAGTCACCCATCTACCGGAGACCTGCATACGTCGAGCTCCGAGGTCAGCAGACCGGCTCCAAGCCGGCTGACAGACTCGACTCCCCCCTATACAAAACCGACAATCCACCATGAACGACGTTCGCAATCCGCGAAAGAATCATTCACATCTAATCACAGCTTTATGTCTTTATTGAGATTCAAAGTGGTTGACGAGGCGTTCAACCGCAAGGCCGATCCTGTGTCCATCCCGGCCGAACGTCCGGAGAAATACTACGGCAAAATGGTATTCAACAGACAAAAAATGTTCGAGTATCTGCCAAAGGACACTTACGAGGCACTTGTCCGTGCCATTGACAACAAAGAGTCCCTCGCCCGAGAGGTTGCCGACAGTGTTGCCGAGGGCATGCGCCGCTGGGCTATCGAAAACGGCGCAAGGCATTATACCCACTGGTTTCAACCGCTGACCGAAAGCACTGCCGAGAAGCACGATGCATTCATCGAGCATGACGGAAAAGGCGGTGTAGTGGAAGAGTTTACCGGCAAATTACTCGTGCAACAAGAACCCGATGCCTCGTCATTTCCAAACGGAGGCATACGCAACACCTTCGAAGCCCGTGGCTATTCGGCATGGGATATTTCTTCGCCGGCTTTCATAATGGGAAACACGCTGTGTATCCCCACTGTGTTTATCAGTTATACCGGTGAGTCGCTCGACTACAAGACCCCTTTGCTACGCGCACTCAACAGCGTAGACCATGCCGCAACGGCCGTGGCACGCTACTTCGATCCCGAAGTGAAACATGTCAAGTCGTATCTCGGATGGGAACAGGAATACTTTCTGGTCGATGAGTCGCTCTACAGCGCACGTCCCGACCTCATGCTCACCGGACGCACCCTTATGGGACACGAGTCAGCCAAGAACCAGCAGCTCGAAGACCACTATTTCGGTGCTATACCCTCGCGTGTGGAAGCTTTTATGCTCGATCTTGAAATCGAATGCCACAAACTCGGAATACCTGCCAAGACACGGCACAACGAGGTGGCTCCAAACCAGTTTGAGCTCGCCCCGGTATTTGAGGAAACCAACCTGGCCAACGACCACAACCAGCTGCTCATGTCACTTATAGCCGAAGTGGCACGCCGCCATCATTTCCGTGTGCTGCTCCATGAGAAACCATTTGCCGGAATCAACGGCTCGGGCAAGCACAACAACTGGAGCCTCGGCACCGACACCGGCGCAATGCTCTTCTCGCCGGGAAAGACCACAAAAGACAACCTGCAGTTCATAACATTCGTTGTCAACGTAATGGCAGCCGTACACCGCCACAACGGCCTTCTTAAGGCATCTATCATGTCGGCAACGAATGCCCACCGTCTGGGCGCAAACGAGGCACCTCCAGCCATCATATCGATTTTTGCAGGGAAACAACTCAGCTCAATACTCGACCACATTGAAAATTCTTCAAATGACGAACTGATCGACGTCGCAACCAAGGAAGGATTCAAAATCGGCGTGTCGCAGATACCTGAAATTCTGATGGACAACACCGACCGCAACCGCACGTCTCCGTTTGCCTTTACAGGCAACCGCTTTGAATTCCGCGCTGTAGGTTCTTCGGCCAACTGTGCCTGCTCGATGATCGCTCTAAATGCCGCAGTGGCCGACCAGCTCGCCGATTTCAAGACGAAGGTCGACCGGCGCGTAGCCGACGGCGAAGGTCTGCGTCATGCACTGATCGAGGAAATCCGCCAGCTTATCAAAGAATCGAAAGCAATCCATTTCGACGGCAACGGATACAGTCAGGAATGGGTAGAGGAAGCCACTCGCAGGGGTCTTGATGTAAAGACAAGCGTACCGGAAATTTTCGATGCCTACCTCGCACCGGAATCAGTGGCAATGTTCGGACGAACAGGTGTTTTCTCCAAAGTTGAGCTTGAGGCGCGCAACGAAGTAAAGTGGGAGATGTACACAAAGAAAGTACAGATCGAAGCCCGTGTCCTCGGCGACCTTGCCCTGAACCACGTCATACCCGTGGCTACCCGCTACCAGTCGATACTGCTCGACAACGTAGTAAAAATCAAAGGACTGTTTGCCGGAGACAAAGCCGATGAAATCTCTGCTCCCGACATGGCGATGATCGAGCGTATGGCCAACCATATGAAGATAATCAAAGTGGAGGTAGAGCGCATGATTGACGCGCGTCGTGTGGCCAACCGCATAGAGTCGGAGCGCGAGAAAGCCGTAGCCTATCACGACACCGTGATACCGCACATGGAGACAATCCGTTACCACATCGACAAGCTCGAACTTATGGTCGACAACGAAATGTGGCCCTTACCAAAATACCGCGAACTACTCTTCATCCGCTAACCCTCAGGCTGTGCTTCGGCACAGCCTTTTTTACTTTAAGACAAACGAAGACATGCATTCCGGGGCAATTTATCAATTTTTTCGGAATAGAGTGGCTTATACGGCGATTTTTTGTAACTTTCCATCTTTGACACTTTTGAGACTTTATACATTGGTGCGCAGCACCT
>CAZAZA010000075.1:0-14661 GCA_964489495.1 uncultured Bacteroides sp.
CCTTCCGTCAGACTATCGTAATTCCCGGAAACCATGAGCTATACAAAAGCTTTGACATCAACGACCTTCACGAAGGCTGGCAGCAAGAAATACGTCCGAATGTAAAGGCCTGCTATAACTGTGTTATTCCGTTGACTCCGGATATTGACCTTATCGCGTCAACTCTGTGGGCAAAGATTCACCCGTGGGATGAATATCAGACCGAACGCGGAGTGACCGACTTCCATCGCATACGCAACGGACAGTTCCGTCTCTCCGCCCAGCGTTTCAATCAGGAGCATGAGCGTTGCCGTGAGTTCATCGAGAGAAGTGTGGCGGAGAGTCAGGCCAAGCACATTATAGTCGCCACACACCATGTGCCGTCGTTCGAGCTTATGGCAGACGAATTCAAGGGTAGCCCGATAAACGGGGCCTTTACATCCGAACTTGGCGACTTTATCGCCAGCAACCATATCGAATACTGGATATACGGTCACTCGCATCGAAACATAAATAAAACCATCGGCAATACCCGGTGCATCTGCAATCAGCTTGGTTATACCTTTCATGGAGAGCAGGCCGATTTCCGCCGGGATGCCGTAATAGAAATCAATGACAATGAACTTCAAGTTTGACGGTGACCGGTTGTTATTTACTTCCGACACCCATTTCAATCACACCAACATACTGCAATATTGCAATCGCCCGTTCAAGACTGTCGATCAGATGAACGAAACCATCATCACTAACTGGAACAATGTGGTTGGGCCTGATGATGTAATCTTCCATCTCGGAGACTTCTGTCTCGGTGGAGCTGAAGAGTGGAATAAGATTCTTGATCGTCTAAACGGCAGAATCTATCTCGTTCTCGGTAATCATGACCTCAAGAATATCCGGCAAGGATTCATAGACAGGTTCGAGCACGTTGCAATGTCAATGTGCATTCAGGTTGGCAAAAAGAAAATCTATCTGAATCACTTCCCTTATCTGTGCTTTGATGGTGGCTATCATAATGACGTGTGGCAACTCTTCGGACACGTTCATACCCGCCCATCGAACACCGGGATTGACGCCGGACGCCTTCAGTACCTCTTCCCGACACAACTTGATGTCGGGGTAGACAACAATAACTTCACACCCCTGTCTTTCGATGAGGTACGACACAAGATTCAAAGGCAGATCGAATCGAACTAAGTATTTACCTTCTCGACGGCGTCTTGTCTGCTAACGAGACGTCGTCGTTCTGTTTATAAAGTTTTTGATTATGCTCTTTAATCCGGATAGATGGCGGTTTTGATGACGTTGTCGGTGCGGTTGGCAAAGAGGGTGTAGGCGTCCTGGATTCGGCTGAGAGGGTAGCGGTGTGTTATAAGATGGATTGTGTCAATCCTGCCTTCGGAGATGAGCTGCATGATTTTGTCGCAGTTGCAGGCATCGACGCCGCCGGTCTTGAATGTGAGATTTTTGCCGTACATCCACAGCAGGGGCAATATCTGTTCTTTCTCATAGAGCGCGACAATCGTGACGATGGCGTTCGGTCGGGCACAACGCCATGCGAGTTCGAACGTATCCTCGGCTCCGGCAACCTCAATCACGCGGTCGGCGCCACGACCTTCTGTTAATGACTTAAGGACTTCAAGACATTTTTTCGGCTCTAATACCTTGACATTTGGATAATGCTGACGCACGAAATGCCGACGGCTCTTGTCAGTCTCACAAACGACTATCTTATGTGGTTGATACAGCTGCACACATTCCAATGTGCATAACCCTGTCGGTCCGGCACCGATAATCAATACAGTATCTTCCTCGGAAATTTCAGAAATCTTGGCAGCCCAATAACCCGTAGCGAGAATATCGCCGACAAACAGAGCCTGTTCATCGCTCACGTTGTCGGGAATCGGAGTAAGGCCATTATCGGCATACGGCACGCGGACATATTCCGCCTGACCGCCGTCGATGCGGCACCCCAATATCCAGCCTCCGGAGGTGCAGTTGTTCACGTAGCCACGTTTGCAATAGAAGCAATCACCACAAAAAGTCTCAACATTCACGGCAACTCTGTCTCCCGGCTTTACCTTGGAGACATCCGAACCGACAGCCTCAACGACGCCAACCAGTTCATGCCCAACGGTAATGCCGACCTTCGCCAGAGGCACAGCCCCATGCAGAATATGAAGGTCCGACGAGCAGATGCTCGAAAGAGTCACCCTCACCACGGCATCCTTCCGATCTATAATTTCCGGCTTCGGTTTCTCAATCAGTTCAAACCGCCCCGGTGCAGTATATGTCAATGCTTTCATTCTAACTTTCTTCTATTCCTCTTTTTATCAAGTTCTGCATACAAAGCCGGACGGAGTTTACGGTTGTAATCCTCTATCTCTTTTATCTTCGGAGAATCGGGTGGTAAAATCTCATAACCTCCATCAAGCAAGTTTTGGGATTCATCATATAAATTATCCCCATAATGCTCCCTTAATCTTTGACTCACTTCATCACGAGAAATCTCGCCTTTGACATTACTGATTACCAAATCAAGCAAATATGCGGACACCTTCAGTTCTGCCGCATCTTGCAGACCGATACTGACGAGCCAGGCATCCGCTTGTTCTCTTATCATTGGATTATCGCTGCGTGATAACTCAACAAGTTCCTGATATTTCTCTTCGTATGCCATGGAATTGTTATTCTATGTCTAAAGGGATAAGATTGTCATCGTTGAAGCGATCGAAGTCCGACTGGAATAGTTTGTCTTGGATTACACGGTATTTCTCAAACTCAGTTTCAGCGTATTCTTTAGCTTGTTCGGCCGATACGTGTCCGGCATCAGTCAGAACGGGACGGTCGGTAAGATCAAGAAACTTATCAATACGCTTAGCCCAGTCCTCCATTGTCATAGGAATATGACGCTTTGCCATATCTTCCGCCAAATCAAGGAAAGAGTTGACAATTCGTCCCATGTCCTCCAGCTCACTCTCTTTGAGGTAATTTTTGGCGATGCTGACATCCGGCTTGACAATCTTCCCGTTAGGAGCGTTCTCCCATGTCGTCAGCCCCATGTGTTCTTTCTCGGCGTTGGCACGCTCCACGATAAGCTCGGAGGCTGTATGACGATGAACAGCGTAGTGCATCTTGTTCTGAACCTTCTTGAAAAAAAGTCGTGTGGTTGGCGCATCCCGGTTATAGTCGATGGCAGTAGCATAAATGTCCGTCAGCTTCTGATAGAAACGACGTTCGCTGAGGCGAATCTCTCGTATCTCAGCCAACAGATGCTCGAAATAATCCTCACCGATAAACGAACCGTTTTCCATCCGTTTCTTGTCAATCACATATCCACGGATAGCAAACTGACGCAAAATAAACGTACACCACTGCCTGAACTGCGTGGCTCGGGTGCTGTTCACCCGATATCCGACACTTATGATAGCATCGAGATTATAGAAAGTCGTATTATAGTTCTTGCCATCTGAGGCAGTTGTTTCCATTTTGGAAATAACTGAATTTTCCGAAAGTTCTCCACTTTCGAAAATATTCTTTAGATGCTTGCTAATGGCTGGAACTCCTACATCAAAAAGTTCTGCCATAGCTTTCTGCGTACACCAAACAGATTCGTTATGGTAGACAACCTGCACGCCATCTTCCTTCCCCTCAATCTGAAAGATCAGGAACTCCGCCGTGCTGTTTCGTATCTCAAATTTCTTCGCCATAATGCTCGCAAATCAGTAAAAACGTTAGATTAGAAAACCTCGATGTTAGCCTTAGCCTGTTCAAGTAGAAACTCCGAAGGCATCAACCGGTCAACATCCTACAAACCAATAGCCATCGACCATGCATCAGCCTTCTCCTTCTGCCCCGGCTCACCATGTACTATATAATCGTCAAATTCATTCATTGTCAATTGATTCAATCATAACCGATTATAAATTTTGCTGAGGTTTAATTTTAGAAATTAATTTGAGGACATTAAAAAGAGGAAGTTCCTTGTCGGGTGTTGTTTCAGATAACTCTGCAAGCGAATCTAAACATACCAATGAGGCTGATGGTAATCTCAGTCTGAGGGCAATAAAGTCGAAAATTGTCTTTAGTTTTATATCCTTTGACAAGATACCATAATTATGTACGGGATTATCCGTGAATGTAAAAGATCCCTTTTCACAGTCAAATTCATAGACGCATTTCCCAACTGAGTCGGTTCTTTTGCCACGTTTCATTACAAAAGGAAATATCCTAAATTTTTCCTTATGCCCGACAACAAGATAGTAATCGTTAAGGACAAAATCCCGGGCAATCAACCGTCTTGGCTTTATGTACTCAATATTAGAGGAATCATGGGAAGCCGTTTCATCAAAGGCTCCCCGGATAATCATCATTTGCTCATTGTCCTCGTCAAATTTAGACTCGTCGAATGCGTAATATGAAGTCTCCTCTTGCTTAATGTGTGATTTCTTGGATGGGTCAGATTCAACGTCATCCTTTCCGACAAAATGATGTTTCCATTTTCGGTCCGCATCAGGGAGTCCGAAATAGTTGTAGAGTCCTACATTGTCAAGGATGATTGTTTTTTCTTTACCGTCCGCGATTCTGAGCCCGCGACCAACTTGTTGGAGGAAAAGCGCTAAGGACTTCGTCGGACGAGCCAGCTGTATGAAGTTAACATCAGGACAATCAAAGCCTTCAGTGAAAATCTCAACATTGACGAGGACCTTTATCTCACCGGCTTTGAAACGGGCGATTAAGTTTTCGCGCTCATCTTTAGGCGTATCACAGTCTATTGCAACTGCGGCAACACCATGTCTGCAATAGAGTTCTGTAATATTGGCAGCGTGTTTCTTGTTAATGGCATAAATAATGCCCTTCCTTCCGGAGGCAAAGCGCTGATAAGATTCAAACAACTTCGAGCGTATGCGTTGGTTATTGAAGGTATTATCAATGTCTTCATTTGAAAAATCTCCTGTAGAAGCTATTTCCGAATTGTTGACAAGTCTCTGAATTTCCGAGTCCGGCTTGATGGAGACATAATCAAAATCTGCAAGCAAATGGTTGTTTATAAACCAGGAAATTTGTGGCGACAAGATTATTGTCTGATACAGCTTCAGAAAAGACTCATGATTAAGTCGCCATGGTGTGGCAGTTACTCCCAGTTTTTTTGCAGCAGGGAAAAGATTGAATAAATCGACGTAAGTTTTTGCTAATGAATGATGAGCCTCGTCAACAATAATGAAATCGAATTTCTGACGCTGAATATTATAATAGTTTTTGTCTGTCAGCAAAGACATTACACTACCGACTTGAACACGATGCCAGAACGTCTGTTCACGTGAGCCTTGAATAAAGCCGTGCGGTATGCCGAAGCGGCTGAGAGTGGCAGAAATTTGTTCTAAAAGTTCATTGCGGTGGGCGACAATCAGGATGTTGATTTCTTCCCTCTCTTTTTTATAAGCCGCGATAATATCATTGATAAGCGACGTAAATAAATATGTTTTACCTGTTCCTGTCGGCATTTGAAGCATAACGGAGTCATAAGTTTCCCACGCATCAAAAATCTTGGCTTTAGCCTCAATTTGATGCGTTCTAAGGGAATCGTTATGTTTCTCTATGCTCGAAATTTTCATTAAATCAGACTTACTTCAATATTGACATGCATGTACATGGCTACTATTTTAAGCAATTTCGCCATGTCCTTGGCCGTAGTTGGGACTGTAATCCAAAGAGCTGTATCGACCTGTACCTGATTATCAAAACGCTTGTATCGGGTTATCAGCGGGTAGCCGCGCCAGTCAATTTCCTTTCGGCAAATATCTTCGGCACCGATGTGCCAGATGGTCTCAAGAAATGTATCTGTCGACTTCTCGTTACCGATAAATTCACCGTCGGGCAATTTTACAAGAAGCTTCATTTTTGAGCGCGTAGATTGCCCTTTATAGGGGTTGTCTTCAGTCTCAAAGTCAGAACCAATTTCAATTTTCAAATTTATTCCGAGTAGTGTGCTGATAGCCTTGACTTGTATATACTTGGTATCTGTGTTTGACTGAGTGTTGAGGAACCATCCATCACAAACAGGTTTCATATAGCCCTTGAATTTGGGGTTATCTTCCTGCGACAGCAATGGATAGTGAGCCATTTCAAGGGTTATTTCAGGAAAACGTTGCGAGCCAATCTCCTTAAGTACGTCTATCATGACGGACGTGGCATTGTTGTAACAGATTACTTTGCCGGAGGGGAAAGTAACCCGCAGCGTTTTTTTCGCACTTCTTTTGCGTTCTGCTGCCATGATATTATCCCATGTAGCCAAGTTCCTTAGCCTTTGCGACAATCTTCAAGGCGAACTGTGCCTGTTTCAGTGAGCTCATCGACCGGTTGCGAGAGCGCATCGTGCCGAAATTGAAAGCAGCTTTTCTTTCAAGAGGACTAAGTAGGTTCCTTGTTTTGGCCCAGTTAGCAAGTCCAAACCAAAAGTTCGGATCGAATTCGTCAGCCTCTTTGATACGAGAACGTTGTGTCTCATTGAGGGAACTGCCATCCTCGTTTGTTTCGGGCTGCATAAGGTCATCACCGAAGCGCTCGTAGTCTTCGAGTTTTAGTTTAAGTCTGTTCCAGCATTCCGGTTTCTTTGACCATTCATTAATGTTGGATGACTGGGCACCCGAAGCAGAACTGCCGGTAAGATGGTTCCATACAAGAGGTATCAGTTCTTCAATCTTATCCACTACCTCCTGCTGTACCCGCTGGTTCTCCCAAATATATGTTAAGTCGAGAGACTTATTTGAAAGGAAGGAGATTGCCGCCATAATATAGGCGTTCATGTTGGCTTTATAGCCACCAAGTTTCTTTGAACGAACTATTGAATCTATGGTCGTGAAGAGGATTGCCTTTGCAATGAGGTGTTTGAAGTATGCTGCCGTAACGATAGTTCCGTCGCGTTTTACATCCGCCACGAACAACGTGTAATTCTTCTCAGCTCCACGACATACGTTGTACGGTTGCATATTCCATGCGACCATATATTTGGCAATATCTGTTTTGGTGACTTTCTGCGGTTTAGGATACTCACGCTTAAATGCTTTTTCATTGAAGCCGCTGAGTTGCGCAAGTTGATCGAGGTACTGACCGCGCGTGCGCTCAAAGTACCATTTGCAGACAGGCTTGTTGTTGCCATTGGGAACCCACTCTGAACGGCTGAACTTTTCGAGGTCAATGAGATATGGCTCATTGGCCGAGAAGTCAGAGTTCTTGATTGCGGTCTGACTGTTTGAGGTTGTCGAGATTGCTTTGACAATCGTCTCACGATTATCTTCATCAAGAATAACGCTGATTTTCATCGGGACGAAAACCTTTGACAGATCCACGTCGCGATCAGAAAGAGATGCCGCGATTGAAGCTGTTGTCTGGCCTCCGTTGACAATCTGCCAGTCATAGAGGCGGGTGATATAAAGCACTCCGTCGATTTCCTTAAATTCTATCTCCGTTGCAGTGGTAGAGATACCATTGTTGTATGAGAAGAACATATCCGGTTCTTCGCGCAGTGTCTTGCGTATTCCACGGTTTACTTTACCCTTGAACTGAAGGAATGTACGAACATTCTTTTCAAGAAGAACCTGCTGGTATTTTTTGTAAATCTTAGCGAGAGTGATGCCTGGAATAATTGCCATGTATGCATCTACATACGGATTTTCCTCGCTCATCTTCAGGCACTGTAGCTCGGTATTGTATTCGGTAGGGAAGTCTATTTCTACTTTCTCTTTGCCGGCGCGTATATTATGCTGCTGATATACACGCTGCATATCCCAAATATTATACTCGATGATATATTCGTTGTCTTCGGACTCTACCGAAGAGATTTCTGCCGATGGGTCGGTCAGACCATCGGTGATAACATAGAGGCGAAGCTGATTGATATTGCCTTTGGCACTCTGAATAAGTCTTGCGACCTCGACAATCTCGTCATTTTCCTCAATTCCGGGGGTGCGCATGAGCGAACCGTCCATCGCTTCACGGAAGAAAGCAGACAGATAGTTAAAGCCCTGATGAACTTTTGAGTTGTTAATTTTACCAAGAAGCGTGTCGGCCTTGATGAAGTAAAAAAGGTCCAGCGACTCGGCTTCGGAATTGAAGTCATAGGCCGTTATCCTGGCTCGCGTTTTCTTGAAGGCACAGATTTCAGGCACATTGACTTCACCATTATCCTCAAGATATTCGAGGATACTGCCTGCGAGTTCAAGGTCGAGGTCATTGCCGCTGTTTTCAACAGCAATCTCGGCACTTTCTTTGAACTCCTGGGCAAATTCTTTGAGATCCATGGTGAAAGAAATTTATGATTAATGTTATATATTAGGGTTGCACGGTAGTAACTACTCGGATTCCTTCTGCTTCAAGAATTGCACGAACTGAGTTTGCCGAATTCAAAGTGATTTGAGTAGAAACGGTGAAACGAATACCATCATTTGATGTCATCCACGCTGATTCTTCAAGGAAGTACCAACGTGAAATTTCTGTTTCGGTCGGTTTCCTTCCACGTGTCAGTGGTCTCTGAAGATCAGTTTCTGAACATAAGAATCCCAGTCGTTTGAATTGTTTTAGCATTGAGTCTTTGAAAACCGCTTTAAGCTCGGCAAGAGTCTTTTCTGGAAACTTGTTGACATATAACCGAATGCCTTCCAAGACAAAACGATTTTTTGACAGGAATGTTCTTCCTCCATCAAGTGAGAATTTCGTTCGGTCGTTATTACTGTTTATTCGCCTATGAATGATTTCAGTTGTTGTAATTAAGTCAGACAGACCAATGGATTCGTTTGGAATAGATTCTGGAAGATTTTCTTCTGAATCATGAATTTCACTACTGCTCGGCACGTATTCGACATCTTCGAAATTCCATATTACTCGGGCATTATCAAACAACCAATCAGCACGCGTTTCAATTTTGGTTTCATTCCAAGTTACCTGTGCGAGTACAAATGTCATGGTTTCAAGGCCCGTGGCATACTCCTTCAATCCTTTTTTTCTACCATTGCCATTTAGCTTAATACTCCAACTGTTGTTGCTGATGGAAGAATTTAGGCTTTGAGTAAGGAGTGCAAGATTGCCAAGAGTTTTCAGCTTGAGGTTGCGTGCCTCAGTTTGTCCCGGATCAGATATAGGCCAAATTCCCGGATTCCATTTCTTGGGCATCAAATGTTCCAGAGTGTAGGAATTAAAGGATTTCAGTGCAGTGGAATGTCTGGGATTTCGTATTCTTGATTCCAGCAGATACAAAACACCCTTAGACCGGACATCAAGAAGAACATTGGCTTCGAAAGCGTATATCAATTCCTCGTCTGATGGCATTGCGAGAGACGAATCATTTTCCTTTGACCCAAGATAATTTTTCAATGATTGAGCTGTAAGAAACTGAGGCCCTATCAATGATTGAGAGAAAAGATCACTGTAGTTGTTGGCACTGCGCTTGCACACAATGCGGCGCATCAGATATGACTCAAGCACACGGGCAATCCTATTTATTTCTTCCTGATCATCTTGATTCTTCAAAACAAAGAGCAGATAAGGCATTAACGTAGTTGTGTCAAGCCCGAATATAATTAGATTCAGACGGTCAAGTCCATATTCAGACGGAATCTCTTCATTGAGAATCTTTGGAGAAAGGTAGCTTCTATATATTTTTGCATATTCCGTTAGGTCATCCACAAGGACGTCGTAGTTTATTCCAGTTAGGGAAATGAAATCCTTATATTGACTGAATAAGTCCTCTATTCTATTAAATCGCTCTTTATTTACGGAATCAAAACCGTATGCAGGGTCATTTATCTTGATATGAAGATAAGCATTTAGGAAAGTTTCGAGATTCTTACGGATCTTACGACCTTGGGTTACGTTTGAATCCCAATACTTTAAGGTTTCTTCGTCAGCTTCAAATACGGGCTTCCATTTGGTATTATAGGTATGTATTGACTCTTGACTGAAAAGATAATTCTTCAACAACTCACCAGTAGTCAATGTAACGCCAATTGAATTTATAGTGTCAAATATAACCTGCTCATCATCTTCGTTGTTTAAATCTATTCCGACAAATGAAA
The DNA here is from genome assembly GCA_964489495.1 of uncultured Bacteroides sp. Lineage (GTDB taxonomy): Bacteria > Bacteroidota > Bacteroidia > Bacteroidales > Muribaculaceae > Paramuribaculum. The sequence continues at coordinate 10,047 of CAZAZA010000075.1, forward strand.
TGTGTGCCAGTATTGTGTCAAGATTGAGCCTTTCAACATTTACGTTGTTGAGGAAAAACTCATATGCTTTGGCAAGTTTACATTCGGACGATATAGCGGCAAGTTCTTCTTGTGCAATAATCGCATCAAACACCGAACGGTCAAACATATTATGAACTATTGCGAACTTGTTCTCGTCAAGAATGAACATATTTTCGAACTTACGTCTTCGACCAGTCTTAAAGCATAAGACCTTCAGGAAGAGCGCAAGTGTCGTCATTCGTTGCTGACCGTCAATAACGGTTCGAACATCTCCGACCGTAGAGGAGGTAGATGTTGGCAACTGCTTCAGAATTACAGATCCAAGAAAATATTCCTTACCAGTCTGTGAGACTTGTTCCATACTTTCAAGGAAACGTTCCCATAAATCTTTATCCCAGACGTATGAACGCTGAAAAAAAGGAATCACTAATTGGCGATTACCATTGAGTATATCGTTAATTTTTTTCTTGCCTGCATCCATGCCTTTCAAATTTATTTATTTTCTGTTTCCGAATCTTTGACAGAAGCTGTGAGTTCTGTTAGCGTTGAATATTGTGCATCATAGCGTTCCTTTTGTGATGCAAAAGGTTTGTTCTGACAGTTCAGCATACATGAATCCAATTCATCTTTCATGTCAATGTTAAGGAGAGCGTAGAGGAATACTGTATCTTCCCCGGTATCGCGGGGTGAGGGATTCTGAACGGAGAGATAGTATCCGTGGGGGATGAGTGTCTTTGGCACAAACCTTACATCTTCCGTTAGGCGGAAAAGATGCTGACCATCGGGTTTGCGGGTATGGAACAGTACCGAGCCGATAGAAGCGGCATTATTGATAAGCTCCATACCGTCGGCTGTGTAATGTATGGGGACGGCAAGTTTGCCGGTTTCGTAAAATTTCAGAGACTTTGCAGTGTAATTCTCCATCATCACCATAAATACACCATCTTTGGCAAGGGACGACAGAAGGGATGTGACACTGGAATAATGAGGCAAATCTGGAGCCGGGTCTTTCCCAAGTGTGTATGGAATAATATCGAAGTGTTCTGTGAGTTGAGTCAGCAAGGAGGCGTTCTCCTCCGCATAACGCTTGTTGTTGTCAAGCGCGAGCGCATATATGTGCTCCTTGTCGAAAGGTCGGTAGACCTTGCCGAGTACATCTTGAAAATGCGATTTTATATACTCGGGAGCCAATACTCCTGGCTTTGCCTGCATAGCGTAAAAATCGTATTTATCCTCAAGTACCTGCCGGATTTTATCTCGAAAAATGTTGCGCACCTTGTCACGCCAGCTTCGCTTTTGCGTAGCATTGTTGCGCCCGTAAAGAGATACTACGTAAAGGAAATTTACATCGTAATGGGTGATCAGAAGCGTATCGCGGTCAAATAGCCGGTTTCGGAACTGCTGTGAGGTAAATGTCCGCGCTGATTTCTTCGTCACCTCAATTGTATCGCCATACGAAAGGTCATCGGGCACGGTAGCACTGATGAAGAAGTTGGGGATTACATTGTAACCCTCAGTGATTTCATCTCGGAGACAGAAGTCGGTTTCGAGATTGCGGTCGTCGGCATCATCTCCGAAGAAAAGATTCAGGTTCCACGAAATGACATTTCGTGCGTAGGTATATTGCTTGGCGACTGACTCTTCGGAGATTCTGTTCTTCTGCTTGTAATATTTGGAGTCGCCAATGTAGTACACCCGTTTCTTTTCTTCTTCCGATGCCGTCAGACTATCCCAGATAAAGAGGTGGTCAACCTCCTTGCCATCGGCTTGTTTCTTGTTCAGACGGTCAGGCAATGCATGGTCGCCGATAAGTTCGTTGATAATCGCCTCAAAAACGATATTGAAATTCTTAACGAGTAGAAATTCGTTGAGCTGAGCGTTGATTTTTACCTGCTTCGATTGCTCGAAGAAGGCATAGCACAGCTCCCATAAGCGCAGAGCCTTGTCGGAGAAATATTTGTACTTGATCTGATGGAGGCGACGCACGCCGAATCCCTTGTTTAAGTACATTTCAAAACGCTTGCCGGTGATGAGGTCGTAATTGAAGTTTATCTCAACCGGGAAACCATATTCTTTTTTGATGTAGTGGAGTATCGAGAAGAATATGATAAGCAGTTCCTCGTCAAAGTTCACCTCGCGCCGTTTGGTGACGGGATTGATGTAGACAGGCTGATTGTCCTGAATTACAACCTGCGACTTGTTGATTGTCCGGCTCCAGTTGATTTTGTTGAAGCCGCGATGCACGTTCTTGAGGATAAAAAGGAACCAGTCGCGGTTCTCTTTGTTAAACTCAATGAGCGAAAGTATGATGTCGAGGAAAGTGTTGCTTGTGCGACGCTTGCTCTTGCCAACCTTGATAGCGCTTTGTCTGCGGACTATTGTATGGTCTATGCTATGGTTGCGGCAGTAGTCGTAGTAGACGGCTATAGCACGGTAAATCCATACCGACAGTCCGTAGATAAACTGTCGTTCGCCATTCGACAGCGGGTTGCCCGTATCAGTGAGATCGATTATTTCTTCGGGCTTGTAATGATTGAATACCTTGTCCTGTTGATTGAGAACGACCTTTGGAAGGATGAACACCGCCGTACCCTTGGACGCAAAATAATAGTAGCCTACATAGTTCACGGAGGCTACACCGTCCACCACGTCGAGTTCATCGACATTCGGGAACAGCTCCTGCAATAGTCCTATCGGGTACGGATACCCCTCAATCAACAGTTTCATTAGGGAAGTTGCTCAAACTTAATACCAAAGGTAGCAGCAAACTCTTGGATTTTATCAAGTCGCTGTTTACCCCATTGGGTTGATACAATAAACTGAACGTTGTCTCCAACAGTAGTCAGCACATCGTTTTCAAAGAAACGGCGGTCGCGTTTGCTGTCGTTGACATGGCGTTCTTTCCATTCAGATAACGATGCCAATGGAAGGAAAATAGCCTTTCCGCGAATAATTTTTGCAGCCTCTATCATCTTTTGAAGTGTCATGCCAGGTTGTTCGGCAATGACTTTACTCATTTTGAGAAATGCCTCGCCTATGCCATAATTTCCTTCACCGTTGACCGAATATTTGAGACGTTTCCCTTTCTGCGAAAGGTCTTCATCTTCGTACTCGTCAACGTCTCCATCAAAAGGGATATTGAAGTGTTCGGCAAGCTCTTGAACTTGCTGAATTTCGTCCTTATGCCATTGATTACTTACGACAAATGCCATGCCGTCGTTAGCAATAATCGGTGTCTTGTTCCAACGGTTTTCCTTCTCGTATGAGTCGGGATTATCAATTGGCTTGATAACATCGTCTCTGTCTGGGAAGATGTCTGTTACAGCATCTTGTATATCAGCGAATGAACTTGTTTCTGCGGCATTACTGAGGATTTCATAGACAGTCTCTGTAATGGTGCTCATCTTCTTGCCGTTGATTATCAAGTCGAAATTTGAGTCGGGATTGTTACTCATTGAAGGTATTGGAGTTAGACCGAGATTTGAAACGAAACGTTCTATTCTGTCTTCATCAGCGTTTCCGGCTTCGTCGAAATATGAAGCAAACGACATAGTTTCCCCGTTCTCGTCTTTGAAGAAATCTTCATCAAGGCCGAAGTCCTTGAATACATCATTGTAAAGGTAGAAAAGAACTTTTGAGAGAAGCACTTGTGGCGTAATGACTTCGTCCTTTGCCTTTGCAAAGAAGTAGCCGAGCTTCTTATCTTCCTGCTGGATTTCGCCGCCCTCAATGCGTTCATTGATGGCAGAGACAAAGTCCCACCAGTCGTATGTATTGCCGTTTGAGAAAACGATTTTGAAGTTTTCGCCAGCATCCTTGATTTTGATGTAGCTCCAGTCCCAACGACGTTTGAAAGCTGAGTCAATGGGGAAGAGCGACTGGTCGCTTGTGTTCATTGTCGCCCAGATATACAAGTTGTTCGGCAACAGCAGACACTCGCCGTTCTTCACCATGCCGACAACATCCTTGCCGCCATTGTAAAGCGCATTGATTGCATCGTGTTTCGCGATGCTGAACTCGCCAAGAATCTCTTTAAGCTCCTGAGCGAGATCATCGTCTGCCACTATGGGATAGACGGAGAATCCGGCTGCGTTACGGTCAAGCAACTGGAATATGTCTCCGAAGATTTGGGCGCAGTTGCCGCGATTGATTTCCTCGACAATGAGGAATACAGGCTTAGGTTCATCGTTCTGCTGCTCTCGCCAGGCAGCAACATAAGCCTTAAGAAACGCTTGCATCACATAGCGGTAAACGATACGACTTTCCTTGACGGCTTCTCCCTTTTCATAGACAATGTGTCCGGCCATATCGCGTACATCGGTCTTAATTGTGATGGGCTTATATGACCCGACAAATGAAGCGTAGTCGGTATCCGGATGGAAAGTGGTCCTGTAATTGTCGTACTTCGAACACATTTGCTCTATGGTGTGTGATTTGCCGGTGCCCGGTGCCCCATAAAAGATTTGCTGGAGTGGCTCCTTGAAAGGTAAAGCCTTTAATGGCTGAACGCTTGTAGATTCAGGAATGTCTTGAGTTATCGTAAAACAAGCTGGTGAAACCTGAATTTGATCAGGTCCAAAGAAAGTCAGCGTAT
>CAZAZA010000076.1:0-14369 GCA_964489495.1 uncultured Bacteroides sp.
ATATGTAGTCGATGAGCACGATACCGTTCTTCACCACAATACCGATAAGCATGATCGCGCCGATCATCGACATGACATTGAGCGTATGGCCGGTGAGGTACAGTATGATGAACACGCCCGAGAAGGCGAACAGAAGCGAAGTCATGATGATTGCCGGGTAAGTGTAGCTCTCAAACTGTGCCGCCATTACGATGTAGACAAGTATGATGATGAGCACTGCCAGAAGCAGGAGGTCGTTCTGCGAATCCTGCTGGTCCTCGTAGCTGCCGGCTATCTGGATATTGATGCCCGAGGGAATATCCATGTTTTCCATCGCTATCTCCGAGTCGGCCACCACCTGGCTCATAGGCACGCCCGACACCACGGCCGACACCGTGATGATGCGCTCTCGGTCCTTGCGCTCGATTGTAGGCGGCGTAAACCGCTCCACGACCTTGCCCACATCCTTGACGCGCACACTCTGCCCTGCCGCATTATATATAAGTATATTCTCGATATCTTCGAGCGACGTGCGATGTTCGGGAGCATACATCACCTTTATGTCATACTCCTCGCCGTCCTCGCGGAACTGCGACGAAATCGCTCCGTTGATACGGTTGCGGAGATATGTAGCAGCGGTCTGCGAATTAAGCCCGTACAAGGCCAGCTTCTCCCGGTCGAAATCCACCTGGTACTCGGGCTGGTAGTCCGAACGCGATATGCGTATGTCGGCCGTACCCCGGATACCCTCAAGAGCCCTTTTCAACATGCGGGCCACCGAGTCGGTTTCGGTAAAGTCATAGCCGTATATCTCATAATCGACTGTCGACTGTCCGCCCATGCCTGCGCCGCCGCCCACCTGTACCTGAGCTTTCGAGAACTCAGGATAACGTTTCAGGTCCTCGCGCATGTCCGAGGCTATCTCGGTGATATGCCGGCGTTCGCCGGGGTCGGTAAGTCGTATGTTCATCGACACGATATGCGGGCCGTTGTCACGCAGCGACGCAAACGTGTTGTCTGAAGATGCCGAACCCGTAGTGTAGTTCAGCACCTGTATGTCGGGATACTTCTCGCGCCACTCGTCGACAAGGCGTCCCGTCACTTCCTCAGCTATTTCCACACGGGTGCCGATCGGGAGTTCGAGATTCACCGACAGACGTGCGTCGTCGGCCGTCGGGAAGAACTCGCTGCCTACATGCCGCACAAGCATGAGCGACCCGACAAAAATGAGCATACACACCGTGATGGTCACGGTTTTGTGCGACACCACTTTGTTGAGCAGCCATGCATATCCGTTGTCAAAGGCGTCGAGACCACGGTTGATAGGCGTGAACAGCAGCGTATAGAGCCGTCCGTGATTGTTGACACGGCGAAGCATGCGGCTGCAGAGCATCGGCGTGAGCGACAGGGCGCAGACGGTTGAGATAATCATCATTATCGTCACCATCCATCCCAGCTGCTGGAACAGCACGCCGGTCATACCGGTGACGAGGGTCAGCGGGAAGAACACGGCGATAAGTGTGAGCGTCGACGCCACCACCGACACGGCAACCTCGTTCGTGCCGTGCACGGCCGCCTGTTTCGGGTCGGCACCGCGTTCGATGTGCGTCGTCACATTCTCAAGCACAACAATCGCGTCGTCCACCACCATACCGATCGATATCGAGAGTGCCGAAAGCGACACTATGTTTATCGAATTGCCCGTCATGGCCAGGTAGATAAACGAGGCTATCAGCGAGATAGGTATCGTAATGGTGATAATCAGGGTCGCACGCCAGCGGCCCAGGAATACAAACACCACCAGCACCACGAAAAGCAATGCGTAAAGCACTGTCTCGACCAGCGAGGCTATGGTGTTGCGTATGTTGTCGGAAGTGTCGACGATAATGCCCAACTTCACGTCGGACGGGAGTCGCTTCTGAAGCTGCGGGAGCATCGCCAGCACCTTGTTTGAAATCTCTACAGAGTTGGCGCCCGACTGCTTCTGGATGATGATCATCGCGCCCTTCTTGCCGTCGTTGTAGGTCTGCTGCGCACGCTCTTCGAGCGTGTCGTCGATGCGTGCCACGTCGCGGAGATACACAGCGCGGCCATCCTTGCTGCCGACCACAATGTCGGCGAGTTCGTCGGACGAGCCGAACTCGCCCTGCACGCGCAGCGAGTAAGTATCGCTGCCTATGTCGAACGAGCCGCCGGGAGTGTTGCGGTTTTCGGCTGCGATAATCGACGATATGCCCTCCACTGTCAGATTATAGGCTTCCAGACGGTTGGGATCAATATACACGTGAATCTCGCGCTTCGGCGCACCCGAAATCGACACGGATCCCACGCCCGATATTCGCGCCAGCGGGTTGGCCACCGCGTCGTCGAGTATCTTATAAAGTCCCGGCATACTCTCGTCGGCCTGCACCGAAAGCATGACGATAGGGATCATGTCGGACGAGAACTTGAATATAATAGGGTTCTCGGCATTGTCGGGGAGCATGCTCTTGACCATGTCGAGCTTGTCGCGCACATCGTTTGTCAGCACGTCTATATCCTTGCCATACTCAAATTCGAGCGTTATAACCGAGATATTCTCACGCGATTTCGAAGTTATATGCTTCAGGTCGTTCACCGAGTTGAGCGTGTTTTCGAGCGGACGGGTCACATTCTGCTCTATGTCGGACGCGCTTGCACCCTGATACGAAGTCATCACCATAATGGTGTTGGTATCGATATCCGGATACAGGTCAATCGGCAGTCGGGTTAGCGAGAAAAGACCGAGTATCACCACCGCCACAAAGCAGAGGATGGTCATGATCGGCCTTCTTACCGCGCTGGAATAGATGCTCATGGCTTGGCGGGAGTTTGGATTTGTACTTTCACACCGTCAGCAAGACGTGTCTGGCCGCTTATCACGACTTCCGCGCCGTCAGGCACTCCGCTTAGCAGCTCATAACTGTTGTCGAGACGCTGTCCCAATTCCACCTTGTTGTACGAAACCGTACCGTCCGAAGGATTGTAGACATACACAAACCGGTTGCCCGAACCCGTCTGCTTGACCACGGCGCGGTCAGGCACAACGACATGCTTCGACATGCCGAAATTGATGTCGACGCGCGCAAACATGCCGGGCAGAATCGCGTCGCTGTTGTTGGCGAGGTTTACTTCCACCGTGAAAGTGCGCGTAGCGGCATCTATAGTCGGGTGAATCAGCGAGATATGACCCGTATATTTCTCGCCGGGGTGGCTGTCGAGCGACACTTCCACCGGCATTCCCGTCTTCACTTTCGAAAAATCGTTTTCCGATATGTTGAGGATGATCTTCACCGGATTGACCTGTTCAACGGTCACGATTGGCTGCGCTCCCGTCATGTCGCCCGGGTCATAATTGCGGGCCGTGACAACTCCGCTGATGGGCGAAACGAGCACCGTGTTCTCCACCATGTTGTCATACTGGCGCTTGGCGGCCTCATACTCGGTCTGCAGCTGCTCCACATTCTGGAGTGTTCCTCCGCCAATTTCATACAGCTGTTTTGCGCGGCTGTACTGACGCTCGGTATTGTCGAGACGCACCTTCAGCTGGGCTATGTTGACGTCGTCGAGCACAGCCACGCGCTGGCCGGCCTTCACACGCGAACCCACGTCGACAAGTATCGACTTGATGCGGTTAGGAGTCGACGAACTTATATTGTTGGTCTTGTAAGCCTCAACTGTCGCCGTGTACTGCGCCGTCTGAGGCACATCGCGTTCATAAACCTTCTCAACCGTCACGGCCGGGACAGCCTCTTCCCGGCTTCCGGGGGCCTGTTGCGAGTCTTTTGATCCGCAGCCCCATGCAAGGAGCGACACGCCTACCGCGACAGAATATTTTAATATGTTACGTATCATCTGTTATGTTGGTGATAAAATGTTGTGACGTATCACTTCTTGTCAAGTCCGTTGCCAAGCAGGCGTTCAAGTTCGCTGTCGGCCACGAGATAGTTGTAAATCGACTGGTAATAAGCCAGGCGCGAACGTGTCAGGGCCAGCTCCGAATCACGCAGGTCGAGATACGAGGCTGCGCCGATTTCAAAACTGCGCTTCTGTATGTCGTGGGCGGTCTCCGCCTGCTTCACACTTTCGGAACATGAGGCAATCTGCTTGATGTTCATGTTTATATTATCGACCGCGAGCTCCACCTGCATATTGATCGACCTTACGAGGTTTTCGCGCTGCCATGCCATCTCGTCGACCTGCAGACGGGCCTGCTTGATACGCGACATGCGCTGGAATCCCTCGAACAACGGAATGCTCAGCGTAAGGCCTATCGACGAATAAGGATTCCACTGCAGCCCCTTGACCGGCGAACCGTTCGACATCGTGGTCCAGTTGTAGTTGGCTGTCAGGGCGAGTGTGGGCATCAGCGACATTTTCTGTATGGTCAGTGCGTCGCGCAGCTGTCGGGTCTGTATGTCGAGCAAACGCAGGGAGGTGTTGCCGTTTATGGCCGTGTCGAGCGACAGTGCGTGCTCATACATCGACTCCTCGTATCTGCTCAACGAGCGGTCGGCCTTGACCACGGCCGCCGAAGCGTCAAGCCCCATCAGCAGCGCGAGCTGCAGCTGAGCCTGGCGTATGGCTATTTCTGCTTGCGAGAGTTCCGGCTCCACGTTCTTCACCGCCACCTCCGTGCGTAGAACGTCATACTGCGAGGCCGCTCCGGCCTCGAACTGGCGTTTATAGAGGTCGGCCGTAAACTTGGCCATGTCGTAGCTTTCGAGAATCACTTTATAGGAATCGTCGGCGAGCAGAAGCTGATAATATGCGCTTTTGACCTGGTTGACAAGGTCAACCCTCGATTCGCGTGCCTTTTCAAGCGTTTCAAGTATCCGGCTGTCGGAGAGCGACAATGTCTTCCACAGCTGCGGTGCGATTATCGGCATCGAAGCCGTGAACCCCACGCTCCAGGAGTTGTCGAGACCAACCTTTATGCCGTTTGATTTCGGCTTCTCGGCCGGCTGTTCGCCACCTCCCTCGTCCGGATTGCCTGATCCCGAACCCGAGCCGCCGCCGAAAGCACCCATGTTCATATACATGGTCTGCTTGGCAAGGGTGCGGTTATATGTGGCTCCGAAAGCTACCGACGGCAGCAGCTGTCCGATGGTTTCCTTCTTGGAGTAGTCCATCCGCTTGATTTCCAAGTCGGCGACCTTTATGGTCGGATTCTCGTCAAGGGCTATCTCCACACACTGTTCCGGCGACAGCACGAGTGTGTCGAGGGGGGCCTGCGACATAGCAGCCGCGCAGGCCGTCATGGCAAGCGTGGCCGCTGTGAGTCTCATCGCCATCAGCCTACAGTGTAACCGGCCTCACGGAGGGCCGCTTTGATTTCGTCAATATGCTCGTGGTTGCGGGTCTCCATCTCTATGCTGAGCTCGCAGCCTCCTATCTCTGTATTGTCGGTCGAACGCACGTGGTTTACCGAAAGTATGTTCGCTCCCTTCTCGCCGATGATGCTGCACACCTTCGACAGCTGTCCGGGTTTGTCGCTCAGGCCGACCGATATGGTGCAGTCGCGTCCGCTCTTCACCAGGCCTCGGTTGATTACGCGGTTGAGGCGCGTGACGTCAATGTTTCCGCCCGAAACCACGCAGACCACTTTCTTGCCCTTGATCGGGAGCTTGTCGAACATCGCGGCAGCCACCGACACGGCTCCCGCGCCCTCCGATACGAGCTTGTGTTGCTCGATCAGCGCGAGAATCGCAGCCGCGATTTCGTCCTCGGTCACGGTCACGATGTCGTCGACATATTTCTGGCACATTTCGTAAGTGTTCACGCCGGGCTCCTTGACGGCGATACCGTCGGCTATTGTCGACACCTTGTCGAGACGTATGCGCTCGTTGCGGTGAACCGATTCCACCATCGAGGGTGCTCCTGCCGCCTGCACTCCGTACACCTTGATGTCGGGACGGAGGGTCTTCAACGCAAAAGCCACACCGGAAATAAGGCCGCCGCCGCCAACAGGCACAATCACAGCCTCCACGTCGGGCATCTCTTCAAGTATCTCAAGGCCGATAGTGCCCTGCCCTGCTATCACGAGAGGGTCGTCGAACGGATGCACCAGTGTGTAGCCGTATTCTTTCTGAAGCTCAAGAGTCTTGGCATATGCGTCGTCATACACGCCGGGCACAAGACACACCTCGGCTCCAAGGGCTTTTGTTGCTTCGATTTTCGACAGCGGAGCGCCGGCCGGAAGGCATATCAGTGCCTTTATGCCGTTGTGTGCCGCGCCGAGGGCCACGCCCTGGGCATGGTTGCCCGCCGAGCAGGCTATCACGCCGCGTGACTTCTCCTCGTCGCTGAGCTGCGAGATTTTGTAGTAAGCGCCACGAAGCTTAAACGAGCCTGTATACTGCAGATTCTCAGGCTTTAGATATACGGATGCATCAGGATTGAGTTTGGTTACGCCGATGAGTGCCGGGTGACGGGCCACGTTCTTCAGAACCTTGGCCGCATTATGTACTTCCGAAATTTCAAGTTGTGACATGAATGTTTATTTTTTTGAATATACAAAGTTAGCTCTCAATCATGAAAACAGCAAGAAAATTAGACTAAATGGACAATTAGCATGCCTGTATCACTAATCCGGCCTGTCACTTTCGGACTAACAAAAGATTTATTAACTTTGCATGACAATAATCATGCATTCAACCCTATTGCTATGCAAACAAAGACATACAAACTGCTTTCGCTCCCGCCCAACCTCGTGGAGTCGTTTCATAGGCTGACCGAGGCCTCTGAGGACGAATGGTTCGTCACTTCCGACCCCGTCGGCCGTAAGCTCGGCTCGGGCGGCGGCACCACCTGGCTTATGGAACGCTGGCGCGAGTCATCCGGCTCGGCCGCCTCTGACGGAAGCGCCCGGCGCATCATACTGCACGCCGGCGGACAGAGCCGCCGGATCCCGGCCTACGCCTCTTCGGGCAAAATCCTTACCCCCATCCCGATCTTCCGCTGGGAACGCGGACAGAAAATCGACCAGACTCTGCTGAGTCTCCAGTTGTCGCTCTACAACCGTATTATGGCCGCCGCACCCTCCTCGCTGCGCACCCTCATTGCATCAGGCGACGTGTACATTAGGTCTGAGGAACCCTTGCAGCCGATTCCCGAAGCCGACATAGTGTGCTACGGTCTGTGGGTCGACCCTGTGCTGGCCACCCACCACGGCGTGTTCGTCTCGTCGCGTCAGACTCCCGACAAGCTCGACTTTATGCTCCAGAAGCCGTCGCTGGCCACCCTCGAATCGCTGGCCGACACTCACTACTTCCTGATGGACATAGGCGTATGGCTCCTGAGCGATAAAGCGATGGAACTGCTCTGCCGGCGCGGTGAGAAAACACCTTACGACCTCTATTCCGATTTCGGCGGAGCTTTGGGCGACCGTCCTTCGGTTGTCGACCCCGAGCTTAACGGGCTATCGGTGGCCATTCTTCCGCTTCCCGGAGGCGAATTCTATCATTACGGCACCTCCCGCGAACTGCTGTCATCGACCGTGACCGTCCAGAACAAGGTTCACGACCAGCGTCGCGTGATGCAGCGCAAGCTCAAGCCCAACAGCTCGCTGTTTGTTCAGAACAGCGACATAACCTACCGGCTGTCAGAGAAAAACGACTCCGTCTGGGTCGAGAATTCATGCGTGCCCGACACCTGGACTGTGACATCCCGCAATATCATCACCGGCATTCCAGCAAACAACTGGGATCTCGTCCTCCCCGAGGGCATTTGCCTCGATATAGAGCCGGTCAAAGGCACGGATGCCATGGCCGTGCGTCCCTACGGATTTGACGACGCTTTCCGTGGCGATCCGTTCGACGGCAAGACTCTCTACTGCAACGTGCCTTTTACGGCCTGGATGGCCGCGAGGAGCCTCACACGCGACGATTTCGAGAGCGGATGCACCGACATTCAGTCACTCAAACTGTTCCCGCTTATCGACAACATCGACACAATGGGCCATGTGGCTGCTTGGATGATTTCCGACCCCGGCGACGAGACCGGCCGCAGGGCCTGGCTCAACGCCGAACGGCTCTCGGCCGACGAGATATCTGCCCGTGCCGACCTCGACAAGCTGTTCGCCGCACGTAACGAACGCCTTGCACGCAACATACCGACTATCGCGACGAACTGGCCCCGCAGCGTCTGCTACCAGCTCGACCTCGCCGACCTTGCCGGACAGTATGCCCGCTTCGGCATCGAGTCCCCCGACGCTCTGCCCGACGACGCGCCGACCGACAAGCAGATACACAACGACATGCTTCGCTCGCGCATCGCGAGCCTGCGCGGCGACACCGCCACTGCCGAAGCGGCCGAAAGCGACGCATTCGGCCGTCTGCGCTCCACACTGCTCGGCGACATATGTTCCAGGCCGATGTTGCCTCGTCTCGATGTGTTCCGCGACCAGATTGTCTGGGGCCGTTCGCCCGTGCGTATCGACCTCGCCGGCGGCTGGACCGACACACCTCCTTACTCCATCCTCAACGGCGGCTCGGTGGTCAACATGGCCATCGAACTGAACAGCCAGCCTCCTCTGCAGGTCTACATAAAGCCATGCAAGACATTCGACATCAGGCTCAACTCCATCGACATGAGTGCGAGTGAGGTTGTCACCGACTGGGAAACGCTCGGCGACTACTGCCGCGTAGGCTCACCATTCTCGATTCCAAAGGCAGCTCTCGCCCTTGCCGGATTCGTGCCTCAGTTCTGCGCGGCAAAATATGAGTCGCTGCAGGCTCAGCTGCAGGACTTCGGATGCGGCATCGAAGTGACTTTGCTCTCGGCCATACCGGCCGGCTCAGGACTCGGTACGAGTTCGATACTGGCTTCCACAGTGCTCGGAGCCGTCAGCGACTTCTGCGGGCTCGGCTGGGACAGCAATGAGGTATGCAACCGCACTCTCGCGCTCGAACAGCTCCTCACCACCGGCGGCGGCTGGCAGGACCAGTATGGCGGCGTTCTTCGCGGTGTCAAACTGCTCCAGACCACTGCTTCCGACATTCAGATACCTCGTGTGAGCTGGCTTCCCGACCATTTGTTCCGCGCACCCGAATATGCCCCGTGCCACCTGCTCTATTACACAGGCCTGACACGCACTGCCAAGCACATCCTTGCCGAAATCGTCCGTGGCATGTTCCTCAACTCCGGACACCATCTCGAACTGCTCGCATCAATGAAAGAACATGCCCTCGAAATGGCCGATGCCATCCAGCTCAGCGACTTCGAGCGTTTTGGGCGCATGGTCCTCAAGACCTGGGAACAGAACAAGGCCCTCGACCCGGGAACCAATCCCCCGCTGGTCGAATCGATTATCGACAGCATCAAGGACTACTGCCTGGGATACAAACTCCCCGGAGCCGGTGGTGGCGGTTTCCTCTACATGGTGGCCAAAGACCCCGAGGCGGCATCGCGCATTGTCAGCCATCTCACCCGAAACGCTCCCAACAACCTGGCCCGCTTCGTACGGCTGACCCTCTCCGACACCGGCTTCCAGGCAAGCCGCTCGTAAAGTTATCACATCTTTTACCTCTGCCGCGGTCCTACAATCCTCCCGGAGATCTTGTAGGACCGCGGCAAGTATTTTATATTCCGGTCTGTCAAGCAACAATTAACCAATATATATTATACGTTAAAATTGTAGGGTCGTGGCATGCCACGGCCGAGTTAAACGTGTGGTCGGGGAACAGCTGTGGGCGAAAAAAAAGTTCGCCAAATCCTGCGACAGGACTTGGCGAACCATTAATTATGTAGGGACGCTCGGACCGAGCGTCCATCCGATAATCGGGAAAAATCGATTATTTTACAAGAACCTTCTTGCCGTTGATGATATAGATGCCCTTTTCAGCCTTCTCTACGCGACGGCCCTGGAGGTCATAGATTTCAACTTCTTCACCGTTGACAGTTACAGATTCGATACCGACCCTGTCTATTGTCCAGACAACTACAGTCTCCTTATTGTAAACCTCATCGCCGATGAATTTAGCCTCAGGAATGGTCAGCGTATATGTGCCGTTCTCGGTGATGTTGCAGTCGATATAGTACATCTGACCCTTTTCGCTGTAGTGCTGTGCGAGAGCTTCATTGTCAAGGCTTACGAGTACCTCTTCGCCCTTCGACAGAGTGACAGGTTCGGTAACTTCAGCATTGATGCCGTATTCAGCGTCAGCAATGTAGAAATTGATGCTGCTGAGGTCACTATCTAAATTACCACCTTCGGGAGTAACAACCATGTCTACTGCTTCAGGCTCGTACTGGCTGTTCAGAAGTTCGTCGAATGCTTCCTTAGTGTAGTAGAAGCCTAATTCTGCAACCACATTGTGGCCCGACGAAGATTCTTTCACTACCACGAGAACGTAGCGGCCATGGAGAGGTATGTCAAACTTGACGTTTTCGGCCTCACCGGTAGTGGTGAACTTGCAGTCACGGCCTTCAGCGGCATGCTCGGTAGCGTAAGCGCTTACAAGGTTAGATACTTCTTCGTGCTTGCCGACTACATAGTCTGCAACCTGTTCAGTGAACTTGAAGGCTGATTCATCATCGCTTGCAAATACCGATACATCGCGCCATTCGCCGTTGTGCCAGCTTGTGGGACGAGGATTATATGCTATGCCATAGAGATCCTGTGAAGTCTTCAGGTCTATCACAAAGAAGTGAACGCCCTTGTATTGGGTATTTGCCCATTCGGAATGATAATAAGAGCTCAGGTCATTGTCGATCATATACTCGATAGTTCCGTAAGGTTTCTCATTTGAGCTCTCTTCGCAGCAGAAGTCAGAAATTGTCCACTTAAGATTCTTAGCCAGCACGTTGCGAACCAGAACGGTTTCAGCCTGATCGGCTGCATATACTACACTCCATTCCTCACCGGCATCCGAGCTGAGATAGTGAGTCAGGCCGTGTTCGCGGGTGTCGATGTTGTAAGTGTTGCCGGAAGCAAGCTGCATGGCAACCGTACCGTTATCTTTCAGAACGAAGGTGAACGGAGCGTTAACCACATAATCAGCGCTTTCGCCAAGAGTGAAGTACTGGTCACCTTCGCCGAGGCAAGCATAAGCATTGCGTCCATAGTTGCGGAGGACGAAGTTATCACCCGAAGCTTCAACAGTCCAGTAAGCGTCGGTGTTTGCACCTGCGGCAGCCACTGTGTTGATCGAGTCGCCTGCAGCGGCAAGGAATGCGTTCTGACCCATGGATGCACGACGTACGTTCTTGATTACTACGAGTCTGCCCGAAGTAGCCAGACCGTTCAGCGATTCCTGAAGGGCGGTGCGGGTAGCGGCAAGGATAGCATCGGCTTCCTCATCGAAGTTTTCAGTGCCAAGAGCTGAAATCTGTGCGGCAGCGTCGCTGATGATTGCTTCAGCACCCGGAACGTTACCTTTATAGCGGTCAAGCTGAGCCACCTTCGCCTGCACTTTGCTCTGTTTGAGCAGTTCATCATAAACTTGCTTGTCCATGTAGAAACCTAATTCAGCAACCACGTTGTGGCCAGAGTGAGATTCCTTCATTACCACGAGAACGTAGCGGCCATGGAGCGGAGTTTCAAACATAACGTTTTCCGGATCACCGGTTGTGGTGAACTTGCATTCACGGCCTTCAGCGGCATGCTCTTCAGCATATGCGCTTACAAGGTCGGAAAGTTCCTGATGCTTGTCCATGCTGACTGCATAGTCGGCAACCTGTTCGGTGAAGTTGAAGGCTGATTCGTCATCGCTTGCAAATACCGATACGTTACGCCATTCGCCGTTGTGCCAGCTTGTGGGACGAGGAGCATATGCTAAGCCATAGAGATCCTGTGAATTCTTGAGGTCGATCACGAAGAAGTGAACACCCTTGTATTCAGCTATGCCCCAGTTGGAGTGATAGTACGTGTTGAGGTCATTGTCGATCATCTTATCGATCGTGCCGTTAGAACCCTCTCTGTCGGGCTCGTCGCAGCAGAAGTCAGAAACGGTCCATTTCAAGTCGCCTGCAAATACGTTGTAAGCCAAAACAGTCTTTTCTTCTTCAACTACATCCTTAACCTCGATAGTGAAGTCAACGATAGTACCGATCATCTTCTGGATGGTGTTGGGTGCACCACCTGTGTCAATACCGCCGTTAGGATCGAGAGAGCAGAACGCTGTCTTAACACGGCCACGGTAAAGACCGGGCTCGGTTCCTTCGGGGATGGCGATCTCGAATGTCTGCGGGTAGGAAGGATTCTTTGCATTTACAGCCTCTTCTCCATTAGAGTCATACCAGGGACCGCTCGTGCCGTTCTTGCTCCAGCCTGTGTGAGCGATGAGGTCGCTGCCTTCGTGAGGAACACTTGTTTCTACGTCGACATAGTCAGAGGGCTGTGTGTAGTTGAAGCCGTCCTTGCCCCAGTCTACATATACATAGGTCTGAAGCAGATTGCCGCCGCCGTCAACTTCAACAGTTACGGTCTTGCCGGCCTCTACTGCGAACTTATCAGCTGAGAGGTCATGATATACGGCATATTTTGTCATGTTATCCGTCTGATCACTGCCTCCGATCGGGCCGAACTTCACAGTTTCGCTGCCTGCTGCACTGAGTGTCACATAAGAAAGCCAGCGAGCGCCTGCATTGTTGCCATCCTGCTGACCGAGTGAGCTGAGGTCGTAATCAACAGTCTTGGGAGCTTCCTTAACCTCAATGGTGAAGTCAACGATGGTACCGATATTATTCTGAATAGTGTTTGTCGCTCCAGTCACATCATCTTTGCCGCCATTCGGGTCGAGAGCACAGTATGCGCACTTCACGCGGGCACGGTAAAGACCGGGCTCTGTGCCTTCCGGAATAGCTATCTCATATGTCTGAGGCCAGGTGGGATACAGCGGGCTTGCTACAGTATTTCCCTTAGAGTCATACCAGGGAGTGCCTGAGGTCGAACCTGATACGCTCCATCCGCTGTGAGCTACGAGGTCGCTGCCGGGCAGCGGAACATAGGTTTCCATGTCGA
This sequence comes from uncultured Bacteroides sp., assembly GCA_964489495.1. Lineage (GTDB taxonomy): Bacteria > Bacteroidota > Bacteroidia > Bacteroidales > Muribaculaceae > Paramuribaculum. The sequence continues at coordinate 12,962 of CAZAZA010000076.1, forward strand.
TCAGGTCGGAGGGCTGGCTGTACTTGAAGCCGTCCTTGCCCCAGTCTACATAGATGTAGGTCTGAAGCAGGTTACCACCGCCTTCTACCTCGACATTGATGGTCTTGCCGGCATTTACCCCGAACACCTGGTCGGAGAAATCGTGGTATATGGCATATCTCTTATTGATATCAGGCTCGTCCGTGCCACCGGCAGGGCCAATTTTCAAAGTTTCGCTGCCTTCTGCACTCAGGTTCACATACGAAAGCCAACGAGCTCCTACATTGTTGCCGTTCTGCGAACCGAGCGAGCTGAGGTCATAGTTTACTTCCTCAGGCTCTTTCTCGCCTTCAATCACAAGTGTGAAGTCGGCGATGCAACCACCGTCATTAGCAAGTGTATTGTTAAGCTGAATGTCAGGCACGCCGTTAGGGTCAAGCTGATTCCATGCACATTTGTAGCGCATGCGGTATGTGCCTGGCTTTGCATCGGCTGGAATGGTAAACGAGAACGGAGTTGTGATATCCCAGTTGTGAATATTGTTGCCGGTATTCTGGCCAACAAAGCCATCGGTGTTATACCAATAAGTTTCGCCGGAAGTCGGACACCAGCGGGTGAAAGCCACCAAGTCGACACCTGCTTTCAGCTTGTACTGGTTGGCAGGTTCGACCGATTCGTCGATATCCATGAAATCGGAGGGAGTGGTGTAGGAGAAACCGTCACCGGCCCAGTCGATGTAAGCATAAGAGTGCATCCAAGAGCCGGCACCGCCAGGTGTGATGGTAACGACTGCACCGGGTTTTGTTGTAAAAGTCTGATCACTCTTGTCCACGTAGATATTACGTGTTCCAGCTGTCTGGATGTCGCTGATGGTCACGGCTTCAGAGCCTTGATCATCCGACAATGTCAGAGATGACACATAGCGGTCTTCTCGACTCGTCGTCCCGAGAGAGCTGAGGTCGTAGTCGACAGCACTGACCCAAAAGGCCGCGCCTGCGACTGCCACGGCTGCTGCCGGGAGGAGTAATTGCTTCTTCATAAAGTTAAAATGTAAGTTAATAATTGGGTATATTATTTAAATATTATTTCCGTTTAACTAAGGTCAACTTTTACGCCACAAATATAATCAAAAAAATTTGAATTATCCAAAAACACAATTAATTTTCTAAAAAAAATGACGAAAACAGCGATTCCAGCTCTTCACAGCCCGGTTCAAATAATCCATCAATCAAGCACCAATTAACCAACCAATCAAGCACCAATTAACCAACCAATCAATATATATCATACGTTTAAAATGTAGGGTCGTGGCATGCCACGGCCGAAGCAAACAAGGTGATTTTAAAATACTTACCACTAATTTACCCCGGTTGCGGCTTGCCGCAATGCGGTTCAAATAAAAGGGGTGGTGACTCATACGGCAAGGGCG
>CAZAZA010000077.1:0-14131 GCA_964489495.1 uncultured Bacteroides sp.
GAGGAAATTTATAAGTAAGTGCAAATAAAATCCTTTATTTATAAGGCATTACAGAGGGGTGATTTTGATTTGTTTTTGGTGGAGTGTGGGTTATTTTTTGTTATTTCTGCTGTTTATGTTACTTTTTTGTTAGTCGTTTTGAGCTATTTTTTGTACCTTTGCACACGAAATAAAGCATTGGCAGAGAATGGCAAGAACAAAAAAATCAGAATCGGTGCCTGTCCGCATCCGCTTCAAGCAACTTAAGGACGGCAACCAGTCCATATATTTGGATATCTATACCGACCGTAAACGCAGGTATGAGTTTCTTAAACTCTTCCTTGTCCCTGAAATATCACAGGAGGCAAAGGAGAGGAATGCCAACACGCTCAAGGCCGCCAATGCTATCAAGGCACAGCGTATTCTTGACATCACCAACAAGAAGCCGGTGACAGTCCTTTCGGATAAGGCTCGAATGTCACTTATAGAATGGCTTAATGAATATGCGGATTTCGGAACGAAAAAAGGGCGCACCTCCCTTGCCGATAATGTACATGCGGTATCTTTATGTCTTAAGGCTTACAATCCTCGGATAAGGCTGTATGAAGTTGATAAGGATTTTCTTCAGGGATTTATAGATTATCTGGGGACTCGCAAGACAAAAGTAACAAAAAAGCCTTTGGCGAAGAAGACCATATCTGGCTACTGCGGATATATTCGTGCCGCTCTCAATTATGCGGTGGATTTGGAAATTCTTGCCGAGAACCCTCTGCTGTCATTCGACTGGGCATCCATACAGGGGGAACGTACAAAGCGTGAGTATCTGACCATTGAAGAAGTGCAGGCACTTATCGACACTCCATGTAGGAGTCCAAGAGTGAAGACGGCGTTTCTTTTTTCTTGTTTTTGCGGGTTACGGTACAGTGATGTCAAAGGATTGCGTTGGAAAGACGTGATTGAGGAGAATGGGAAAAAGCATATCGAGCTACGTCAGCAAAAGACCGGAAAAGTGATTTACCTGCCTTTGAGCCTGCAGGCGCAGAAGTTTATGCCAGATGTGAAGGGCAATCCTGAAGATGCCGTTTTTGATGTTCCCACGGTGAGCGATTGTGATCATGTCCTGAAAACATGGTCTTCAAAGGCCGGCATTACCAAGCGGGTCTCCTATCACGTGAGCCGCCACGCTTTTGCAACGATGTCGCTGACAATGGGCGCGGATCTCTATACCACAAGTCAGTTGCTCGGACACTCGGATGTGGAAACGACCCAGGTGTATGCAAAAATTGTGGACAAAAAGAAGGTGGATGCAGTTTATTTGATTGACAGACTATTTGATTAAGATATATGGGCAGACAGAAGAAGCAGGTAGTGATGAAGGAACCGATAAGGCTCCGGGAGCAGGTGCTGAAAAACGGCAACCGTTCATTGTATCTTGACATATACCACAACGGTAAGCGGACATACAAGTTCCTGAAGCTATACCTCGTGCCGGAAACCGACACGCCGTCAAGAATAATGAATGCCAATACGCTGGCACAGGCGAATGCCGTTAAGGAGGAAATGATACTTGACCTTACCAACCGTATTGCCGGCATAAAGGACAAATCGCACAAAGCCAAGATGCCGTTTTGCACATGGATGGGCATCTATGCCGAGAATGCGAAGAAAAGCTGTGCTGAATCTTCGAAAAGATGGATAGACCGAACCGTAAAGGAGGTCACGGATTACGATTCAGAGACCACGCTTGCCGATGTGGACAAGGAATTTCTGGTGGGGTTCATGGAGCACCTCGTCAGTCGCAACGCACTCAACACAGACAGGAAGAAAATAACAAAAAGCACCGTATTCCTGTATCTATGCTATGTCAGAGCCGCGCTGAACCATGCTGTACGTGAAAGCGTGATACCCAAAAGCCCGTTCAAGGGAATAACCAAGGCCTCTCTGTCCATCAAGGAACACAAGCGCGAGTATCTTACAGTAGAGGAGATAAAACGGCTTATCGTCACCCCCTGCCACCGCGAGGACATCAAAGGGGCATTTCTTTTCTCCTGTTTCAGCGGACTCCGTATCTATGACATCATAAATCTCCGTTGGAAAGACATTGTGAAAACCGCTACCCATTGGCAGGTTGAGATAGTCCAGTACAAAACCGGAGTCGAGCTGTTCCTGCCATTGAATATGAATGCCCGGAAATGGCTGCCGGAAAAACCGGAGGATGCCACGGCGGAGGACAAGGTGTTTCCACGGTTGACAAGGTATTACGGACAGACCCTCGGCACATGGATAAAGAACGCCGGAATCACAAAGGATATCACCTTTCACGCCGGGAGGCACAGCTACGCCACGCTTTGTCTTACAGCAGGTATAGACATTTATACGACCAGTCAGTTGCTTGGTCATACCACCATCCGGCACACCCAGCGTTATGCCCGGATCATAAACACAAAGAAAGATGAGGCCATCTCATTGTTCGACGGTGTATTTGAATAACAAAACAAGTCAGTCGGTCAGAGGGTGTATATATTTAGAGTGACTAACCAAAATTTAATCTGTGAACTATTGAACAGACAAGTAAAAAGGTGACATATTTATTCTAACTCATATATGGACGAATATACAAGTCAATCAATTGTTCGTAGAACTTTTTATGCCAAATGGTGATAGTGCTTGTTTTATGGGGATAGCTTGTATTTTAACAATTACTCTAAGTCTCACCTGTCAATCCACTCTTTAAGTCGCTGGGCTTTTTCCTTACTGACCGTTATTCTTGTATCAGGATAGCCCTTTAAGCGAACAATAAGCTTACCACCGAAATAATTGCCAAGAAATAATACATGTTCTACGTTGATGATGTATTGGCGGTTTGCACGGAAGAAACAGTCAGGATTTAGTTGCTGTTCAAGTTCGTCCATTGACACATTAACAGCTTCGGAAGTTCCGTTATTGAGACGAAGATACACGGTTTTGTTCTCCGTTTCGATGTGGTTGATGTCCGAGACGCGGATTGTCTTATATCCGTCACGGTAAGGCAACAGGAAGCGCTCACGATAACGATATTGGTTCTTCTGTAACGCATCGAAAAGTTGCCGGAGATTTTCTTCGGCATAATTCTTTCCTGCTTTAGTCGCTTTATCTATGGCAACTTCAAGTTCATCAGCATCCAAAGGCTTCAGCAGATAGTCGAAACTGTTAAATTTGAAAGCCTGTACCGCATATTCATCGTATGCAGTGGTGAATATGATGGGAACTGTTGCCGGAGCATATTTAAGAGCTTCAAAACTCAGACCGTCAGTAAGGCGGATATCCGCAAGGATGAGGTCTGTTGTTTTTCCTGATTGGAAAAAGTCAACAGTCTCTTTTATATTTGTAAATGGTCCTTCTATTACAAACGTAGGATCAATATCATTCAGCAATCTTATGAGACGCATAGCATTGCGTTGCTCGTCTTCAAGAATCAGTATCTTCATAGGGTATGACGTTTTTTATGATGGGTAAACTCACTGAATAGAAGTTTTCGGCATTTTCTATCTTAATTTTTTTATTGCAAAGCAGTGAATAACGCTCTATTATATTTTTATGACCTAACCCAGTTGATTCCATTTTTGAGAGTAAAGGTGATTTAATGTTACGCACTGTGATATAATCATCTGACAATGTGATGTCAATAAAAAGCGGATGTGCCATCGAAAAGCCGTTGTGTTTTATTGCATTCTCCACAAGAAGCTGCAATACTGCTGGAGGAATGAATCCCTTACATTCTTTAATCTCTGGACTGATTTTTGTGATGACCCCTTCAGCGTGACGTACCTTCATTAGATACAAGTATGAATCAAGGAACTGTATTTCATCTTTAATAGGAATCAAGTCCCGGTCTAAATTAGCAATGATATATCGGTACACTTTCGACAAATTGCTTAGGAACTTACCTGCGAGTTTTGTATCTTCCTCTATCAATTCCAGCAGATTATTAAAGTTATTGAACATGAAGTGCGGATTGATTTGCAGTTTCAGGGAATTTAGTTGTGACTGCAAGGCGATTTCCTTTTCCTTCATCAACGCCATTTCAAGTGCCTGTTTTTCATCACGAGTTTTGATGTAAGATTGAAGATAGAATGTGTTTGCATAAACGCTTGATATGAATGCAGATATCATGGCGAAAGTATATGCGCTTTTCATATTTATAAGTTCTTCAATTAACCCATTTTCCGTTTCATCCCACAGGAAGTTAAACAGGGACGTCATACCGAAAGCCACCAGATTGTTGATTATCAGGAGACAAGATGCATAAATAACGACTCTGATATAGGAGGCTTTGAATGGTAAAGTTTTGAATACTATATAACAGAATCCCAGTGAAATGTATGTGAAAAGCACACACAGCAGGAAGTCGATGAGATAGTCCGTCACCGTCATTTCCGGCAACAGTCGAGCAGTATCATCATCAAGCACCAGCCAGAAGATGAGATATATGGCATAGGAGACAGCCGATAGCAGGATTCCATTCTGCCAGTTCATTATTTCTTTATTTCCTTTGGTCATATCAAGTGCAAAATTACTTCAATTTTTGCAAAAGTAAGACTTAAGTCCTTCATTTAACAGGATAAAGTCGCTGAAACAGATAAAATAGCGGTTGAGACGGATAAAATGAATGTTGAAGTGTATTTATCGGGGCGCTCAGCTCGCATCGAACTGTCTTTTCAGAATTTTGGCAAAAAATTGGATTGCCTATTTAGGCGGTTCAGAAGCCAATTTTTCCGTTTCAGTCCAATCGTGCTGTTACGGTCAAATTCAGAGAGGTAATTTTGCATTTTATAATCTCAAAAATGTCACATGATAAGGTCTGCTTCAATCAGCTTGTCCTGCATTTTTTCGTTGAGTCGAATATTAAAAATGTGAAATATGGAAAGAGACGCTATCGATTTAGGAAGTGTGAATGTGTTCAAGTTATTCAACAAGTATTTCATCCCTACGCTGCTGGGTATGCTGAGCATGTCGGCCGTAACGGCCATCGACGGTATCTTCGTGGGCCACGGCGTGGGCAGCGACGGCGTGGCCGCCATCAACATCTGCATCCCGGTGCTGATGCTGCTCATGGGCGTGGCGCTGATGCTGGGCGCAGGATGTTCCGTCGTGGCTTCCATCCACCTGGCGCGGGGCAAGCGGAAGACAGCGCGGATGAACGTGACGCAGACTCTCGTTTTCGCCACGCTGGTGACGCTGGTTCCGTCGGTCGTCATCATGCTCTTTCCCGATGCTACGGGACGCCTGCTCGGCTCGTCGGAGCACCTGCTGCCCCAGGTGAGGGATTACCTGCTGTGGTTCACCCCCTCGCTGCTGTTCGAGATGTGGGCCTCCATCGCGCTCTTCGTCATCCGTCTGGACGGTGCGCCCAAACTGGCCATGTGGTGCAACATCATCCCGGCGGCAGTCAATATCGTGCTGGACTGGCTCTTCATCTTCCCGCTGGGACTGGGCGTAACGGGCGCGGCGGCCGCCACGACACTCAGTCTGGTCATCGGGGGTGTCATCTGCATGGGCTATCTGCTGTTCCATGCACGGCATCTGCGTCCGGTCATGCCCAAATGGAGCCGCAAGAGCCTGCGTCTGTCGCTGCGCAACATCGGATACCAGTGCCGCATCGGTTCGTCGGCACTGCTGGGCGAGTGTACGATGGCCATGCTCGTATTCGTCGGCAACCAGGTTTTCATGCACTATCTGGGCGATGACGGCGTGGGCGCCTTCGGTATCGCATGTTATTACATGCCTTTCGTCTTCATGGTCGGCAATGCCATCGCCCAGTCCGCCCAGCCGATCATCAGCTACAACTTCGGCGCAGGACTGCATAGCCGTGTGGCTTCAACGGAGCGGATTGCGCTGCTGACTGCCGTGGTGTGCGGCACGATCGTTACCCTGCTTTTCGTCTACTGTCCTGAATGGCTGGTCGGACTGTTCGTGGATCGCACGGTGCCGGCGGCACGAATCGCCATCGACGGATTCCCGCTCGTCTCTGCGGCTTTCGTCTGCTTCATTCTGAATTTGACGGCCATAGGTTACTATCAGAGCGTGGAGCGCATCCGTCCGGCCACGACTTTCGCCCTGCTGCGCGGCATGATTTTCCTTGTCCCGAGTTTTATCCTGCTGCCTCGCGTATTGGGTGTCACTGGCATCTGGCTGGCATTGGCACTGTCCGAAGCGGCAACCACGGTGTGTATCGCCGCGGTTTACCTATGGGAACGGGAAGTAATACGATAGTACCATAATTAAGACAAATAGTATTTATGTCTGTTGTGCGCAATACTTTGCACCGTTGCTTATATTGCTTGTATGAAAGAAAAGCAAGAACCTGAAGAGTTACAAAAGCCTACGGAATGGGAATACAAGAAGACTATAAAAAAAGGATAAATGTCACATGATAAAGTCAGAATCAATAAAATTTGAGAAAATAGATATAGACAGTATTTTTCGGAAATACTATCGCCCACTGTGTCTGTATGCACTTCATTACCTGCATATAGCTGAAGATGCGGAGGATATCGTACAGGATTGTTTGACTGAATTTCTCGAACTGTCCGAGAAAGGTCGTTTCGTTTCCGATGTAAAATCCTATTTGTTTATGATGGTACGCAACAGATGCTTTCTTGTCCTAAAAAAAGAAAACATAATTGACCGAAACCGCTTTATTTCAAACTTTGAGGAAACTCTTACTGATACAGAATACAAAGAACAGTCATTTATGGAAGCAAGAATGTGGACTGCCATAGATTCATTGCCTGACCGTTGTCGTGAAGCCTTCCTGCTGTGCAAACGAGACGGATTGAAATACGAAGAAGTGGCAGACAGACTTGGAATCTCCGTAAACACGGTCAAAAACCAAATCAGCAAGGCTCTTAAGAGCATCAAAGGTGAGTGCCGGAAGATTTATTTTTTCTTTTTCGGGTAATTTTTTCTGTTTGGAATAGTAGGATTTCGGTTGATTTTACTCTTAGCTAAAAAGAACATCGAAAATGGACAAAGAAGAATTAAAGGGATTACAATTTGTTTTGAGGTATTATTCTCCGGGAATTTTTGATACCCGAAAAGCTTTACGCAGATACAAGAAGGCGCATCCAGCCAAAGAGCGCAGATGGCTCCGATATGTATCAGGGATTGCCGCCTCTGTTGTGATATGCTTATTTACTGCATATTGTCTCATGTGGAAGAAAGAATCTCTTGTTGGTCTATATTCTTATGCTGACACCACGACATTTATACTCCCTGACAGTTCAGTGGTTACGCTATTTCCTAATTCAACGCTCAGTTACCTGCCGGAAAAATTCAACGAAAACAAACGGGAAGTCGATATGACCGGAAGAATCTGTTTTGATGTGCGCCGTAACCTACACGCTCCATTTATTGTGTCAGGAAAATATGCTAAAATAGAGGTGCTGGGCACACAATTCGAAGTTAACGAGAATAATGATGATTCCGCAACCGAAGTTTATGTATCGTCAGGCAAGGTACTGTTTTCCGCCAAAAACAATAAAAATGGTATTGTACTTACCCGGAATATGCAGGCCGTTATGCCTTTTGGAGCAGATGTCCCACTGATGATGGCAAAAAAAGCGGATAAGAACCAAACTGACAAATCCAGAAAATTCGTTTATAAAAACAGCCCTTTGTCTGAAGTACTGAAAGATTTGTCCGAACACTTCCATGTGAAACTGACCTGCGTTTCTACAGGAAAGACGCTTACAGCAGAATTTGATACAGATAACTTGGATGAGATTATTTCCATGATAGAAAAAACGCTGGATGTAAAGATAAGGAAGGAGGCCGTGAAATGATTAGGCTGACACTCCTTATATTGACCTTCTTTATATTACCCCTATCGCTTCAAGCACAGCATAAGGTTCATTCATGTACCGTCAGACAACAGATGGAGGCAGTAAAAAAAGAGTATGCCGTCAATTTCGTGTATGACGCTTCATTGAAACTGGACATACCCTATATCGGCAAACCCTTAGAAGGAAGGGGCTTGCACTCCGCTTTGAATGAATTATTCCGCAATACGGACATAAAATGGGAAGTAAACGGGAAACATATACTATTGAGCCGGAAAAAGAAATACACTTTGAGCGGTTATGTCTATCAGCATGATGGTGAAACTGCAATAAATGCCACTGTATGGGATGTCACAACAGGAACAGGCACATTGAGCAATGAGCATGGCTTTTTCAGTATTACACTTCCAGAAGGAAATCATGCCATACGCTTTTCATCCATAGGTTGTGGTGAACACTCGGAAGATGTGTTTCTTCAGCATGATACAACTCTGAAAATTCATCTAAAAGAAGGATATCAACTGGAAGAAGTGGTTGTGACCGCTGATTTGAATTCTCCGTTGATGACTACCCAAACAGGAAAAGTGTCATTGACCTCCAAAGAACTGAATACCGGATATGCGCTTATGAGTTCGCCGGATGTGGTAAAGACATTACAGAATCTTCCAGGAGTGGCGGCAGGCACCGAACTCATTTCCGGGCTGTATGTACATGGCGGCGGTAATGATGAGAACCTTTTCCTGTTGGACGGCACACCTCTTTATCAGGTGAACCATCTGGGTGGGCTTTTTTCCGCATTCAATACGGATATTGTAAAAAACATCGACTTCTACAAGAGCGGCTTCCCTGCACGCTATGGCGGAAGACTTTCTTCTGTCGTGGATGTGCGTACCAATGATGGAAACATGAAAGAATACCACGGTACGGTAAGCATCGGACTTCTGGACGGACGAATCCAATTTGAAGGTCCCATAAAGAAAGACCGAACCTCGTTCAACATTGCAATGCGTCGCACATGGCTCGATGTCATCACCGTACCGGCATTGGCCATACGCAACAGTTCAAAGACCGATAAGATAAATATGCGCTATGCCTTCCATGATATAAACGCCAAAATTACGCACCGTTTTTCGGAACGCAGCCGTGCAGACATCAGCCTATATTCGGGCAATGACATCATGAAAGTGAACAACAAGCAGTTTGAGAAAGAATACGGCACGAACTACAACCGGGAAGAAGACCGTACTAAATTCAACCTGCAATGGGGCAATCTGACGGCCTCTCTGAACTGGAAGTACCAGTTCTCCCCGAAACTGTACTCCATATTCACGGGTGTCTATACCCATAACCGTTCCCGTCACGATTACCTTTCCGAAGAAAGGGTTTTTGATGAAGGACAATTATCGGGGATAACCCATAGCGAGCGTAATAACCGCTCCACCATAGATGACATTGGCTATCGTATGGAGTTCGATTATCGGCCAAATCCTGCGCACCGCCTGCGTATAGGGTCAAATTTCTTGATGCACCTTTTCCGTCCTCAAAGCGCACGTACATGGGATTATTCCGGGACTGACAGCCAGAAAGACACCCTGTCACGCGAGGCTTCAGGTTCCTATAACGGACAGGAATTTTCATTGTATGCCGAAGATGACATAGCTTTAAGCAACCGTCTGAGGCTGAATGCCGGACTGCATTACACCCTGTTCCATATAACAGGTAAGACTTATCATTCCATAGAACCCCGCGCATCCATCCGTTACCAATGCAGCGACCGTGTGACATTCAAGGCTTCCTATACGGAAATGAGCCAGTTCATGCACCAGCTTTCCAATACCTACCTGAATCTGCCGATGGATTTTTGGGTACCTTCCACCAAAAAGATTGCGCCGATGCGCTCCCGACAATATGCGGTCGGGATGTATCTGCAACTACCTTTCCGCATCCGGTTGAATATGGAGGGATTTTACAAAACGATGAATCACATTGTGGAATATAACGGTGGAAATAGCCTCACGCCCTCTGCCGATGACTGGGAAGAAAAAATCCATGAGGGCAAGGGAAAGGCATACGGACTGGAATGGGAAACCAGCTATAGCAATAACCGGACACAAGTCAGTGCGGCTTACACCTTGTCATGGAGCAAGCGCAATTTCCCGACATTCTATAATGGATGGTATCCCGATAAATTTGACAATCGTCATAAATTGAACCTCAGCGTTCACCACAACTTTTCTTCCCGGATAGAGGCATACGCTTCATGGACTTACCATACAGGGAACCGTATGACCGTGCCGCAACAACAGGTCAATGCTCCTGCCATACCCGGCATCGGAGGTGAGCCGGCTTCGGAATGGATATACGAGCAGCCGAACAACGTGTCGCTTCCGGCATATCATCGGCTTGACCTCGGCATTAACTTTCGCAGTACCACCAAACGGGGATATGAACGTATATGGAATATCAGTGTTTACAATGCCTATTGCCGTATGAATCCCCTCTATGGCAAGGTTAAAGAAATGCCCGATGGCAGTTTCAAGGGAAAAGCCACGGGTATGTTCCCGATACTCCCTTCATTCAGTTACACATTAAAATTCTGACAGCAGATGAAAATAAGAAATTTTACATTCTGGATTATGGCGTTTATGTTCTCTTCGTGCAGTTATGAGTTCGAATTGAACGATATAAATGTCGGAGAGAAAATAGTTCTCTATTGTATGCCTTGTGCCGATAAGGACACCACGCTGATACAGCTGTCACGCAGCGTACCGGTTTCTAAGAAAGGGAAGCTGCAAAATGGCATTTCCGATGCCGGAATCAATTTTATGGTGAACGGCAAGGAACAGTCGGTGCATTGGAACGAGAATGCGACCTCTTCCCTCCCTGCCCGGTGTTACTATGTGCTTGGCAGATATAATGAAGCTGATAAGGTGGATATAAAGGCATCTGCCGACGGACTCCCGTCTGTAAGTTCTGAAACCATATTGCCGTCTTCTTTCCCATTGAAAAAAGTGGATATGAAGTTGAAACGTGAAATTGATACAAAATTGCAGTTTCTCGTTACGTTTCAGGACAATGCCGACACGGAAGATTATTACGGAATACGGGTAGTGCGCAGGTGCATTTATACCAGTGTGCAGGACAATGAGGTTACAGACATAGGATATTCCGATATTGAGTTTGAAGTGGATGACGAGCCTTTGTTGTACAATAAGAGCGGCTTAAACTCTGCCTTTGACCTTTCCAATGAATTCTATCAGAATCTCTATATCTGGAGTGATGAACAGATAAGAGGAAAGGAATATACCTTGCGTCTGAAGACCTATTACTCTATGGACAATGTATCCATGTGGGACGGCAGCAGTTATAAATACTCCTACAAAGTGTATCTATACAAATTGTCACGGGAACTTTATCTTTATCTGAAGTCTGTGAACGATGTCAAGAACAATGATTTGGGGCATAAAGGACTGGCACCCATAAGAAGCCATTATTCCAATGTGGAGAATGGTATCGGCGTTGTGGGAGGATGTCGGGTTATGGAAACGGAGTGGATATGTAATGTATCAACAGATATAAATTAATTATTAACAAACAAAATTTTAAGTAACATGAAACATTTACGTTTTTTGAGAAGACATGCCAATATGGTCGTAGCGACATGCTTGTCTTTGAGTTTATTCTCTTGTAACAATGAGGACGAATTTGCACCATCAAAAGAAAGTACAGTTCCATCTGTGGAAGTGTCAAAGATGAGCGAATGGTTACCCAAGACAAGAAGTACAGAATCAACAGTCTCTGATATGCCTGTGCTTCATTTCAAAGACGAGAAAGCCTACGATGATATGGTTGAAAGACTCAGTGCCATGAATGATGAGGAGCGTATCAGTTATTTTAAGGAATTGGGATTTGACGGAGCTTATGCTCTTTGGAACCGAGCCGATGAGGAACTTGAACAAATTTTTGAAATTGATGATGAAAATCAATTTAAAGAACAGATTGACAGGTATAAAGAAAAATATTGTAATATCTTCTCGTTCAACACAAACGATACTTATGATGTGACCCCGTATTTTACTTTTACAGATGACAAACTATCTCTTGTTGGTAATGTCAGGGGATACGTTGTTATTGGCAATACACTAAAAATGCCTGAAAACAATACTCCTACTTATGATGTGGATGATGAAATAGCTATGGCGGCAGCACCGGGTCCAATAGAGCCGGGTTTCAAGGGCTTCAAAGGGGCTTCTTTATCCATTAAGAATGGAAAATACAGAAGTACTATGACTATTGGTCGTATTGTTAACGGAAATTCATTTGCAGTAGAATTTAAGACAAAGAAAAAACAGTTTCTGTGGAAAAAGAGTGTGTCAGCAAGTTATTCTGCTGAATTGGAAATGCAAAGTTCCAAATTCCATCACAAGAACGTTGTTATTTGTCCTAATGGTTGTAAAGTTTCTATTCTGAATTTACGTATTGAAACTGTTGGGAATGTGTTTAATGCCCATGTGAGAAATTTTAAATGTTCACGTGGAAATTCTACAGGAAGTCAAAGTTTTAATAATATACAAGTCATATAAACGCATAAAAGGTTCAAACAAGGGTATTCAAGATTTAGCGTTCTATGATTACTCTTGTTTGGACAAACATAAGAACGTGTTTTAAATATATGTATATAATAAACAACTTAACAATTAAATTCAGTATGAAAAAGATTCTATTTACATTGCTTCTCGCCCTGCCATTCTGCATGGCGACGAAAGCGCAAGATTTCAGAATGGGAGTGACAGGAGGTTACAATCTCAGTTCTTCGAGTGGTTACAAATCGCAGTCCGGTTTCCATGTCGGCGTTAAGGGGGAGTTGGGACTTCCGCAGGTGACAAAAGGTCTGTATATGGATTTCGGACTGATGCTCTCTTCGCATGGATGGAAGAGCCCGGGATACTACTACAACGGCAACTATAACCCCGCTACCGGAGAAAAGCCGGACAAACCGTCATCGGGCTATACTTCGGACAATAAGTGTACTCCTTACTATCTGAATATTCCCCTCCACATCGGTTACAAGTTTTCCGTAGGACGGAACGTCAGCCTGTTCGTCAACGCCGGACCGTATTTTAACATCGGTCTGTTTGGCAAAGCAAAGGAAACCATTACTCCCGACAAGGGAACAGCCACGACAAAGGAGACGGCTGGCAACGTGTTCAGCGACAAGATGCTCAACCGCTTCGATTGGGGATTGGGCTTCCGTGCCGGAACAGAAATTGCACGCCACGTCCAGCTTTCCATCGGGTATGATTGGGGCATGAAGAATATAAACAAGGTTGGTATGGACAATAAGAACAGGACATTCGTAGCATCCTGCGCTTATATGTTCTGACAAAGGATATGTGTTTATAAAATTTAATGGTATCATTATGTGGAAACAGAAATTGAAAATCTGCGGCATCAATCTGACAGCATATAGTATGGCTCTTGTCATCATGCTGCTGTTATCTGTTTGCTCAAAATCATACGGGCAAGAAAATCATATACTTTCCTTTGACCGTATAAAGCAGACCGTGACGGGCGTAGACACGACCAAACTGTCGGTTTATGAACATGAGAAGGCATTTTTGTTTCCACATTTTAATGCCATTCCCCAAATGCCTGGAACGCTTTTGGACTTTCGTCCCGATTATACACGGAGTTTTCCCGTTGACCGTTCATCCTTGCATAAAGGCGAATACAATGTCGGCGGGATTATCCATCGGTTTAACAAAGTGGATGTTTGGGGGCGAGGCAGACAAGAAAACATCATAGGAGTCGGCGTATCGAACTATGCCGAAGTCAAAACGGTGTATTCTCCAGACGAGACATGGAAGTTGGGGCTGTTCCTTTATGCGCACAAACTGAGCATTCCCCGTTCGGGTAGCAACACATTCGGAATCGGCACCGATGTTTCCTATCAATTCCTCCCCCAAACATCGCTCCATCTCTTCGGCACCTATTATCGCACCTACTTTCCGGGAGTAAAACCGATGAAGAGGCTGGACGGCTACCATTATGGCGGTTACCTCTCATTCGATTTGGCAGAGCGGTGGGCAATGGATGTGGGCATGAGAAGCTATGGCGGCAATGGGTCTCACCAGCAATGGACTGTACCGATAATACGTCCGTCGTATAAGCATAACGGGCGCGAAATAAACGCGGATTTTGGTGGAATGTTCCAGCAAATCGTGAAAGGTCTATTCTTTAATCATTGACAATATGAAACAGGAAAAAAGCAAAATAGCGACTGTTGCTATATGGATTCTGCTATGCGGATGGATGATGTGCATGAGTTCATG
>CAZAZA010000078.1:0-14076 GCA_964489495.1 uncultured Bacteroides sp.
TGTGCCTGGCAATCAATGCTTAGACTTGGCGCAAGAAAAAATGTCATGTGCTATGTTCCTGTATCAAAATGTGTTGAGTGTTATTATAGACAATCGTTCTTTAAGGATTTAAATATTAGGCAGATTTATAATGGCGTTGATGTCGGGACATTTAAGCCATATACAGCTTCAAACCGTTATGGCAAGTATGTTTTGGGCGTTGCCAGTGTTTGGAATGACTCCAAAGGATTAAGCGAATTCCATAAGCTGCGTTCGATATTACCTAAGGAGATCAATATCGTATTGGTAGGCCTAACAGAACGTCAAATCAGCCATTTACCCCAGGGAATAACGGGAATTTCCCGTACGGATAATGTTCAACAACTTGCTGAACTATACTCATCAGCCATAGCTTTCGTAAATCCTACATTTGAAGATAACTTCCCTACTACAAATATCGAGGCTCTTTCATGTGGTACCCCTGTGATCACGTATCAAACAGGGGGAAGTCCTGAAGCTATAGATGACATGACCGGTATTGTCGTAGCTCAAGGCGATATTGAAGGGATTGTTTCCGCGATTATGACAATCTGTAATTCTTCTAATAAGTATTCCTCAGATTTATGCAGATCAAGAGCTTTAAAATTATATAGAAAAGAAGATCGCTATGCTGAATATTTCAGCCTTTATAACGAACTTCTTGGAACCGAACAGTTGTTCTTTCGTTCTCCTGTCTAAAAATGTCCTTTTGTCGTTCAATCTTGACATTTCTATCAAAATAATTACATTTATCATAAATAGCCTGAATCTCTATAGAATTTCGTAACTTTGTAACTGTTTTACCACGAATTATATGGCGTTTGATTTAGACTATATACGGCTTTTGGCTGAAAAACATGAAGGTGTTGACGTTGAGTTCAAGGAAACCACAGGTCAACTTGACAGAGGAATGGAAACATTGTGCGGTATGCTCAATGGAGCAGGCGGTATTGTAGTCTTTGGTATTAAAAATTCAGGTAAGATTATCGGACAGGAAGTTGGCGACAAGACAACACGTATGATTGGAGAAGCTTTACGTCGCTTCGAGCCGTCAGTAGAAATCAGGCAGGAATATGTCAAACTAAATGATTCTGAGAAACAATTGATTATATTTGAAGCCGAGGGGAATAATCTTGATAGACCTTATTCTTATGATGGCAGGCCTTATCAACGTCATGATAGTGTCACATCTGTCATGCCACACGATAAATACTCGCGTATGATTATGCACCGTGGCGGCCTTAAATATAAATGGGATACTTTGCCTAATGAAAATTTGAGATTTGAAGATCTTGATGAGAGTCGTATTCATTGGACAATACGCCAGGCTCTTGAGCTGGGGAGGTTAAAAGATGGTGCTTACACACGTGATCCGATAGCCATCCTTGAAAAATTCAAGGTGCTTAAAAAGGGTATATATAACAATGCCGCAGCTGTTCTTTTCGGTAAGGACTTTTTTTACTATCACAACTGCATCATCCGACTTGCCCGTTTCCGTGGTACAGACAAACGCGAATTTATCGACAATCAGCAGATTGAAGGAAATATTTTTGATTTGCTTAACGAAGTCACTCCCTTCTTTCTGAAGCATCTTTCGGTAACAAGCCGAATGGAGGGTATGTACAGGAAGGACGAACTGGAGGTACCGATAACAGCTTTACGCGAGTGTTGCGCTAACGCCTTGGCTCATATGGACTGGAGAAAAACTGCGTCTGTCGGTGTTGCCATATATGATGACCGCATTGAAATTGAGAATGCCGGTATGTTACCAGAAGATATACCTGCCTCTCAACTGGCATACGGCTCACATATACTTGATTCCCATACATCAGAGCCTCCAAATGAGACTATTGCCCGAGTCATGTATTATAGTGGCGTAATCGAGCATTGGGGACGAGGTTTGTCAATGATTTTCGAGGAGTGCAAGCGTGCCGGTCTTCAACAACCAACGGTAACCGATGAGAGAGGTTTGGTCAAGGTGATATTTATGCGTCCGAATTTATCGGGTCACAAAAATGGCACGATAAATGGCACGATAAATGGCATGATAAATGGCACGATAAACGATACTGAACAAATGATATATAATCGTATCGTTTCTTCGCCGGGAATCAGTGCAGTGACTTTGGCAGATGAATTTGGCAAGAGTATTAGGACCGTAATGAGAGTATTGAAACACTTAGCAGACCTGAACATTATAGAATATCGCGGCTCTAAAAAAACAGGTGGATATTTCAGTCTGTAACTCCCTCAATGCCCATTACTAATCATTGTAGATTTCTTACGAGATTTCCCAACCCCATACGCCATTTTTTCATTACGCATTGAACACAGCGCATTACGCATTGTGCCTTACGAATTGAGCGAAGCGCATCGTGCGCCTTGAATCCGTTTTTCACTTACCCATCACATATGAAAATCAGTATTATCACCGCTACCTGGAATAGCGGGGCGACTCTTCGCGATACTATAGAATCGGTACTTGCCCAGTCGTACGTTGACTTTGAACACATTATCGTTGACGGCGGTTCAACCGACTCCACCCTTGACATTATCCGGGAATATGAGCCTAAGTACGAGGGCCGTATGCGTTGGATTAGCGAACCTGACCGGGGCATATATGACGCTATGAACAAGGGCATCCGCATGGCAAAGGGCGACATAGTCGGGATTCTCAACAGCGATGACTTCTATTCCTCGAATCATTCGTTAAAGCATATCGCTGATGCGGCTAAGGATGTACAAGCGGTTTATGGCGACCTTGTTTTCGTTGACCCTGTCGACACCTCCAAGATAGTTCGTACATGGAAGGGTTCTCAACATGTGCCCGGAGGTTTCATGAAAGGCTGGCATCCTGCCCATCCTACGTTCTATGCACAAAAGGATCTGTTTGACAGGTTCGGTGGATTTAATATCGATTTGGGGGTATCGGCCGATTTTGAACTGATGCTGAGATTCCTGGAAAAGGGGAAATGCACCTCGAAATATATAAACGAGGTTCTCGTAAAAATGCGCATGGGAGGCGAAAGCACGGGGTCTTTGCGAAAAATTATCGAAGGCAACAAAAATGTACTGCGTGCCTTTGAGCTGAACGGGTTCAAAAAGCCACCTTTCTACATCTTAAGACGGATAGCACCCAAGGTGCTTAACGTGATAAAAAGCAAACTGAAGTAGTCGGGTGAAAGCCCAAATGACTAAAAGTGGGAACCGTCTCCGGGCGGTTTTCAGGGTCGTTACATCTTTTTTACGCTTTCGGAGCATGTGGCCGACTGAAGAAACATCTTTAATCGACCGGCCGTCGGCGAGACTAACTTACTCATTATTAATGACACACTATTGCGATTACATTTTTTATTTAATGGACAACTATGGAAAAGAATGCAATCATTGAAAAAGAATGTCAGAACGACGGCAGTCGGATACATCTTTACTATAACAAGAACATCGGGGCTTGGTGCGGGTTTGGTTACTCGGCTTACGGCCTGAGGCTGTTCGACAAGTCAAACGGCTTCATGAACATGCGTTCTTTTTCAGAAGACCTCCAGCTTCCCTGTACTGTCACCGAAGCGAGAGCCATAACAGCTATGATTAATTATGCCCTGGAGATAAGGGAACAGACTGAAAACAGCCTGACGCTTGTCATGCCAGAGGCTTTCAGTATCGAGGCTTACAACAAGTGGGAGAAAAAGCTCCGCGCCTCTGACTCCGACAACAGCAATGACGACGACATCATTCCGGAGGGAATCAAGGATGCCGTCGAAAAGAATGTCTTTATCCCCGACCATATGTCGGCTTTCGAGCGCAACACAAAACGCATGGTCGACTGTTTCCTATCGGGAGTCGCCCTTCTGATTTTCTCTCCGGTCTGTGCTGTATGCGCTATCGCAATCCGAAGGGAGGACAAGGGACCGGCTATATTCAAACAGGAGCGTATCGGACGCTTCGGGCGACCGTTCAACATCTACAAATTCCGTACGATGCGTATGGATGCCGAGAAGATGGGACCCCAGCTAAGCCACGGCGGAGGCGACAACGACCCTCGTCTCACTAAAGTCGGGAAGTTTCTTCGCGCCCATCATCTCGATGAGATACCTCAGCTCTACAATATTTTCAAAGGCGACATGGCGTTTATCGGCCCGCGTCCCGAACGGAAATTCTATATCGACCAGATTCTCGAGTATGACAACCGGTACACCTACCTATACCAGATTAGGCCGGGGGCGACTTCGTACGCCACACTTTACAACGGCTATACAGACACTATGGCAAAAATGCTGCGCCGCCTCGAGTATGACCTTTATTATCTGGCGCACCGCTCCTGGTGGTTCGATTTCAAAATACTCGCCAACACTTTCTTTTCCATAGTCTTCGGAAAGAAATTCTGATTGAACTCTGATTCTTCAATATCACAACGCAGCCCGGCAATGACCGGGCTGCGTCGTTTTTAGGGGGGAGGTCAGAGCTCGAGGTCGCCGTTGAGGACTTCGTGCCAGGGGAGGCCCTGGAGCGAGAGCTGCTCCATGAAGGGGTCGGGATCGAATTCCTCGACGTTGTGGACTCCGGGTTTTGCCCATTTGCCTGTCAGGAACATCATCGCTCCGATCATTGCAGGTACGCCGGTGGTGTAGCTTACGGCCTGCATACCGGTCTCGTTGTATGCGGCTTCGTGGCTGCAGTTGTTGTAGATGTAATAGGTCAGTGGCTTCCCTTCTTTGTCTTTTCCGCTTATGCGGCAGCCTATAGAAGTCTCGCCATGATAGTTCTTTCCGAGATCCTGCGGATTGGGCAGTACGGCCTTAAGGAATTGCAGCGGTACAATCTTTGTGCCGTTGTATTCCACTTCGTCGATGCGCGCCATGCCGATGTTCTGAATCACCCTCAGGTGTGTCAGATATTCCTGTCCGAATGTCATCCAGAAACGGGCACGCTTGATTGTCGGGAAGTTAAGCGATGAGATGAATATACTAAACGACAACTCGTCGGATAGTAGTTCCTCATGATAGAGAAGGTAGGAATCGCGCGGGCCTATGTTGGGATAGGTCAGTGATTTATGATACTCAAGAGGCTTGGTAACTATCCATTTGCCCTCTTCGTAGTAGCGACCGTTCTGAGTGATTTCGCGGATATTGATTTCGGGGTTGAAATTGGTGGCGAACGCTTTTCCGTGGTTTCCGGCATTGCAGTCGACAATGTCGAGGGTCTCCATTGCCGAGAAATAGTGCTTGGCTGCATAGGCTGTGAACACGCCCGAAACTCCGGGGTCGAACCCGCAGCCGAGGATGGCCGTCAGTCCGGCTTTTTCGAAGCGTTCGCGGTAGGCCCACTGCCATGAGTATTCGAAATGGGCCACATCCTTGGGTTCGTAGTTCGCGGTGTCGAGATAGTTGACGCCGCATTCGAGGCACGCGTCCATTATCGTAAGGTCCTGGTAGGGGAGAGCGACATTGATCACCATTTGTGGTTTGTGGCGGCGGAAAAGCTCGCACAGCTGCTCAACGCTGTCGGCATCGACAGTGTCGGTGGTGACATTGGGGTGGTTGAGGGTAGCGGCTACGGCGTCGCATTTGCTGCGTGTACGCGAGGCTATTACAATCTCGGAGAACACTCCGGGGTTCTGGGCGCATTTGTGAGCGACGACGGTGCCCACCCCGCCTGCTCCGATGATAATCACTTTAGCCATTTTGGAGATTTGTTTTTTGTTGGCAAAGATAACGTTTTTTTCATTATGAGACCGTAAATATGCTTTATAAAAAACGGGCGCGCCTGCCTGAACGCAGATCGTGCCCGTTTTTTCGGGTAGTTCGGTCGCAGTGGCGTCAGCGAAGGACAATCTTTGATGTGGCGGGACGTGCCCCGGAGACGGATGCCTTAACCACATAGACACCGGCGGCCAATGCCGACAGGTCGACCGGCTCATTGCCTGCGATGCCTGTCATGACACATTGTCCGGCAGGGGTCCAAACGGATGCCTCGTCGTACTCTCCACTGATTGAAAGCATCCTGTTGTTGCAGCTTATCGAGATGCCTTCGGCGATGTTCTCAACAATTCCGGATTTGAAATTGAAGTCTACTGACAGCTGTTCCGATGCTCCCGACCTATAGAGTTTTGCCACAGAGGCTGTGTGAGGCCCTTCGGCGAGGTCGGTGAACTCGAATGATTTCTCGGTCGTTTCGGCCAGACGCACACCGTCGAGATATACCGCATAGCCGTTGACCTTGCCACCTGCCGCAGGCTTTCCCGAGTGGGTAATGCCCGTGCCGATTTCGATATCGTCGATAAGCAGCATGAACACGTCGTCGGAATAGCTGTTGACGGTCACGTAGCGCGCCGACTTGGGAATATCAAAGGAGAATTTTGTGAACATGATGTTCTGATCGAGATCATATTCAGGAACTTCGATATAATCGGTGATGAATTCAAACTGATCGAGGTCGGGTGTGGTGGTGGAGTATCCGACGCGGAATGTTTCGAGCCGGCCTTCCTGAGCCTGATAGGTCATTGCCCAGAACGAGAGTCTGAAGTCGCGGTGGAAGTCGAGTCGCGGCGAGATGATGTAGTCATCGCTATGGTTGAGCTGTATACCGTCGCCGATTTCAGTGGGATATGCGGCAAAGCAGGCCAGTGCGCGGCTGCCGGTGCGGGCCACATTGATGCCGAGAGGCGGTTGGGTTGAGGACGAATTCATGACAATGGCTGCCATAGGCTCGCGCATGCCGGGGAATGTCGTGGCTCCGAAACCATACGTGGGCAGCCCGTCGTGGTCGATATATGACCATCCCATGCGCCCGGCCGGATTGACGGCGAAATCAGGGAAGTCGTCACCTTCGAAGCCTTCGGCTATGTCGCGGAAGAGGTCCCAGCGCAGAATGGCCCGTCCGTCGCTGCTTTCGATGTCGATATTGTCGACCGGCGCGAGTATCTGCCTGAGGGATGCCGATACTTCATAGGTGTCGTCGTTGATGAACTGGCATTCAATCGGCGAAGATTCAAATCCGGGTTGCTCGACAGTGAGGGTGTAGATGTATTTGAACACCTTGTCAAACGAAGCCTTGCCATCTTTTACGACTGCTTTGTAGCTCTCAATGTCGCTGGAGAGTGTCACGGTGGCGCCGTCGGAATCAGCAGGGTCGGAATCGGTCGAGACGTTCACTGTCACACCGGTGAACATCGAACGGTAAACGGGCTCGCTGATGGTGATTGGTGACACAAGTCCGTCGACCGGATACACCGCCTCGACGGCATAACGGTAGATGCCCTGTGGCAACGTGCCGAATTTGTCGTCGGTAAACGCTGTGGTGTCAGTTTCTTTGGCGAGAAGGTCGAACCCGGGGTGGTTAGCTGACGACGGGTCGTTAATAATAGTGTTGTCGAAACGGTACAGATTGTATTTAATCTGTGGTGCGAAAGAGCCGGTCTCGATGGTTTCGCCTTCGGCGCGTAGCATCATGGCTCCTGTCCATCCGTTGTCAGCGAAGGTATAGTATGATCCGGTGTACTCATACGAGTTGCCGTAAACCTGGCGGTCGCCGGCCACCACTTCTCCGTTGGTGTCGCGGGCAAGCGACATGTAGCCGTTGGCGGTCATGCCCAGCATAAACCCGTTCGGGGCTTCGACCGGGGTGTCGAGCTCGAGCGATGTCCATTCGTCGAGAGGTGATTCGACCCCTTCTTTGAACAGCAGCATCTCGCCGGAAGGCTTGCCGTCCTTGTCGAGTCCCATGATAAAGACATTGACAGCATCAGACGGACGGTCGTAGTTCTCAAGAGTCATGCGGTACCATTCGAGCCGGCTGACGCTCATAGGGGTCGGATAGATTACTCCAAGGAAGTTGGTGCCGCGGCTGTCGGGAAATCCGAGGGGGTTGTTCCCGACCACGCCATTGTCGATTTTCAGCAGTGTGTGGTCGACAGGGCGGTCCCAGCTGAGTTTTACCGATGATTCTTCAGTCTTTGCTGTGATGCCGTCAGGACGCAAAGCCTTATATTTTAACTTAAGCGTGCCCGCTGATATTTCGGGCTCGTAGTAGTTTTTGACAACATTAACTTCGACAGCCTTCGGTTCGAAGTTTTTTTTCGACGCGGTAAGGTTGTAGGTCATCGATTGATACCCCGTGTTGTAAATGCCTTCGATGCGGAATGTCCCGTCAGCGGCGCTTCGTGTGGCGTAGTGGTCATAGCCGTCAAGTGATACCAATGCTCCCTCCACCGGATTGCCTTTGCTGTCGGAGACTGCGCCGGTCACAACTGCATCGCGGGCCATTTCCGACATGGTTATCGGGTAGCTTTCGGTGGTTTTGCCGGCTTCGACTGTGTAGGTGGCCGGATATGAATCCATGAAACCGTGCTTGCTGGCTACTACCGAATAGGGCCCGTCGGGTATGTCAGTGAAGTAGCACTTGCCTTCGGTATCGGTCACCCCGGTGAAGGTCGCCGTGCCGGCAGCCGTAACTGTTACTCCTTCAAGCGGTCTGTTGCCGGATATGCTGTTGTCGTAAACTTGCGTCGATACGGTCAGATTGCCATATCCGAGGATGTCGACCGAGATATCCTTTACAAAAATCACCATGCCCTGATTCCCGGTGGCATAATGGCGCAGTGTCAGATGATATGCCCGTGTTTCGGTTATTTCGGGAAGAAGGATTTTCATCCGGGAGCCGTAATAAGCCTGAAAGCCTCCCTCGATTGTGCACTCCTTGACGGTGGTGTGAGAGGTTTCGGGCTCCGGCTCGGCGGAAAGCAGAATGTCGAGATTCTCGTTGTTGTAGTACGAGGCGTAATAAGTGAACGACAGTACGTATTGTCTGCCGGCCTCAAGCGTTATTGCGGGCGAAACGAGCCAGTTGTCAGTATCTTTGTAGGTGAGTGCATCGGTATATGAGGCGGCGCAGCTGCCTCCCATGTCGGCGTTTCCGATAAACCATGTAGCTTTTTCGCCTTCGACATTCCCGTCAACATCATAGGTTGTCCAGGTGTCGAGATCCTGTTGCGAGGTCATCGCTATTGTATAGGGCGTTGTCAGCGGTTGCTGCGCGTTGGCGGCTGCAGGAGCTGAGAATGCTGCGACAATGAGCGACAGACTCATAAGAGTAGAAATGTTGTACATTGTTTTAGATGTGAATAATGATTGATATTTTGCTCGATTCGCAACTCCGATGAGAGTTTCTGCGCAAAGTTACCGACAAAATGTCACATCTCAAAATATAAGGCGGCTTATTTGTCAAAATATTCAAATAAGCCGCCTCAGAGTGTCATGCTTCGTTCGCGATCTTTCGCGGGGGTACGTTTTTGCGGGGTTTTGCCTTGAGCGGGTCGAAGCCGTTGCCGTATACGCTTCGGGCATTCGACTGGATTATGTAGGCCGTTTCGTCGATGTTGCGGACTATCTCATAGATTCGGTCGGCGTCATATTGCCGGCACCACACAATCAGCAGTTCGCGGTGTTCGCCGGTCCAGAAACCGGTTCCGCCGACCGTGGTCACTCCGCGGCCGCTTTCGTGTGTGACATGATCGGCTATTTCGCGCCATTTGGGCGAAAGGATCAGGAACTGTATAGTCTGCTTGTCCATGCCGACAATATAGTTTGCAAGCATCGAATAGATGATTATCGAGGCCCATCCGTAAAGTATGGTCTGCACACGTGCCTGGATGCGGGCATCCATGTCGCCTGCGAACGGCAGAAAGAACGAACAGGTGACAATCGTTATGTCGATAATCATCATTGTGCGGCCTATGCTCACGCCCTTTGTCTTTTCGAACACGGCGGCCACTATGTCGGTGCCTCCCGCCGAGCCGTGATGGGCATAATACAGCCCCACACCCAGGCCGCAGAGACACGAACCCATAAGCACGCTCATGGTCATGTCGGTGACAAGGGGGGGATGGGAGGTGAAGTAACCTTCGATCGCGCCAATCATTAACGAGAGTATGGAGGCTCCGAAGACAGTCCTCATCACAAACTGCCGTCCGAGTATCCGGAACCATAACAGCAACATCATTATGTTGACTGTGTACATAGTCACGGCCACCGGTATTCGTTGCCCCGTGGCGAAATATACGAGAGTGCTGAAGCCTGCCATACCACCCACGACTATTTCGTGAGGAAGGATGAACACGGTGAATCCAATGGCATAGATGGCCATGCCGGCAATGATGATGAGGTAGTCGCGCATAGAAATAAGGCTATTTGGAGAATGAATACGGGGCTGATGATTCCGAGATGCCTCTTGTCAGGGATGGCTCGGGCTGCATTTCGAAATCGAGAACCGCTCCGTCGGTAAGTTCCTTAAGGGTTAGATAATTACGGTCAACGTATTTGCCATTGACCGACAGCCTCCCCACATATATGTTTTCGTCGCTGTTGTCGGGGGCGTTGATTGTCACCGACTTGCCGTTCTCAAGGTTGATTTTTGCCTTGCTGAAGAGCGGGCCTCCGAGCGCATATTCGCCGCTTGCCGGGCATACGGGATAGAAACCCAGGGCCGAGAATATGTACCATGCCGAGGTCTGGCCGTTGTCTTCATCTCCGCAGTACCCGTCGGGGGCTGGAGTGTACATGGTGTCCATTGTCTTACGCACCCAGTGCTGGGTTTTCCAGGGCTGTCCGGCCCAGTCATAGAGGTATATCATGTGCTGTATAGGCTGGTTGCCGTGAGCGTAGTTACCCATGTTCATAATCTGCATCTCTCTGATTTCGTGGATTACCGAGCCGTAATAGCTTTCGTCGAACACAGGGGGGAGGGCAAACACTGAGTCGAGCATGCTTACGAATGTGTCTCTTCCGCCCATCAGTTGGATGAGACCTTCGGGGTCGTGGAACACCGACCACGAATAGTGCCAGCTGTTGCCTTCGGTGAATGCGTCACCCCATTTGAGGGGGTTGAAAGGCGACTGGAACTCGCCGTTGAGGTTGCGCCCGCGCATGAGTTTGTGCTCAGGGTCGTAGAGATTCCGGTAGTTCAGGGCACGGCGCGCGAATGGCTCAAGTTCCTTGTCGGGTTTGCCCAGGGCTTTGCCGAGACGATATATGCACCAGTCGTCATAGGCATATTCAAGTGTACGTGCCGCGTTCTCGTTGATGCCGGCATCATATGGAACGTAGCCCAGTTTGTTGTAGTACTCATGTCCGAGACGGCCGGTCGACGACACTTCGGGATGTACTTTGGTCGTGCCGCTTACAACGCCTTCCCATAATGCGTCGATGTCCTGTCCGCGTATTCCCGACAGCCATGCGTCGGCCACTATAGATGCCGAATTGTTGCCTACCATGCACCCCCGGTGCCCGGGGCTTGCCCATTCCGGCAGGAACCCGCTTTCCTTGTAAGTGTTCGCCAGCCCCTGCTGTATGCGCGAGTTGACCGAAGGATACATGAGGTTGAGAAGGGGAAACAGTGCGCGGAATGTGTCCCAGAAACCGGTATCGGTGTACATGTACCCGGGCAATACTTCGCCATTGTACGGGCTGTAGTGTACGGGCTTTCCGTCGGCATCATACTCGTAGAAGCTGCGGGGGAACAGAACCGATCTGTAAAGGCAGGAGTAGAACGTGCGCAGACGGTCGATGTTGCTGTCTTCGATTTCGACACGCCCGAGTATTTCGTTCCAGCGGTCGCGTGCCTCCGATTTTACCGTGGCAAAATCTTTCCCGTCAAGCTCAAGGAGGTTTCTCTCGGCTTGTTCCGGGCTTATGAATGACGAGGCGATACGAGCGGTCACTTTTTCTCCTTTCGTGGTCTTGAATCCTACGATCGCGACTGCATGGTCGGCTGTGACGCTGAGGCGTCCCGGCTTTATGTCGCCGTCGGCCACGGTGGCCTCATAGGTGAAAGGTTTGTCGAAGACTATTACGAAATAGTTTTTGAAATTGTCGGGGACACCGCCTGAATTTTTTGTAGTATATCCGATTATCTTTTGTTCTCCGGGTACGACGGTCACTTCCGAGCCTTGGTCAAACGGGTCGATTACTACGGTTGACAGGTCGTTGGCGGGGAATGTGAACTGCATGATAGCTGCCCGCTCGGTAGGAGTCAGTTCGGCTACAACGTCCCAGTCGGCAAGATAAGTGCGATAGTAATAAGGCGTTGCAACTTCGGATTTGTGTGAGAACCAGCTTGCACGCTGGTCTTCGTCAAACACTGCTTTGCCGGTTACGGGCATGATCGCGAATTGGGCGTAGTCGTTAATCCACGGGCTTGGCTGATGGGTCTGCTTGATACCGCGTATTTTGTCGGCATCGTAGGTGTAGGCCCAGCCGTCACCCATTTTACCGGTTTGCGGCGTCCAGAAGTTCATACCCCATGGGAGTGCTACTGCGGGATAAGTATTGCCGGTCGAAAGCGAGTGTTTCGACTGGGTTCCCACCAGGGTACTCACATAGTCAACAGGATTGTTTGCTGCCGAAGCAGCGACAGCAGACACAACAACGGCGGCAGCTAATCCGGCGAAGCGGGTCATAAGAACATATTTGCGGATATATGTCATGATAGTAGTTGGTTTACCAATTGCAAAATTACGATTATCTTTCTTGTTGAACAAACCTGCCGTGAAAAATACTTACGCCCCAGGCCGCCCTCTTATCTTCCGCTACTCTTCCAAAGGAAATGTCATCTGTTTTTTCATTTAAAATTTCTACATGTTCTTCCATTTTTGTAATTTTGCGACTGAGGGCAAAGAAGTAAAATCTATTATTGGTTGAACCTTCGGCCTTGACATAGTTTTAGCGTTTACCCAACGCTCATCTCTTGACTGCTTGAAACTTCGCAACTTTCACAGAATCCGTCAAAGAATGAGACAAGGGACATATGTTCGGTGGATTATGCACCGGGCCTTATGTCGTATATTCTCAATTATAGACTGTATCCGTGCTTTGTCAGGTCTTCAAGAACGTTGGAGACAGCCGTTGTTGTATGGCCCGGCGCTTATGTAACTTAAAAATGGAAGTCGTGGCCCTTCCATGTATAGTTCAGGATGACAAAAATTTCGGCAGTGCTCAATACCTACAACGCTGCATTACATCTCGACAAAGTACTCGACTCTCTGGCTAAATTCGATGAGATTTTAGTCTGCGATATGGAGAGTACTGACGAAACATTGGAAATAGCCCGGCGGCATGGTTGCCGGATTGTAACATTCCAACGCGGAGAGCATCGAATATGCGAACCCGCACGCGATTTTGCAATTCATTCGGCAACATATGAATGGGTTCTTGTTATTGATGCTGACGAAATTGTAACTCCGGACTTACGAAACTATTTGTATGAAAGAGTTGCTGATGATAATTTTAAAACAGCACTTTTAATTCCACGTAGGAATACATTCATGGGAAAACCGGCTACCGGATCACCTGATTACCAACTACGATTTTTTAAAAAAGATCTGTGTAAATGGCCTCCAATAATACATGCCCGTCCCCAAATAAACGGACCAATTGATAAAATACCGTCTAACCGTCGAGAACTCTACCTGAAACATCTCGATAATCCGACTGTTTCGGAACGTGTCGGCAAGCTTAATCGATATACTGATTATGAAGTAAGCAAGCGGGGTAACAAAAAATTTGGAATCCTAAAACTTTTGTTTAGACCGGCATGGTTCTTTATACGCAGTTTTGTTCTCAACGGCGGATTTTGTGACGGGAAAAGAGGAGTTTCGCGAGCATATTTGGATATGTTTTATCAGGCAGTATTTATATCCAAAATTTTGGAAAAAAGCATCGATTCACATGATGACCAACATAATTCATCAAACTGATTAAAACGCTATGATTCCTAAAATAATCCATTATTGCTGGTTTGGTCCGAAATCCAAACCGATTTCATTTAATACTCGCTTGGCATCGTGGAAGCGTTATTTACCTGACTACAGAATAATAGAATGGAACGAAGGAAATTTCGACATTTCGTTATGTGACTACTCTCGCGAAGCTTATGCTATGGGAAACTATACTAATGTCTCAGATGTATGCAGCATATTCTCCCTCTACACATATGGAGGAATTTACCTCGATATTAATGTGGAATTATGTGGGAATATCGACAAGTTTATGACCGGCATAGGTGCAG
>CAZAZA010000079.1:0-13998 GCA_964489495.1 uncultured Bacteroides sp.
TGACATAATAATTTGTGAATTCTGTGATTCGACCTATATTAGCTTCACTACCGGAGAGAGATAAATGATGCATCAAATCATGGTCATTAATTGTATTTCCTAAGAAAAAATACTTTTCATTACAAAATGCCAAAATCGAGAAATATCCCAAAGTGCAGGATATCATATCAGATATATTCTGTCCCAGGCCTGTCACAGACAACAGATTTTGTATATCTGCACGGTTACCTTCCTCAAGGTCGCAAATATATGTATCATTGACATGATTGTAAGAGGAGGCGAAATGACTGATAGCTATAGCAGCTAACAGTTCAGTTCGAGACGAAGCATCATACTGATGCGCCCCTGCTCCTTCATATTTCCTCATTATAGGTTCTCCCCTATGCACTACATGATAGGTATTTTTCGCAACATCTTCAAACCCTTCATAGGCCATATGAAAACGATCCGATCTCCTTTTAAATGTATACTTATCATACCTCTCCTGCCCAAAATCGCAACCAGGGTGATCGAAAATTTGAAAGTATGGGTCCAAAAGCACGAATGCTTTCTCGACATTGTTGAATTCTCTGTCGTATTTTCGATACAGCTTCAAAAGTTCCAACATTCCGGAAGAGCCAGAGCAACCGAACGTTGAACCTACAGCCACAATTTTGTCACCAGGGCACACTATGTCCATCAGCTCCTTGATTCTTATATCATCCCATAAGCCATAAATCCCGTATAAAAGCCGAGTCATGCTTATATCACCGTATATTCCTGTCGCTAATTTCAGGAAGTATGGTACCCACAATTGTCTTATGCTTTGGCCAAAAAGAGATTGCGAAAGCATGAAAATATCATTCTGTGGATATGACGTATTTATCGAACGCATCCGCAAAAGAGCTTCGCGCATCTCTTCATGATCAATAGCCATCGACCATGAATCACCATGATGGGGCACTGCCCCTCTTCGCTCGGACAAAGTTATTAGTCGAGTTTCAAAAAGGTTTCGGTTATCATCGACAACAGGGCAGTCTTCATGATATACGGACTTATTAATGAATCTATATTGCTTCATCAGATAATCACACTTTCTGACATTCCCGTTATCCAAGTCAATATCTATTAAAAGAGGCACAATCTCCCGGTTGCTGAAAGCACCTGCTGCAAGAAGCATAGTCAAGCTTTCCATAACCTTTGCACCACTTCCTCTGAAAGCAAGTATATAAGTTTTTCCCATAAACTAAGTCTTATTATTAAACATTACTTAAATCTATTCAGTCAATTGAATCAGACTTGCTCTTAATTTCATACCAATCAGCCATTAAGAGTAGAATAAAATCCGAGAATGTACCGAAGCCATATGACTCACCTGATTTGACGCTTGAATGATGTATTCCTATTAAACGACCATCGTTATCAAAAATAGGGGAGCCAACAACCAAACCGCAATCCACAATAGAATTATTATCGAACGCTTCATAATGCATCACGTTTCAAGACACAACGCTTCATCTATAGCCACTCCCATTGCATGAAAAACAATTGATAGCTCCATTACCTCCACAATTATAACAAGTAATGTTATAATAGCCCAAACTTGCTGAACCCGTACCTCCACATACAGGGCAGGTATAAGTACCCCTGCCATCACAATTCTGACATTTCCCTACTTGCGAAATAAATATTGATGCTGAAGCATTATCTTCTTTCACATACAACGTTCCGCTACGAGAATATTCATTATTAGATGGAACTACGAGAGTAAATCCGTCATCTGAATAGTCTTCAATTTTGCAAAACTTAGGGTAGCTTATCTCCGGATCGCATCCATCGGTCTCAATATCAATATGAATGCTTCCGCCATCTATATCACTTTGTAGCGAAGTTTCAGAGAGTCGAATAAACTGAGCATGACCATACTGTCCTATAGGAAGAGCTTGCACTATCTTACCGGACTTTATTGTTATATGATCCTCCCTGTCCTGACCGGTGGTATTTGGAAGGCAACGTATAATAAAACTATTTTCGTATTCGTCAATATTAACCCAAGAAGGCATATAGTTGACTTCCCAAATATAGCCGTCGTAATCAATATTGACCTCTGTCGTGCCTCCATTTTTTGCGAAGATTTCACCCTGCGAGTTGAATGTCATATAAGTAGTTGAATTCATCGTATGAGATACCCATAAGAATAAAATCACAGCTATAGTGACAATAGCGATAATTATTCGCTTCACAATTTTACCAACTTTGGATTTAGTCTTAGTTTTTTTATCTATGCCTGTATTATTGTCTGCGCCATTCGTCGTTTTTTCGGAATTCACAGTATCCGTACTTATATCGGATAATTTACTTCCGCAATTTGTGCAGAAACTAAGGCTGTCGGGATATTCCCGCCCACACCTGTTGCAATGTTTCATGATGCTGAGTTCTTTAGTTCTTTTATCTGGTCAAGACCCATGTTAATGAGAATCAGTACGACAATCCACACCACCAATATAAGCGCAGTTAGCTTAAGGTAGCCGTCAAACAAAGGTGCATCCCAAAGCCCGTGTAGCACCACTGGAATTGCAAATATTTTCCAAAACCTTCCTCTATTGAACACATCAGATGTGAGTGGTCTTGTTCCCTTCGCAATAACGAGAGCTGCTCCAGTGATTGCCGCCCATGCCACATGTCCACCCGGTGCAAGGATACCACGTAGATAAATACTTGAAGTCGCAGCATCCATAAGGTAATCCCCAGGGATTCCCATACCGTATGCTCCAGCCATATTGGCAATTTGCAACATCGGTCTCATTGCATATCCGGCTGATTCAAATGCAGCGAAACCAGCACCGACACAAGCTCCGGCAAGAAGTGCACTTAGAATGTAGTTGCATGTAGACAACTTCTTGATAAGAATGTATACTATTACAAGCTTTCCGACTTCCTCTATTATTCCTACCATCATTGCTCCCCATGTAGATGACAAATCAGTATCAAAAATATCAAGGTTAAAGAGGAACAATGTCACCACAAGTGAGGCGCATCCTCCAATGAGAAAAAATTTCATCACATCATAGACACTTATGTTTTTGTAGGCATTTACCTCCATGAACATCACAAGCGTAGTAAATGGGACCGCAAATGAACCTACAATAATCAGTCCTGGATAGGCATTGGAATTGTTAAATGCCACGCTGCATATATATAACAATATATATGTTATTACAAAACACAGAAACACGCGGCTATATAACCACGGTTTTGGCCAATATTCTGAGACTTCTGATAACGGAGGCGTTGTTCTTGATGTTCCACAAATAAAAATGTCTTCCGCTTCTTGTGTAGTATGTTTCTTGAAGACATCCGTAAACAAATCTTTCCAATTAAGATTTACAGAATTGGGATTCCCGATATAGTCATTGATTCCTCCCACAAAGGAAGAAGAAGCCTTAAGATTATTATCGGAATGTTGAGTAGTAGATTTTCTGAGATCAGGCTGATTAATAGTTGTATTATTGTGTATTGGATTACCACAACGACCACAGAATAATTCTTCATCAGCAATCAAATTGCCACATTTGCCGCAGTATGCCATATCTTGAATGCCGTTAGAACCATGCGATAAGAGCACAGAGAATGAATAAAACGCCTATGATTTTTATAATGGTTGCGAAAACGCCTTTTATATTAAGCCAAGCAGGCACTTTTTCGATGAGAAGCCATCCTACAAGGCATTGTATCAATGTACTGATGATTTTTGAAATTATACTCATAATTCGTATATATGGCAAATGTCGTTAGAATCTATGAACCTATTCATTGATGATTACCAAACAATTGAAGGCCATTAAAATTAATTGATTTTTTGCCAAGTCCAATGACCGTCAATGAAAGGATAAGCATCGTGAGATCTTGAGCAATCATAGTATTCTCCCCCAGGATATCGTGCTTGCCAGTCAAGGTTTAGCCAAATATGATTACCATCACGTCGCGTTGCCAATGAAGACACACCGTAGGCATTGAAACGTTTCTGTATTTCCTCTAATACTTCGCCTTCATCCAGACCTGATATATCAACTTCAGTAAATGCATGCCCACCATGGTCGTTATATCCGGTATTGATGCATACGCGACCTCCGATTGCCAATACACAAGAGGCCATAAGAACCGCGAAGTCATCGCAGTCTCCGGTCAGTGAGGCAGCAATGGACTCAGAAGCTCTTGCCACATACTCGATATCAGCTGGATCGTTCACATAACTCCACTTGTTGTAACAGTAATCGAAAATCTCGCACACCTGGCCGAAGTTATATGGGCCCTTTGATCTTGCAGCAAGTTTGTTGGCAAAAACCTTTGTATACGGCAGATTAAAATCGCATGCATCCTCTAACATAGCCAGATTTTCGTTGCCGTCCGAATACCAGTGGTCATGCTTGCGTTCACCCTTCTGAATCATCGGAGCAGGAGGCAATACGATGCTGTCTTTCTCATAATTGATGACACGAGGCCTAATTTGAGGTTCGGGTAGAGGATTGGAAGAATTCTGCGCCAGCGATACGGCCAGTTTGAAGGCTTCAAGCGAGTCTTTAAGCGGAGGCGCATCATTCAACCGAGACAACCCCTTTATCAGGATTTGAGAATTTACGCTACCACCCTTCTTCAGACGCATATATACCGGATAGCGCTGACCTTTGGACATTCTCTTGATATTAAAGAACTGAGATTGGTCAGGAATAATTTCAACCTTCTCGCCTTTCAGGCTTTCAAGATAGCTTTGTGACTCCACGGTCGGGTCGACACCCAGCAATGTTACTACTGCTCCATTGTTCAATTCAATCGTTTGGCCATCTATAACATTCTTAATTTTTAATCCTCGTATAGTAACGACCATAGCTGCAACGATAATGATTGCCACTATTATGAGAAACACATTCTTTTTTGTCATGTAAATGAAAGATACGTAGTTATTGCCAATACTTTGATCCTATGTCAAAGGGAACATTTGCGTGTCACCTTCCAATAGCCATTTTTTAATTCCACCTCACCGTAACATTCCTGCGAGATATTGTCTGACCCAAGGTCTTCTATAGAAGTCGAAACATTGCACAACGGCAACAGGAATGCTTGAGCGTTGCTCTTCAGACGGGCCATGCTGCGGCCTAGCGGATAGAATCTGCCCTTTACTCCGTCCTGAGTTTCAACAACGTACAAGATGCGGATGCTTTCCGGATCGCTCATTGCATTGCACTCCTCGAATCCGTCGCCGTCGGGTGTACCGAAATAGTATCGTTTCAAAGATTGGTTAGACACGAAGGAAGAACTCTCCACAGGAGCGTCTTTCAGGACAGTGTTTTGCAGATTGTCCTGCATGGATGCCGCTGGTGTCGTCACAGAGCATACTCCTATGTTATTCACTTGGTTGCAGGCAATCTTTTCCATAGCGACACGTATGGCATGAAGTTCGGAAAGCACCTGTGTTTCAAATTCAGTCATGTAATTGCAGTTTTAAAGATGTGAGATGCCAGAAGCACCTCACATCACATTTTACCTATTTTGACTTCTTCAACAATCTGGTGGACACCTGTTCCATCAGGAGCGAAACGAACTGAAAGAACAACGAGTCTGACAGGAAGTCACCGCTGACTTTATTCTTATCATCTCCTTTGATAAACTCCAAGCACTCCAGCATGTCCTCCTTGCTCATGGGCGGGGTTTTATGCCCGTACGCTTCGTAGAACATATTGATGAAATTCACGACATTTTGATATACCTCTTCTTCGCGCCCAACAAGAGTCGTAGCGGGAATACCATCCTCGGTAACATCGATATACTCGAACGTCTTGTCATCGCCAAAAGCCACAACGCGGCTCTCACGTGCATTGTCGTTGAACGACAGCCTCTCGCTGTTATTTCCCTCGAGTGCACCATATACCGTTGCCGCCTTGGGATTCTCATAGGGAGTCACCTCTATCTTACGGGCTTTATATTCATCAGCACCGTAGGCATTCTGGAAGGCTTTTCGCAGATATTTCACAGCCACCGGATAATTCTCATCCATGCTGATCAGTTTTGAACCGTTCCCTGTCAAGAAGATGTTCACGGGCATCTCATCCTTGACCATAGCATGGCAAACTTGAGCTATATGATAGAAAAGCGCAGCATTATGGAGCTGTAGCATAAACGCTGGTACCGGATTAGCAAATATATTCTCGAAGTCATTCGGGTTTTGCGAGAATCCATAATTCATCAGCGAGCTGACAGGTGCATCCAAATCGATTTTGCGGGTTTTGTTCAACGCGCTTTGCTGACTACGCAGAGATTCACTTGCTTCTTGAACGTAAAAAGCAATATAGTTGTTTGCCTTCTTCACGTCCTTGTGATTGAGATTGCCGTCCAAATAAAGTGAATTGCCGGCGAAACCAAACGAAGTGATGAACTCCGTCTTGTTGTTACGGTATCCAATAATATCAGTGGAACCGCCTCCCATATCAACAACAAGGTTAAGATGCCAGACAGCACTGGGATCATCGCAGCATGCAAAAAATGGAGTTAACGACTCGTTGGTCGACTTTATGTACTGCTTCACTTCTTTAATCTTGCTCGACATAATAGTGTCACCATTAAGCCAGTCCGGATGGAAGTATTTGCAGAAATTCTTCTCCCATTCGTCGGTATAGTTTTTTACCAATCGGCTCTGAAATGACAGTGGATAAGTCCAAATAATCTTGCACTTGTTAAGGTCATAACCGTTGCACAGCATGTTGCTGCGGACAATAAAGAGTAACTCAGACATAAACGCCACAAAGTCATTCTTACGTTCGCTATTCGTCTCGTAAATACCCTTCTTATTCTTGCCAAAAAACCACTTGAATGTGCCTTCAGCGATATTGTCAATATTCTTGTTGTTGCCTTCATCCTTACGCCAGCCGATGGAATAATAGGCAAAGGGGATAGAACGGTTAAGCAAGGGAACCATCCCGTCACTTTCATTCTGGCTTCGTAGGCGGTTGATTACAGAGGGTATTGGGAAACGGAATCCGTTCTCGTCCTCCCCCGTCACGATACGAGCCGGGATAAACTCGCTCAGCTGTGCTGAGAGCGCCTCAGGATCGGCACCATCGTTGGCCAACGGGAGTATAGCATCCTGATAAAAATCCTTCAGTTCAACCTGAAGTTTCTTTTTGTTCACATCCCGGTGCATGAATTCTAGTTCCAGAAAACGTGCCTCATTGTTTCCATGGAGGGTTGAGAAATCCTGTATCTTGTCCTCCGTTGAACCGTTGCCTGAATTATGGTAATAAGCCATATATGTGTTCGATGTACCCAAATCGATGGCAATTGTGGTCTCATTGGGATCCACCTCATCTATGACGCGCAGTTTGGGAACAATCAAGCCTGTTCCCTTTATTTGCTGGAATGTTCCTGACTTCTCGGGGACCTTTACTTCCACATTAAGTTCTGCAAACCGAATGCCGATTTTTTTACCACTTCCGTCCTCTAGGCTGTCGCCAGACACCTCGTAGTAAGTGCAATTGTGGGGATAGAACGTTCCGCCACTCTCAACGGTGTTAGTGATGTTCATCTTGACCTGACCATCGGGATAAAGTGCAATCCGTCCATCGGCTTCGTAGAAGAAGCGCATTTTCCACTTGTATTCGAAATCGTTATAGAACAGAATCTTGTAGATATTCTCGAATTTTGGCGACTTAACGAAGGGATATACACCAAACACAAACTGCTTCATGTCGATACCCTGTATCACAACACCGTTGGGATAGCAACATAAACCCTTCTCAGCTTTGGGAACGTAATAATCGCGTCTCAGCTCGATTATTCCGCCTGTGGTCAACTCCAGCGTCAAGATGGCACAATAGTGGCAGTTGGTGTACTTGCGAATCTTCAAACCTTTAATCAGATTGTCAAGTTCCACATAGTTCAATGCCTCCTGCTTTATGGGAATCAAGCAGCGGCGATACTCATGCTTGTTATCCTCGTCCAGATACGGGATGGCCTCATATT
The DNA here is from genome assembly GCA_964489495.1 of uncultured Bacteroides sp. Classification (GTDB taxonomy): domain Bacteria; phylum Bacteroidota; class Bacteroidia; order Bacteroidales; family Muribaculaceae; genus Paramuribaculum. The sequence goes on from CAZAZA010000079.1 coordinate 7,993, forward strand.
TGTCATCGATTTCATATGGAAGTACAATCAACGAGTCCGATAACAAATCGTTGACAGAAAGCCAAGGCATTGGACGGGTGCCATCTGGCGATAGACGGTCAGCAATCGGCTTCCTGAACTCTTTTATATCAATGCTGAAGTCGAACGGCTTGTCAAGATAGAGAATATATTTCAGGTAGCAACGGTCAATGTTGTTGGGACGAACGTATGTGTCGCCTCTTCCCGTCTTGACTTGGGGAAGTTCACCAGCCTTGGGGCCAAGATTGAAATCAGGAAATGCATCAGCGAACGTAGTCTTGTCTAGATCCGTAGTATTTACATGCAGCTTGAGGGCAGCAAATAAGTTTTTGTAAATCATAGACAACCCGGTGTCGTTCAGCAGCAGATACAGGAATTTAAGAAATTCCTGGTCACGATTCTCAAACAGCTGCCAATCATTCTTGTCACGGGTCAGGAAATTGTGACCATTGTACGACAGTACGGGATCACCAGTATCCGTCACCAAATTGCAGTCAGCTTTCGTAAAGAAGCCGCTGAAAGGCGAAGTTGAACCAAATGTCGTGCCTTTGTACTTGAACAGGTAATTGTTTGTAAAATCATAATAATACTCCTTACCTGCCTGCTTGCGTCCCTGGATTACATTGTTGTAACTGTTGCGGAACAGTTGCAGTGTTTCGATGTACTTCCTCAGGTTGGGATTTCCCTCGCATGCCGCGCCCAGCCCTGGTGTGCTTGGGGTCACAAGATTATTGATATGGATTGTGATGTCATGATCCAGTAGGTCGAGATCCGACATACGGTACAACATCTCGAACATATCAAGACAGTGGGAAATGGTTTTGACATAGTCGTCCGAAAGAGCTTTTTTCTTGACATCAGCCATCGACAAGACACCGCTGCCTGCCACATACTCGCGGAAGGCAATGTCAGTCACATGCATACGCGCATAGGGCGATGGAATGGAGGTTATTTTTTCGCCTCCTGTTGCCACCATATACTGCGGATCGTTGAAGAAGCTGACTCCATAAGGATTATACTCATTGGCAGCTGTACTGCCGGCACGGGTGCTCACACAATATTCTGCTCCTTCTGCCGAAGCATAAGGTTGCACCTTCAGTCCAAATTTATAGTCTTTCATTTTGATTCCTGATTATTATAGGGCACAGTATGAACGGACAGTTGCGTCTAGTCCATCGGAGATGGTCTTCAACAATGCAGCCAGTTTTTTCTCTTCGGGGACACTGGACCACCTCAATTTATTATGCGCTTTAAGCATATTATTTGCCATCTGAGGATACACAGGAACTTCCTCCATACGTCGATGAAATAATGATCCGGTATTTCTCAACTCAGTCAAGGCAATTCCATTATTTCCTTCAGCAAAGAATCTCCTAGTCACATTATTCTGGTCGATATCCGCTGCTTTATTCGGAAAGATTGTGAAGGTGCGTCGAGCTGTAGGTCCGTTCAGATCTGCCCACCATGCTACCCATTCCTTGAAGAATGCGTTCAATCCCCATGCATATGGAAAATTGTTGGTTTCACTTTCAACAATTTTGGCAGCCTCATTGACCTCCTTATAAACTCTAGTCGGTTCAGCACCCACGCATGCCTGACGCATGACTTCAGAGAAGTTGAGATCTTGAGCATATGCAGACCTATTGGCAATGCCATGACTTAGGAAACCATCAGATTCATTGATGAAGAATTCACGCAACAACTGGAATTTTACCAATGCAAGCTTGATTTCACTACTGCGGATACTCGAAACGTTGCATATGGTTGGATTTTTACCTTTGTCGTCAGAAACTCCCCAAATAGGTTCCTTATAGACGATATTCTCCTGATTGTTCTGTTTCGTAAAATCAACTATTGACATGGATCCAAGCAACTCGACAAGATGTACAGGGTTATCTTGCTTCTCACCACCGACATAGTGGGGATACACTGAACGATTGTTATCGCCGACATAGTATAGGTAGTCCATACCTTTCATGTAATCATCGTAATACATCAGCGCTGCACGTGTCTTCGTGCTGAAAGTATCAGAATTTACATCCCATCTTTTAGTATCAATGATTCTTTCTTCATTGCTATATTGATCTTGCGTGCCGAATTCAAAATAGGGCAGGATTGCGACACCGCCAATTGTAGGTCGATTAGAGTCTTGACGCATGAAATTATTGACAATCAGTGGAAATCCGGCGGCTCCAGTACCGCCGAACAACGAGCCAATTACCATAACTCCGTCATCCGGTCCTGCATTCTGCAGAACATCGGCAAATTTAGAATCAGTGAACGAAAGTGCGTTGAGCACTACAGAACCGATATTGGGATTGCCTACGAATCCGACGGTAAGTTTCATGTTTAGGTCATCCTCGGAGAAAAGCAGGTCGCGCTCTTCCAGGATGTCACGTTGCACTGGATTGTCGGTAGTAAGACCATTGCCTATTATTGTTTTCAGATCGCCAATTGTATCTCCGGCGATATCCAGCATTATCGGTTCCTCTATATCCGTCTGGAAGAAAGAAGGCCGTTCCTTAACGTCAAATTGATGACATACACTCCCGATACCCATTTTGCTATTCTTGGCAGATGTGGCATTGTAGTAGTTTATAAGACGAACACAGCGCTTCAGTGCCTGCGAATTGGCATCATTGTCAACAAAAATCGGGTGGACTCTGTTGGCTCCCAGTTTTACGCCTGCTGCAAGAAGCATGATAAACGAACGCATAACGCGTTCCCCACTGCCGCCTATTGCAAATATATATAAATTATTCATAGCAAATCTTTATGACCAGCAATTTAACAGATGTATGTGCTTCGCATTGGACTGATCCTTTGCAAATATTGATATTATTTCGTACAGAACCATATAGAATACAGTGTCTACAAGGCTTAGTATAATGTTGTTTGACTCAAACGCATAATCCCATTCGTCGACAATTGTCGGCACGATGATAAGGTTTACTAACCAAAGAACCAATATGCCCAGAAAGAAGACAATAATATAGTTCTTGTTAGTTGCATTAGCTACATTCTTGGCAATACCGTAGTAGAATGTACATACCGCTCCGATTGTCACGATGAATAGCATCAGCAACACCCATGCCGGTACTTCTAAATTGACCATTTTCGAATAGCTAGCTTCGTTAGCATTAAGAGCCCATCCAAAAATGGCATCAGCAATAGTGCTTAAAAATTCCATATGTACGTATTTTTATAGATTATTTAGTGTTAATTACAAAGTCAAGCGACATCACGTAGTTGTTGTCATTCTCATGAATGCCATAAGCATCATAAAGAGCCCTGACGACCGCATCGAATCCCCATGTGCGACTTTCAATCGCCGAAAGTGTGACATTAACATCATCATCTGTAGAGGATGAGTGATAACTCACAAATCTAGGCGAATAGAAACGTATAGTCACCATGTTAACCTTAGATAGTTTTTCATAGGGCACTGTGGTGACAGTAAACGAACTGTTGTTATTTAATGCAGAGACTGACTCCAATTGCGTCTTATCGAATTCTGGCGTAAGTTTAGAATTAATATACGCAGGAATCTCAAAACTGTCAAAGGAGAAGTCAAACGTTGATACAGCATTCTTCAAATTCTTTGTCATAGATACGCTGTATACGTTTCCCGCTGCGTTTGCTTCATTCTTCACATTGGGACAACCTAATATCCACTGGGGTTGGTCGGTGGGTTGGGATATTGTATATTTTTCTGTAGTCTTGTCGGAATCTTCCAGTTTCAAAGATGAGAATATCTCCTTGTAATCCATAGGGAGACACCCTTTGTTACACAAATCCTTGATTGCTTCGGTCTTGCCGATGACCATGAAATAGAAAGGTCGTTTCGTCATCAGCGTGTCCTTGAACTTGCTCGGCTCCTGATTCTCGGTGTAATTATAATAATACTTACCATTGAAATCACCTTCATACTTAGCAATCAGTACGCCTTTACCTTCGTCATTGAGACGCTTAAATTCATTACGGACAGAAATATTAAGATCATCCAAGCTATGCTTATTGTAGTATTTGTCGCCTTTTGCTGTCAATGTCTTGCTTCCGTAAGATAGAATCAAATCACTTACCACAACACACAGTGTCGAATCACCTTTAGCATTTTCAGAGGCGAGCTCAATCAGTTGTTGCACCTCTGTGATAGGACCGGAAAAGGCGGAATAATTACTCAGACTACTCAGCGTCTGTGCGGTATTATATACTTTACCGTTGCATATAGCCTTTGTTTTGGCGTGTAATTTGCTGTCGCAATTGCCCATAAACTCGCCTGTCTTGGCCAACAGAGCCTTCTTGGCATCCTTGAACTGCTCCTTGTTGCCAGAAAAATCCACGTAACCACGCATCGACCCGGAATTGTCAATGATGAACGTCACACCCTTAATTATGGACTGAGAAGCCTCAGTCTTCGGGATTATCACTTGTGCCTTGGTTCCATATTGAGGTTCGTTTTTGCGGAAAATACTGATCAGAACCGCAATTAGAACCACGCCCAAGACAATATATAAAATCGTTCTCTTCATATCAGTTATTTTTGAATTTTTACTCTAATACGCTCCGTATTCGGTGCACCACCAATTAGGTTCACCTTACAGTTTTCGATTTCCAAAATTGCCCCATGCTTCTCAATGTCTGCATCCACTTCGGTAGCCAATAGGTCAGTATTCACCCCAACAGAATCATAAACCTTGACTGTCAGCACATTGATGCCTAATTTTTGAATAGTATCTTCAATATGCTGTCGGTACTGAATGAATACACTCACTTCTGAATCCTTAGCATCTACGACTAAATAGGGCAATCCTGCTAGCGACTCGTTCAACACTACAATAGCATCGATAAAGGTTTTAAGATAGTTGGTGAAGAAATAGTTGCGCGTCATGCTTGCCAACTCGTCCTTAGAGAGCTTTGCATCATACGATGCCAATGGTGTGCCTTTAATCACAAAGCCGGTTTTAGAAACCATCTCGACATCGGTGTAGAAATTTTGTAATTTTATGGTGTTCAGCTTCGTAAAGTACAGTGCTATAGGCTTATATATAAAATACTTATCCTCCATATCCGACTGGAGCAGAGCAGATGCAGAATCTTGGATTTTGTTTGCCAAAACAATAAGTTTCATGATGGCTTCACAATATGATATAGACTCAACAGCACCGCTGAGATGCTTGTGAAAGGACTCCGTCTCCACCATCAGATTTTGAATCTGACGGTTTGCTTGGTCCAGATTTATTTCCGTCTTTTGAAGGGTCTGTTTGGTATTCTTCAACTCCACGCCATTTAACTCCAAATCGTTTGCAAGTTTCTTCTGCTTGGCCTCCATGGCCTTGCGTTCCACATCAAACCTGGCGTTCAACTCATCGCTAATTGACCTACTCTTCTCCTCAGCCTTGTTAGCACGCTCGTTAGCAGCCTCAACTTTCTTGATGGCAGTTGCTTCAGTTTTACGGACTTTTGAATTACACTCATCAATGATTTCTTGTACCTTCTTCTTGATGATCATATCACGGTTAAGCTTTTCTTCTTCCAACTTTTTCTTGCTGCTATCGAGTTGTACTTGCAAGCTTGCCGATTTGCTTTGTTCAGTCTGAAGTTCATTATGAAGTAGTGTATACTGAGTATCCTTTTCATGAAGCACCTTTTGGCTATTCTTTTGGACGTTTTCTGTAATCCTACGAAGGTACTCGACATAGTTCTTAACATCTTCGGGAACATTGTTAAGATCCGGAATCATTATCTCCTCGTTTTGAGAAGGTGCGATAACATCAACCTTCCCTTGAGGAATGTGATTTATATTTAGGGTATCATCGGGTAGAGACTGTAGGTCTCTATTCTTCTCGATTATATCCTTTAAGGACGCTATTAGTTCATTTAAATTCTTCCTTTCCGAATCCAAAAGTGTCAAATATCTATCAAGACTATCAGTGTTTTTAATTTTTGATAATTTTTTCAAATTCATGTTCACTTCCTGCATTTTTG
>CAZAZA010000080.1:0-13940 GCA_964489495.1 uncultured Bacteroides sp.
TAAGGTCATCAGCGAAAGCCAGTGCGGCCTTGGCCACAGCCCTGTAGGTGCTGCATACTTTCCTGCCGTAATATTCGTCAGCAGCCTCTCTGGTCCACTTAACCATGTCAGCCCTCGTTATAATCGCTTGCATCGCCATCGCCGCTATATTCAACCTGCGCTCTTTTGTGAACCCGTCTTTGATGATGTTGTCGACCATTTTGCGTTCGCCCGCAATATGGTTCTCTTCCGGCTCGGTGTAGGGTTCGAGGTCGGATTCGGGAATCCACATTCCCGGCTTTCCCCATTCAAACATAACATTATACTCCCACTTGCCGCTATGTTCATTCTGCATAACTTTAGTGACTGTACATTTATGCTTTAGCATCGGTGAGCATACATAAGATGCTGTATCACCCACCTTAAACTTTGGCTCGGCTGGCTTCGGCTCTTTACTTGCAACATTGCAAGCATCCGGCAGGCACTTGGAGCCGAAAAGTCTGCGAAGTTGAGCTTTCATCCCTGCGGCTCGTTCTCTTAAAATCGGGTCGGTAGTTCCAACCATTTCGGGATTTTCGCCATTATAATCTCTGATGTCATTGATTATATCTGCATACATCTCCTGCACTTTCTTACGGCTCACTGTCAGCATTTCATCCTCTCCCTCCGCGTCAGAGGTGAGGTTGTGGTGGCCGAAAAGAGTGATGAGCATAGCTAATGTTTCGCACACATGTTCATTTCGGTACTCTTTCTTCACTTCCTCGCGAAACTCACGCGGCAAGCAAGCCCACGCTCTATCTTGTAATGTCTTATCCATTATTCTTTCTTTTGATGATTATTTCTACGTTTTCGGGGTCTGATTCCCATGTGAGGTCGGGGAGCATATCATCGGATATAGATATACTCATTATCTCGCCCTCCCATAGACATTTCATAAGGTTGCGTTCAGGCTCATGGCAATATACATATAAACTGCCATTCAGATCCCTACCTACCCATCCTTGAATCACGGTGTAATAGTCCAAATTGAATAAAAGTTCGGAGGATTCATAAACAAGCCCTGAATTAATGTCTTTATACGAACTTTCCCATGAGCCATCCTTGCCTCGCTTGCTATTCAGCATATAGGTTTCCACTTCGATTATCTTGCCGTCTGATTTTCTACGCGCTTTCATTTCTTGTCGTATTTCTTGATTATACGTTTGAGTGTATTGATGATGGATTTCTGTTCCTTGTGGTAATCTTCGTCCAAAGTACCATCCATTCGGACAACATAAGCGTCTGCCGTGCAAATATCGAGATACCTCATAACAAACCTCTCAGTCCTTTGATTACAGCACTTGCCTTAGCTTCATCAGAAGGATGGACATACAAGTTTAGAGTCACTGACACATTCGAGTGGCCAAGTATAGAGGACACTGTTTTTGCGTCAACGTTGTTTTCTATCAATGTTGTAGCGAAAGTGTGTCGCAGGGCATGGAATTTAAGTACTGGCGAGACTCCTGCGGCTTCGATTACACGTGCCGCCTGATTCCTGAAGGTCCTTGGCTCGCAACAATGGTTCGTTCCGGAAATTATATAATACTCAGGTTTGGATACGGCGGAAAACGCCCTAAGCATCTTTTTTACCTTGGGGGTAATAGGGACATCCCTACGGCTGTTTTTTGTTTTGGGCGTGCTCTCTATCAGTTTTGTCACCATCTTTGAATCGCTCTCCATCCCTGTTATAGTGGCTATCCTTTCGATCGTCTTAGTTATGCGGATTATTCCTTTATCAAAATCCACATCGGAAAAGCGCAGCGAACAAAGCTCTCCGATTCTACACCCAGTTGTCAGCGCAATTAATATTCCCATTGCAACATTGCTCGGATTCTCCGCCAAGTAATCAAGTATAACTTTCATTTGCTTTGGGCTGTACCTCTCTATTTTGTGTTTTTCGAGATTTGCCGAAGGCCATACGATTTTCCATTCCACTGAAGGAATTATTTGGTCAAGTTCGTCAGCAGCAAATTTCATCAACATTTTAAGAACTATCAGAGTGTCCTTGACGGTTTTCGGGGATTTATACTCAAGCTCATGGTAGGCAAATGAACGCACAGCAACTTTATCTATCTCAGCAACCTCCTTGTTTCCGAATGCCGGGATTAAAACACGGGAGCACGTCAGACTGTATGCCGAGAACGTGCTTTCTTTAACCTGTCGTTTTTTCTCAGGCATCCATAAGCTAATTACTTCTTTGAGTGTCATAGTTCTATGATTTTAGTTGTATTCCGATGACCGCACAATATCGCTAAAACCTAAAGCATCATTAGTGTGGTTTATAATTAAATACTTCGCCTTGATTGTGTTTTCAAGCACGTTCCCGTGATAGACAGTAGCCATCATACCTCGAATGGAAAGATTTATCAAAAGCAGAGGGATAGCCCTGTCTGACAATTCCCATACCATGTATGATTTCTTGGATGGATAAGCATCCCACGGGAGTTGCTTAGAAACATAGTTCCACCAATCTGCTATCACCAAAGCTCCTGTTCCGGCTGTAGGCTCATGAACGCAGCCGGCTTTATTTCCCGTTAGCTCCGAAAGCAGATAATTCACACCGTCAGGAGTGAAGTGCTGGCCTTTTCGTTTTCCCTCAGATAATTCAGACTCGTAAATCGGCTGAAACCAATCTTTCGAGACATCGTATTTATTTGCTTCAAGAAGTTTCCTGTAAAACACGGCTCTGTCAGAGGCAGGTGACTCCACAATTTTCATTGCAGCGATTGGTAAAAATGTTATATCCGATATTCCGAAAATATCGCAACAAGTTTTGTAGTCCATCATCCCTCCACCTCCTTTGCAATTTCGGGGTTCAACGGAGGGATGGGAAGCCAGTGAGATGAGCGAATGAGTTCCCAACGTTGAGCCTCTATCCAATCTTCTCCGTCCCAATGAGCAACAGCGTAATATCCAGAGTGAAATTCGGATGTCGGGACTCGGGCAAACACTCTTTTATCTTCTTCAGGCAACCGTACCTCGACGCTTATCCATTGCTTGGATGTACACTGTTTGGCGAAGTCGGCAAGCGTCTTGGCATAGTGGTCTCTTGCCTTATCCCATGGCTCTTGGCTATAAAAGAGTGCATTATCCACAAAGTGCTGTTCGGCGTGTGCCTGTGCTGCTTTTTCTATTTCTTCGTCTGTCATGGACAAATGGTTGATGATTGCGTTTAGGCTCATATTTGTAGCGTTTTAGATTTAAAAGATAAATCAGCCGGAGTCCAAAGGTGTCAAACTTTTAAATCCGATTATGATTTGAGGATTCCGGCTGATTGAGATATCATAAAGCTGACGGATCCGTGCCATCGAAGTCTGGTTCAAACGGCTGGTCGGCCTCGTCCATGAGCTCGTCGGCGAAGCACAGCGCGGCTTTTGCGACCGCCCGGTAGGAGCTGCATGTCCCGGGACCGTAGAGTTCGTCGGCTGTCTCGCGTGCCAGCTGCCTCATGTGCTCGTTGACGATCATGCCCTGCATCGCGGCAGTGGCGATCCTTTTGCGTTCGAGTCTCCGCGGTTCGGTGAAAAAGGCCACGGCCTTCTCTATGCCGAATTTCATGGCCTGTTCCGCCAGAAGGTATTCTTTGTTGGTGTGGTCCTCTTCCTGGTCTTTCATTCACTCGTCCCAGAAAGTCTGAGAAAGGTGTTTGCTAATTACGTCCATGGCTCTATGCTTTTTGGGTTGTCTCATGGTCCCCGTCGCCGGCCTTTTCGCCGGGATCCGTGTCCTTGACCATGGCCGCCATGAAGTCGACCGTGTCTGTTGTCTTTTCGAGCGCCGCGTCAAGGGCCAGCGATACCAGTGTCACCGGCCAGCACACGAGCTGCAGCAGGCAGAACACTGCGAGCGACAGGGCGAACCCCGCGACGGCGATTGTTTTTTCTATCTTTTTCATAATTGGGAATCGTTTGAAATGCGGCCCGCGCCTCACGGCGAAGGCCGCCGGGAAAATAAAACTAAGTAGTTGCTTAAATCAATAAACTCAAATCACATACAAAAAAAGATGCATATCCGTTTGTCAGAGGCCTTCGTCATCGTAGTCATCGGCCGGCACCCCGGCGAAATCGGACTCGGCGTTCGATCCGCCGCCGGACATCCGCTCGCCGTCCTTGTGCTTCATCACGGAGTCGATGGCCACTGTGACGCCCTTGTTGCCGTTGCTCATGTACGGGTAGAACGACACCGACACGAACGCCCAGATGCCCGAGTAAACCTCCTCCTCGTCGACGATCGGCTCAAGCTGCCTGTTCACCACGTTCGGCCGTCGGTTCGATTTCGCCGACAGGATAATCGAGTCCGCGATGTCCTTGTCGTCCCCGTCACGCAGCGGCGAGTCGTAACGCACGGGCTTTTTCCCGTTCCACTTCGATGCCAGCCCCTGGTTGAAGGCGTGGGCCTCGGCCTTCTTCAGGGCCTCAAGCGTTTTCTTCTCCGAGTTCGGGACGATCACCACGCAGCTGTACTTGCCGTCGCCCTCCTCTTCGGGAAACTTGTATTTGTTGATCAGGTGGGTATATGCCAGGCGCACCGGCCCGAAAGTCACCTTCGTCTCTGTCTTAAAAATAGGGTCAATCATTTTTGTTGTTTTTAGTTGGTTGTTTTTTTTATGTTATTTGTCTTGTGGTATTCCGGCGAAATCGTCGGCAGCGGCGTTGATGGGCTTGCGCTTGTCGCTCGACGGCACGAGCGTCGGTGCCCCGGCGGGTTTGACAAGCCATTCACCGCAGACGGCCGCGAAGGCCTTTTTGCCGATATTCTTTTCGATTTTCGAGATGCCCTGCAGGGTGGCGGGCTCCATGAAGTCGGATTCGGCATAACCGGCCGCCCTGAGCGCCTCGGCCGCTTTCTCCGTGTCGGAGATCTTGCGGACGCTCCTCCCTTCGACAAGCTTGAACCCTGGCAGCTCCGTCCCGTCGAGGGCGACGGCCAGCGCGTGTTCCTTCACGGCCGTGGCCCAGGACTCCAGGACGGGCACCAGCGGGAGCACCTCCTTTGCCAGCTCGTCGGGTGTCAGTTTCGCGGGATCGCGCCTGACGATTCCGGCGGCCGTGTCCGCCAGCTTCCGGCACACGGGCTTTGCCGAACAGAACCGGCACCAGTCTCCGGCCTTGTGCTCGCCCTTGCCCTCCCATGCCAGGGCGGCTTTCGGCGTGAGCACCGTCGCGCCCCATGACAGGAGTTCGCGGGCCGTCAGCTCGTCGACGCTGTGGCTGTCGAGGCGCGGCTGGAATATGTGCATGCGCACGGTCTCGATGTCGTACGAAATGTCGAAGGCGGCCAGCGCCCCGAGTGCGTAGATCCTCATCTGCTCGTTGCCGACGGCATCCACCTTCACCCCCTTGCCGTACTTGAAGTCGAACACGTCCATCACCCCGTCGGCGATGATGACCGCGTCGGCCGTCCCGTAGCCCTCGGTCATCCACTGTTCGAAGTTCAGGCGGCTCTCGATTATGATCTCAGCGTCCGGCGTTAGGGTGCGGGCCTCGGTCAGCCGCTCGATGACGCAAGCGGCGTAAGCGTCCGTGTGCTCGTCCATCTCGCCCGTGTGGAACTCGGCCGACAGCTCGGCAATCTCTATGTCCTCGTTGGTCGTGGGCAGTCCGAGGAATCCCTTAAGCTTTTTCGCGCAGTACGCGTGTGCCAGCGTCCCCTCCCTCGCATAGTCGCTTCCGTGGTCGGGTATTTGGGCCTCCATCCTTGCGGACGGCGGGCAGTTCAGCCACCTGTGCGCGGCTGAGGGCGAAAGTATCGCGTGTGATCCAGGCATAATTCCGGGGGTTTGTCAAAAAGGGGTGTTAATGGTTATCTCTCCGGCCTCGTCGAGCTTTATCTCGTCGCACGCACGGGCGAAGTCCTCTATCTTCGAGGCGGGCAGCTCCGTCGGCCTGGCCGCTCCGAGCGACACGGCGATCTGTATGAATGTGTCGGCCATTCCTTTGTGGTAGCGCTTGTAGAGCTCGCCCGTAGTGTTCTGCTTGTAGTCGCTGCCCTCGATGCGGACGCGGGCACGGTCCATTATCAGCCGGATGCGCTGCTTGCGTGCCTCCCGGTCCTTAGGTGTCTCCGGTGTCATCTCGGGCTCGGCCGCCGGGGCTTCCGGCGCCGGTGTCTCCGGTGTCGGCGTGGTCTCTTTGGGCGCCCGTTTCTTCTCCGGCTCTTTTGCCGCCGGTGTCGGTTTCGGTATTGCCTCCTCCCGGACCGGCTCTCCTGGCTCGTCCGGCCGCAGGGCCGGCTGTGCCTCCCTGCCTGAGCAGCCGTCCAGCAGCCGCTCGATCAGCGCTGCCACGCGCTCCGTGGCATCGAGCGTCACGCGGACGCTCACTGTGAAATCTGTCTTCATCTCTGTTATCGTTTATTTTGATCAGTATTCTTTTTGCGTCTGTCGCCGTAAAGCAACCACACTCCCAGCACGGCCAGCACGGCCATCATCAGGGCCGGCACCATCATTCCGGCCATCGCGCAGCTGAACGCCTGCCATCCCCCGAAGAGGACCACGGCCACCGCGCAGAACATGTTGACGAATGTTTCCATGTCGTGGTCAGTTTAGGCGTGTGACATGGACCAGCTTCGACTCTTCCTCCGTCCGGCAGCTAAACCGGCAACCCATGATCTTGCCCATCTGATGGGCGGTAGTCCTCGCCGAGAACAGCCCGTTCGCGTCGGCATAGGCGAATGTCTTGGTCTCCCCGGGCCGCATGGCCCTCAGCTTGTCTCTACCAATCTTGGTCTGTTCCATCTTTATTCATTTACAAGGTGATTTCTTTTTCATACAGTATGCCTGCGCCCTTCCGTTAAGGTCGGCCACCGTCGCAACCGGACAGGCCGTCAGCCAGTCCTCTAACTCCGTGCGACGGAAAAAGCAATTCTTGCCATTCGGCTTGTAGTGCGGTATCGCTCTCGCGGCGGTCAGCTTGTACAGGTAGCTTTTCTTCAGGCCGGTGTATTGGACGGCCTCGTCCAGTGTCAATACCTCCTTGTGGCATATCGCGATGTTGTCTCCGATTGCCGCCGCCAGCTCGCCTATTTCCTCCTGCGTCATGGTCGGGCGCTTTTAGTGATTGTCAGCCTGTGGTTGGCATAGTCCGACACGGCGGTGATCTTGCAATTTTCATAATGCTGGATCCGGTAGGCGATAGTTTTGCCTATGTCTATCGACTGCGCGTCCGGCGTCTCAAAGGTGACTGTTTGGCCTATCTTCATTTTGCGCAGCGCTTCGCTTGTGACTTTCCCCTTTATCAGCGTAGGGGTCGCTTTGTCGTCGTTCCTCATTTTATTTGTTTTTCTTTTTGCGGAAAAGAAAAACTGTCGTAAATTTGCGGTTGATGATATATGTGAAGTCTGGCAAATTGTCCGACAGCCTTTCCTATGTCCTTTCGTTTATTATTTCGACAGCAAAGGTACTGGATATAGTTGGAAATTTCCAATTAATTCCATTGTATTAACTTTTAATTAACGGATTTTTATGGAAATTAACAAAGCTTTAGTTGATGAAAATCAAGAGCAAATTCGCTCAAGATTAGACGATTATATAGAATACGATGAGGTGATGTCGCCTACTGAATTTGCAGCTAAAGTAGGTGTAGACCCTTCAGGACTCATCAAGATGCTCAAGGGACAAATGAAAATCACACTAAACACTATTAAAAAAATTTCTGATGCTACTAATCTGAGATTGGATTGGTTAATTTTAGGGATTGGATCTCAATACAACGAAAATATCCCTCAAATCAGCTACACCGACGGGGTGCCTTATTACGATGAAGACTTCATGCTCGGCTTCGAGGAGATAGGCACGCCGAACAGCGAAAACCCCGACTTCCTCGTAAGGATGCCGGGATATGAGAAAGCGACTTTGTGGTGCAATGCCTCCGGCCACTCGATGGAACCGGAAATAAACAACGGCGACATAATCGCGCTCAAGCGGATCGAAGATTTCTCGTTCCTGCCATTTGGCGATGTTTACGGCTTCATTACCACTAACGGCATGCGCACAATCAAGCGCCTTGGACGCAGCGATAAAGAAGGCTTTTACCGCCTGATCCCAACCAACAAGGAATACGACGAGCAGGAAATACCAATCAACATGATCGCCCTCGTCTACCGCGTCATGGGCACCATGAAATCATTCTGACTATGAGAAAACTATTATTGCCCTTTCTATTCTTGGCATCTCTTTTAAGTTCCGGATGCTCATCCGACAGCAATGATAATGCGCCTGAATCTAAAAACGAATATAACGTAGAGACATCCGATTTGTATGGCACTTGGATTGTAAGCGAATCGACACAGGATAATCTCAAAGGTATAAAACTTGTGTTGGATCCTAAAAATACTTGCACATGGATAGACAAAAAAAATAATGATTATGTGGGTCCATACTACTTTATGGAAAACGTAAAGGATGATTGTTTACGAACGATTGGTTCAAAATTAGCGGTAGAGAACCTTGATCGTATACATCTTGGTGAAGCTAAAGTGAGAAACTATATCAGTGTAAGAGTGGCCACATTATTGCTTACCTGTGATTTATATCCTTTCTTAGCAGATCGCATGTGGATTGACTTTAATGATAAAGTTGATTACGAGGAATGGTGTTTTTGGGAGTTTAATACGTTTAGCTATGAATTTGATATAACTAAATATTTAAAGGACCGATTGGAATTACTGTTGCAATCAAGTAGTATACGATATTGCAGCTATCCTGAAAAATATCCGCTCAGAATTCAGGATGGCACTAAATTAATTTTAATAAAGCAATAGCAGAAGAATTTCTTTATCATAATTATAATTTCAGTTCGGGCAAGCTGTTGATGGCGGCTTCTTTGAGGCGGTCCACGGCTCGCGTGTACTTCTCGGTTTGCGACAGCCCGCTATGGCCCAACAGGCTTGCCACGGTCTTTATGTTCGCGCCGTTGTTAAGGATGTTGACGGCAAACGAGTGCCGGGCACAGTGCCACGTTATGTGCTTGTCGATGCCGGCGCGTTTGGTCCAGTGCCGCAGGGCCTTCAGACACATCGTGTGCGACGGAAGGGTGAATATCAGGTCATCCCGCCTGCCTTTCCCGATCAGATCCAACAAACCGTCGTTCAGGGGTATGACCACGCCGCTGGCGCTGCTCCGGCCCTTGGTCTTTGCCTGCTCGAATTTCAACAGGCGGTTTGAATAGTCCACGTTGGCAAACGTAAGATCTTTCACGTCGCACCAACGCAGGCCGCAGTAGAGGCAGAAGATAAAGGCACGGCGTATTTCCGGGTTCTCGCCCTCGTAGTGGGTCGCTATGAGCGTCTGCATCTCGTCGATGCCCAGCACGTCCTTTTTCAATGAACCGTTGTCGATCTTGATGACAACGCCGGTGCAGGGGTTCTTGCGGATGATGTCGGCTTCGACCGCGGCTTTGATTACTTTTTTAAACCTGCCATATAGCGTGTGCGGGCCGTCCCCCCTGAATCTCTTCTGCAGGTATTCGGTGAACCCGGCTATCATCGGTTTCGTAATCTGTTGGGGCTTTAGCTTTAACCCCCGCGTGCGTATGGCCTTCTCCTTGGCCGCCGCCTCCTTCTGTTCGGCAGTCCAGTCGGGCTTGGGCGTAAACGAGCCATCAGGGTCTATGAGATAATCGACAAAGCAGTCATAGGCACGTTTTATATGGCGTTTGTCGGCCTTCGTGTACGCCTCGTAGTACGCCCACATCCATGCCAGGAAATCCACCTCCTTTTCTTTCTTGAGCCGGTAGCCCTCGATGCTTTCCAACAGAGCCTGTCCCCGTTCGAAACGTATTCGCTTGGCGGTCTCCAACGTCTCCTTGTTCTGCTGTCGCTCCTGCGGCGTGCGCGGTGCCTGCCACAGGTACAAGCCCAGTATCTCATTCCGGCGCTCGTTCTTCATGTAAGTCGTGCCGTTCTTGCTTGTGACTTCGACTTTGCCGAAATAGAACTCCAGATAAAGGCTGTCGCGGCCGTCGGACAAAGCGCGGCCCATGAGCTTTGGGTTGTCGCCGCTGTTGCCCTCGATCAGATAGGTGTTGTCGGCGCGGTAGTTCTTTTTTGCCATCGTTGTTTTCCTTTACTTTCCTTTGTTTTCCTTTGTTGGCAAAATTACAAAATAAAACATCATCCACAAAGCACAAAAAAAGCACTTTTCGACAAAACAAAGTCAAATAAACGAAAAATCGGCAACGATCATATTTTGTAACCTCCTGAAAAATAAAGCGTTTATTTTCGCTTGTTTTCCTTTGTTTTTTCGGTTCGAGTCCCTTCATGCGCACCGTTTTGGAGCTTCGCGTTAAAAACGCGAAGCTCCAATGCGTAATACCTAATGCTCAATGCCTAATGCATAATGCGTAATTAGACCTTAGTCATTACGAATTTTTCTTTGCCGTTGATGTTATTGACATAAGTATTCTTATTATCTCGCGACAGTCGTCCAAAAGACTTTGACTCTCGTCTCCTGATAGATAGTCTGTTGCAGCTAAAAGTTCAATCCAGTACTCCGACTCTGACGCTTCTTTAAGTGCAATACTCATCTTAGAGTAGAAATCAGCTTTCGATTGTGCCCTTGTGCCTTCCTTAACATTTGCGCCTATTGATGTACCAGAACGTAGCAACTGTTTACAAAGCACATACTCTTTCCTTTTAGAAAGCATTAACTTATATAGGTTTACCACGCGAACGGCAAACTGAAAACTCTTGAAAAGAATTACATTATCCCTCTCCTCCTTCATACCACCAGTTTTTAATGCCTAATGCCCAGTGCATAATGCCCAATGCATAATTAGACCTTAGTTATTACGAATTGTGAATTAAATTTATTGTGCATTGTGTTTTACAAATTGTTTTATTTATTGAGCATTGCGCATTACTAATTATGCATTATGCATTACGCATTACGCATTGCATTTATTGCGCATTACGCATTATGCATTACGCATTGCTATGTCATCCCCGCCGCGCGCGGATGACATAGCGGTCGTAGTAGGCCAGCAGCAGCGTCGTAAGCGGCAGCGCGATAATCAGGCCGATGAATCCTAACAGCGTGCCCCAGACCGACAGCGACAGAAGGATTATCGCCGGATTAAGCCCCATCGCCTTGCCCATAATCTTAGGCACCAGATACATGTCCTGTATCACCTGCACTACGCAGTACACCGCGATCGAAGCGCCGAAAATGCTCCAGAAGCTGCCGTTGCCTCCCGCAGCATAGATAAGGCATAGGAAAGCCGTCGGCACAATCGAAATCAGCTGAAGGTAAGGCACCATATTGAGCAAGCCGATAAACAGGCCCAGCACCACCGCCATAGGCAGTCCGATTATCAGGAAACCGATCGAGAACAGCACCCCGACGATGAAAGCCACCAACGCCTGTCCTCGGAAATAATGGTTCATCGACTCCTCGATGTCGCGTGCCAGGCCGAACACCTCGCGCCGCCAGCGCGGAGGCACCATCCCCTTGAACCCGCGACCTAACCGCTCGTAGTCGATCATGATAAACACGACATACAGAAACACAATCATCCACCCTAAAATCGAGATGACCATCGCCACGCTGCCGGTGATGATCGACCACGACGTCGACAGAGCGTTCTCGGCCAGCGACGCGATCTGCTCCTTGGTCAGCGTGTCGGCAATGGCCGCCAGGTCGATATTGCGCTTTATGAAATCGTGAATACTGTCAGGCAGATAGGGAATACTCGTGTTCGAGGCCGCGTACTGCTTGAGTATCTGTCCCATGTTGCCGATTTCGTCAACCAGCATCGGTATGCAGAAATAAGAAATGACGCACACGAGGAACAAAGCCTCGAAAAGCGTCACGAAAATCGCCACCGTGCGCCCGCGCAGTTTCAGCAGGCGGCGGTTGTACTGCACGAACGGCTCCAGCAGATAGGCAATCAGGCAGGCCACCAGGAAAGGCAGCAACACACCCTTGAGGAGCGTCACCAGCCACAGGGCCGCTCCAAACAGCACCACGGTGATGACAAGCCGCACGACGCGGTCGAATGTGTAAGGTCGGGTAGTATAGGGCATAACAGATGAATTCAAAACGTCGGAGTGCAAAATTAACGAAAATAGCGCGATAATTTCTCGGAAAAAGCTAATTTTGCAAAAAACAATCAATCATATCACAGAAATTATGGCAAAAACAACCGCATCGGGGCAGACAGTCGAGCTGCTCAGAGACAAAGCATGGGCGCGTTGGACCGCACTGGGCCTTCTGGCGTTCGCCATGTTCTGCAGCTATATCTTCATGGATATACTGTCGCCTATCAAAGACCTTCTGCAGTCGACCCGAGGCTGGGACTCCACCGCCTTCGGCACCATGCAGGGATCGGAGACCTTCCTCAACGTCTTCATCTTCTTCCTCATCTTCGCAGGCATCATCCTCGACAAGATGGGAGTGCGCTTCACCGCCGTGCTCTCCGGAGCCGTCATGCTGGTGGGCGCGGTCATCAACTGGTATGCCCTCACCGACTCATTCATCGGGTCGGGGCTCGACCGCTGGTTCACCGACCACCTCAACTACATCCCCGGCTTCGACGAACTTGGCATCTCCCCCTTCTATAAAGGTATGCCCGCGTCGGCCAAATTCTCGGCCGTCGGCTTCATGATCTTCGGATGCGGCGTCGAAATGGCCGGCATCACCGTCAGCCGAGGCATCGTCAAATGGTTCAAAGGCCGCGAGATGGCCATGGCCATGGGTTCCGAGATGGCCCTTGCCCGCCTGGGCGTAGCCACCTGTATGATCTTCTCGCCCGTGTTCGCCACCCTCGGCGGCGACATAAGCGTGTCGCGCTCGGTGGCCTTCGGCGTCATCCTCCTGCTCATCGCCCTGATCATGTTCATCGTCTACTTCTTCATGGACCGCAAGCTCGACGCCCAGACCCATGAAGG
Source organism: uncultured Bacteroides sp. (assembly GCA_964489495.1). Lineage (GTDB taxonomy): Bacteria > Bacteroidota > Bacteroidia > Bacteroidales > Muribaculaceae > Paramuribaculum. The sequence continues at coordinate 12,904 of CAZAZA010000080.1, forward strand.
CGAGGAGAAAGACGACCCCTTCAAGATATCCGACCTCGGCAAGATACTCAGCTCGCTCGGCTTCTGGCTCGTGGCCCTGCTCTGCGTACTCTACTACTCGGCGATCTTCCCCTTCCAGAAATACGCCGTCAACATGCTGCAGTGCAACCTGACCTTCACCGACGTTCCCGCCGACTCATTCTGGGCCTCCGACACCGTTACCGTCGTGCAGTATGTCGTCATGATCATCGTGGCCATCGCCGCCTTTGCCAGCAACTTCTCCAAGCAGCCCGGACGCAAATACGGACTGCTGGGCCTGGCCGTAGCCGGACTTGTGGTCTTCTGCTACATGGGCTATATGCGCCAGTCAGCATCGACCATCTTCTCCGTCTTCCCGCTTCTGGCCGTGGGAATCACCCCCATCCTCGGCAGCTACGTCGACCATAAAGGCAAAGCAGCGTCGATGCTCGTTTTCGGCTCGCTGCTGCTCATAGTCTGCCACCTGACATTCGCCTTCATCCTGCCGCAGTTCAAGTCCAGCCCCGTGGCCGGCGTGGTCATCGCCTACGTCACCATCCTCGTGCTCGGAGCCTCCTTCTCGCTCGTGCCCGCGTCGCTGTGGCCCAGCGTCCCCAAGCTCGTTGACGCCAAGATCATCGGCTCGGCCTACGCCCTCATCTTCTGGATCCAGAATATCGGCCTGTGGCTCTTCCCGCTCCTCATCGGCAAAGTGCTCGACAACACCAACCCGCAGATAGTTCAGGGCTTGGCCGACGGCACACTCACCCCCGAACAGGCCGCCGTCAGCTACAACTACACCGCGCCGCTCGTCATGCTCGCATGCCTCGGAGCCGCCGCGCTCGTGCTCGGCCTCGTGCTCAAAGTCATCGACCGCACCCGTCACCTCGGACTCGAAGAACCCAACATCAAAGCCGATTCCGTCGAAGTCAAAGAGTCGGAAGTCGAAGCCGTCGAAGAATAAGCCTCTTCTCCCCCGAACGCAAAATGCGCCATATCGCTGCCCCGCAGCATATGGCGCATTTGCTATTTCTTCACCT
>CAZAZA010000081.1:0-13695 GCA_964489495.1 uncultured Bacteroides sp.
AGAACCTGAACGGGAGGGAGTATAACGGTATGAACGCCGTGATGCTCATGCTCCTATGTGAGAAGAACAACTACCAGCTTCCTGTGTTCTGTACTTTCAACCGTGTAACCGGCATGAATTACTCCGTAGGGAAGGACGGCAGCCGCAAGCCGCTGGTGGATGGGAACGGAGAGAAACTCCCGGCCGTCACAGTCAACAAGGGAGAGAAGTCATTCCCGATATTCCTCACCAGCTTTACGGTCGTGAACCGCGAGACCAAAGAGAAAATCAAATACGAGGATTACAAGAGACTCTCTGAGGAAGAGAAAAAACAGTATAATGTCTATCCGAAGCTGAACGTATATAATGTGTTCAACGTGGATCAGACCAACCTGAAAGAGGCCCGTCCTGAACTGTATGCTAAGTTGGAAGCACAGAACCAGATCACCAGACCGGCATCCCTTGATAGTGAGAAATTCTCTTTTCCTGCCATGGATGAGATAATCAAACATGGGCTGTGGCTGTGCCCCATTAAACCGACACATCAGGACCAGGCATACTATTCCATATCAAAGGATGAGATAGTTCTGCCGGAGAAATCGCAGTTCATCAACGGGGAGGCGTTCTATGGAACGGCGTTCCACGAAATGACACATTCGACTGGGTCCGAAGACCGTCTCAACAGGCTGAAGCCAACGACATTCGGTTCGGATGATTATGCCCGTGAGGAACTTGTGGCTGAGTTAGGCAGTGCCCTTGTAGCTTCGCGCTACGGCATCGTGAAGAATGTCAAGGATGAATCAGCAGCATACCTCAAGTCATGGCTCGATAGCCTCAAGGAATCCCCCGAGTTCATCAAGACAACCCTGCAAGATGTACGTCGTGCAACTTCCATGATAAGCCACCGCATCGACATTGTTCAAGGACAGATAGACAGCTACCAAGCCACTCCCGGACATACGACCGAATACCCTGATGTCTATGACATCGACAATGACGGCAACACGACAGAGGTCGTTCATATAGAGGATACACCTTTCGACATGATGCGTGAGGACGAGGAAGTGCCGTTCCAAGGGACTCACCGCAGCCGCTGATTAAACACAGTAAAACCTTTCGCAATCCGCCGGGACCTGTCTTAGGCGGGTTGTTTTTTATGCAGTCATGGAAGTGTCAGCGTCCATTCCTCTTGTTGAACTCTTCCCAGTCATATTCGTCCATGTCCGGTTTCCAGAATGAACGCTTACGTTTGCGTCGTGGCTTCTTACGCTCACGGAAGCCCAGGACTCCCGACAGCCACCATCCGACCAATAGTAGAAGTATTATTTCCATATTCTGTTATTTTCAAGTTAGTATTTGCCATATTAAAGATACAAAATAATCTGCACATACACAAGTTTTTAGCGGATTATTTTCCATTTATTTTTATGTATTCGGATGCGAGCTGAATAAAAATCGCCTCGAAATTGTCCGAAACGACATAAATCTTTTGCAGATAGAAAAAGCCTATTACCTTTACACCCAATAGAAGCAACCAAGCCTCTTCGCAATGCTCAAATCGGCATATATTAGGTTATTTCAGGTTGTCCGCATACTTTTTCCCTTACTTTAATTTTCTAAAACCGAACATCAATATAAATCCTATGTCTCTTTCCAAAATGCGATGTACATGTATCGTTTTGACCGTAAACTCAGACTGATTTTATTATTTCCTAACGACTGGGAACAGGATGATTTTTGGAAATAGACGATGTATAACAATCATTGAATAAACAGCTCCGGCCATTGCGGTCGGGGCAGTCTGCATAGTTCAATACCTCATTTAACCTTTGAAATTTTGATGATTTTTCAAGTGTAAAGCCGCCTTTGTTTATTGAAACGACCACAAGACATAGTAGTATCTAAACTTAGTTTTTTGTATAATCAGGCGTTTTAAGCGCAAATATTTGTACCTCGACGTTCCCTTGATAGTCATTTTTTGTATGTCTGTTTATGCAAAAGACAGCCCTAACCTCATGGTCAGGACTGCCTGCAAAAAAAATGAAAAAGTTAGCTCCTTAGTGCTCGTTTCTTATGGCAAGAAAAGTCTTACGATAGTGTTTCTGTTTGCTTTTCCCGGTGTATAATCATCAATACCGCCCCTTGAGATTTTCTTGATATTGTTTTCCAGAACACCTCGTTCTTTTAGGCATCCGGCGATAAAGGCGGCTCTTTGGGAACCGAGATTTGAGTTGATCATTTCCGTTCCGGTGGCTTTGTCAGCCGCTCCTGTAATTTCAATTCTAAGGTTGTATTTCTTAGCGATACGTGCAATCTCGTCGATGTTCACCAGTTGTGATTCCTCCACAAGATTGTCGGTGCCGAGTTCAAAGAAGAAATATATCGGTGCGCCAAGTGCGGCATTGCCGTTAATGGCATCATCCGCATAACTGTTTTTGTTCCCGTCACTACCGACTTCAGCCGTGCTTCCGTTGCCATTCCAAGACGCTATTTTGTCGGATTGGTTATCATTTTCGTTACGGGTGTTTTTACCATCACGGAGGCGTTTTCTAAGTGAGTTAAGCCCGCTGTAGTCGTTCATGGTATAGCCTCCTGCCGAGGTATTACCGTGGTCATCGACACGTTCAAAACATCCGGCATATTTGTCAAGCAGCCCCTCGATTTCAAGAATCTTTCGGAGTTCTGCAATCAGCCTGTCTTTTGCTTCATTCTTTTTGACAAGCCTTTCATTCTCCTTTTCCTGTTCGTATGCCGCAGCTTCCAGTCGCTCATTAAGGATGACATAAGGCCGTGCGTCAATGACCTTTTTCCATCCACGATTCTTTCCGAAAGTCCATGAGACACCCGCAGAAAGCGTCAGTAGATGGTCTCCGATTTCTCGTGTAGAACCAAGACCGTCGGCATCCTTGAACGTGGTCGCATTGCCTATTTCGGCTGTGATATGGAAGCCGTCGGCAATGTGGAAACGCCCCTGGACACCATAATTGAAAGCGAAAGGATAGCGTCCGGCATCACGATTGTCAATCAATCCGACACCGACAAAGGGAATAATATCCCACCGACATTCCTTATCGCCCTTAGCTATCGACGGCATCAGGTTTACAAGGAGGTCGGCATGATAATGATGGTATCGCTGATTCGTCAAAGCCCCGCTTTCCCACTCGAAACCTTGAAATACGAGACGGTTTCCTACCGATGGCGTGTGCCATTTGCCTAATGATATTTGTAAGGCGGGTTTGATGCGTCCGAACAGATCATCGCATCCCAACGGCGAACCGATAAAGGATGATGCGCCTCCCGAGACGCTTATAAACCAGTTGTCTGTCCATGAAGGAATGATTGCACCGGAGAGATACGTCGGCTTTTTGCGGAGCGTAATTTCTTTTTGTCCGGCTTCGATTTCCTTCAACTTCAGCTCCGCATGGCTAACTGCATGGGCATCCGCGTCAAGCAGTGCCACAAAGGTCACAAGCATTGAAAATAAGATTTTCTTCATCGTTTGAATTATTTGAATTAGAGTTATATCATTTACGTTTTACAGATTTTCCGCCTGACGGACGCATCATTTTTGCCGCACGGAAGAGACAACGCCGTGCCCAAAGAAGGTCGTCCTCGTCATCCTTCCGTCCCCATGGCAGGCCGCTTCCGCCTCCGCCGCCACCGTGTCCCTCGGCAAAAGTTGTGGCGCCATCAACATATCCGGCGAACAACAGTCCAGCACATTTTAGAATCTCCTCGCCACGTTCCGCAAGGTCTCCGAGCAGTGTGTTGTCAAATGCCGAACCTGCTTCGCCGAGCGTTGGTAAAATGCTTTTAAGGCTGTCAATGACATCATTCACGAAAGCATCCGCAATGCGAAAACGAACCTGTTGGGCAAGGTCGCCGGATGCCTCTCGGACATCTTTCTTGTAGTCCTCTGCCTGTTGCCGGTATTCGTTGGCTTTCTCTTTTGATTCTTCCTCCAGCTCCCGGTATTCAGATAATTTTCGACTTGCCTCGGTCAGTTTCTGACGCTTATCCGTAAGGGAATCCAGCACTTTCTCATAGTCTTTGCTAAGCCTGTCAATGTTCCTTTGCAACTCGTCTGCATTTCCTTTTCCGGCTTGCAAATCGTTGGAAAGCTGCACCATTTCCTGCTCCAGTTCGGCCTTTCGGTTCTCCAGATTGGCTATCATCGTGGTCAGTCCTTTTACCCTTCTTTCGGCATGAGATACTTCAAGTTTCAACTGTTGCAGCAACGATTTGTCCGATTCTATCTGTGTCTCAAGGTCTGCACATTCCCTGCTCAACAGCCGTCTGTATTCATGCGGAGGGATATTTCTTGCCCCAGTCTTTGATATGTCGGAGCCTCGCACCAGTCCCCATTTCTCATTCACTTTTGCAAATTCATCGTGGAGCGACCGCATATAGTCCTTGTAGTCGTACAGGTCTTTCCCTCCGAATATTTTCTTGAAAGCGAAGCGTCCGTCCTTGATCGGAAGCAAGGTGCAATGGCAATGCGGGTTCGTCTCATCGAGATGCACGACAAATCCGGCAATGTTCTCTTCGCCCCATTTGTCGGCGACAAAACGATACACATCCAGTGCCCATTTTTCAATGTCCGGACAGCGTTTTATATGGGAATTGTCGGCATCCTTATTCAGATTTACAGTCTGAGTTCCGAAAGCTAACTCGTGCATCCTTGCACGTGAACCACCGAAAATAAAGTTCACCACCGTACGGAATTTCGGCTCCGGCAATCCCTCGTTAGGGTCTTTGATTCCACGTGCCGACAGTATCTCACGGATGCGGCCAGGAATGGATTTTTTCTTATCGAGAGGGATGATTTTTCCCTTCACAATCTCAAAATTCAGGCCGTCTCGTGTGCGGTCGTAAGCACCATATCCCGATGCCCGGCCCCATTTTTTGTCGTCCCAGTTGCGTTTATGCTCGTCGCTTTGGGCTTCGGTGAAGCCCTTTGCAACCTTGAGATCCATGACTTGTTTTGGTGAATTTGCCATGATTTTTTTAGTCGTTTTTTTTGATTTCCCGAAGGCTTTTTTTGGAGCCATCCGGCTTCATTTTTTTGAATTTTGCGAAGAAAATTCTTCCATAACGTCACAGCTTGCTGCCGCTTTTGGCGGTCTGTCCCGGTTTTCTGCTGAAAATCCGGGGTATTATGCTTCCCAACAGCCGCAAAGCGGCCTTTTTGGGCGTAGCCCGTCCGATAATGAGGCGGCAAGCCGCCGCGTTATCCCGTATGCGGAATCGCATCGGTTCCTGCTTCGGGCGCAGCCCGTTCCTGACAGCCAAAGGCGGTCGGGTTGGTGAGGACACCGTGCCTTATAAAAGGAGAATAATATTCGAGGACCGTAGCGAGCCGTTGCATCGTAGTGTCCGGTAACGACAGCGGGAACTCCGTGTTGTCGCAGCGGTCATCTATCAGTTTGAGTCCGCCGATGGTAAGCAAGGTGAAGAACCTTGCAAAATCGGAATCGCAGTCATCAATGAACAGACAACGCAAGGCATCCGCCACACGGTCGTTTTTTGGAAAGAAACCGGAGGGGTGCAACACAAGGTGATTGACCAACCGGTGCAGCCGTCGTCCGATTTTAATGTCGTGCGGGTCGTCAGCTTCCAGCTTTTCGATATCCTGTTCGGTCTTTGAAATAACAGTATCGAACATGTCTGCCAGCTCCTCGATGGACATCGTGCCGAAGATGAAACGCAGACGGTCACGTTCTTCACGGGACGGAAGCCTTGTGAGAGTCGGAGTGCCGGTCATGCATACGGGAATGGATATGACCGTCGCCTTCCCCTGGCGTTCAACCAAAATGGCTCCGGTCTTGGTCATCTCAAGAAAGAAATTGCGCACATTGTCGCGTGACCATCCCCAAACGACAGCAAGCTCGCTATATGAAGTCACAAGCTGGCCAACGGAAAGATGAAATTCCTGTCCGTAGGATATAGCTTTGCCCGGCTCTTTGTTCGCACGTTCCAACAAATAGACAAACGCGCTGTAACGTGACAGCCGTCCGCCATCAGCAGGCCTGTCTTCCTGAAGGCTGCGGAGCAGGACCATGTTTAAGGTGAGACTAAAAGTATTTTCTGATTTCATATTTTCTGGTTTATGATTACGCTTCGTCCTGTTCATGCCCGATCTCTTCAAACTCCGCATCCTCTATTTCTTCGTTAAACACATGCTTCCGTTCTCGCTCTGATTCCTGCAACATAGAGTTTCCTGATTCATTCCAACGGAAATATAATTCGGAAAGCTCCAGCAGGTCTTCGTAGCAATCTGGGCGATACGCACATTTCGTCAGAAGGATTAAGTCCCTGAGCAGACGAGACGGATAGAAGACTGTTCCGCAGAGCAGCACACCGATGGAAAAGCCAAGAGGCATGAAGTGCGGAATGAAGAGGCACGTCAAGGAGAGAACCATGCCGACCCACAGGACACGGCGATCCTGAAGGAAGTCGATGAATCTTTCACAGAGATTGTGGGAGAACATCGCAAAGCACAGTACCGATGACGGGATAAGGTCATAATGGTTCTGGAAAATCGTCAGGTGATAGAAGTGGAATGCCAGCAGAAAAAGCAGCAACATTTTGGTGTACACTTTTCTGAAAGCGAAACTCATTGCCATGTTACGGTAGAAGATGAGCATGGCAGGCCGTTTGTTTTTATACAGGAACGGTACGACAAGGAATGTCGGAAACATCAGTGTGTAGAGAATCTTTATTAGCATGGTTGTGTTATTTGGGTTGTCAGTTATAAATCGGAAAGTTCGAGCCGGATGAATCCATAGGATGCACGGTTTATAATCTCTTCAATGTCATCAGGATTTATTGCATCTTTGTTCCACCGCTCCTTGAAACGAGGATCGCGTTTGAGTGAGCGCACCGCCTTTTCAAGATTGTACTCCGGAATGTCCCACACATGACCTTTCCCATACAGCCCGTGTTTACGCAGGGCGACAAGTGTAAGCACACGGCAACGTACTTCCCGAAGTTCACGTCCTACCTGAACCATCATGTTGCGTCCCCTGTCGGCATGAAGCACGGTTATCCAGGTGTGTTTTACACGGATTATCTCGACAATCCTATTGTAAGCGGTCTCTTTCATCCTACAAATGGTTCTGGTTTTATTTCATAAAATCGCGCAGGAGATCTTCCTCCTTGCGGGCAAAGACAACCTTGCTTTTCGCCGTCTGGTCGTTAAGCTCTGCCTGCAGGTCAAGCCCGAAATTTTCAAGCGAATCGTAAAGCGAGGCATACAGCGTATCGCAGATGCCGTTGTCATCACTGATGCCGTTGACTTTATACAGATAGTCGAATGACGGATTGGAATAGGCGCAGCACTGGTGTCCCATGACTGTTGCTTCAGACGGGATGATATGGTAAAGGATAATCAGTTCCATCTGGTCGTCAAACTCGTCAAGCAGGTCGCTTATGTCACAGGGCTTCGGTAACTTGAACTCAAGGATGGCCATGCCGTCGAAGATTTCTGCACCGGCATAGTTCGCGCGTGACATCAGTGATGGCATCTGCATGGAGATGTATGTGATGAATCTCTCAATTTTGTGTTTAAGCATAATTGTATTCGTTTTTCGTGTCAGAGATTTGTGATGGTGGTTTTGATAAGCAGCGAGGGAAGCTCATCCGTATCAATGGGAAACTGCGGTTTCCCAAGTTTGACTACGCACTTCGGCGTTTCTGTGGCCAATATCTTCAATGTGCCTATCTGTGCTTCGCTCATAAGCGAGAGGGCAAAGCCGTCAAATGAAATCCATGGCTGTAACAGCATCCACAGATAGGCTGCCGCTTGATCTCCGCCCTTGACTTTGTGATTGTTGATGTCGTTCACGCATTGCAGGGCGTTCTGCAATAGACGTCGGTTATTGCGCATCGTAAGCAGTATGACGACTTCGGAAGTGGTAAATGTCGGATTATCTCCTTGGCACAACCCGATCATATCTTTCATCAGGGCAGACGAGCCGTCGCGGACTTTGGCAAGAGGGATGCCACCGAGTGTCGGCAGATGAACGAGAAAAGAGCGGAAGGCTCTGTCCTCATTCCGTAGGAACAAGAATAGGTCTCGTTTTGCATGAATCCCACGGCGGGTTGCATCATCGAGGATGTCTTCATACCTGTGAATGGTAGAAACATTGTCCATATTGAAAACAGGGACGGAATCCATCGAGGCATAGAATCTGTGCACTGACATCATCAACTGGTTTGAGAGCGAGTCAAGTCTCGGTCTGTTGACGGCCAGTGAGAAGTCAAGATAATCCTGGAACGAGCGTTTACGGCTGTCAACAAGCGAAGTCAGTTTATCAGTAATGGAATCGCGCAGTGAAAAATATGTAGAATCAACAACTGCACGGTTCGTGTGTACGCTGTCACGGAACATGGCAGCTGTCACCGAATCATCGAGAGCTTTCCATTCCAAGACGGAAGAGACAAGTTCAGAGTTTGAAAGTGTCTTCTGTTTAGATACAGAGCGCAGGAAGGCTTCGTAATCTTCCAATGCGGCATCGGCATCTGGATAACTTTTTGTTTCGGAATCACTGCCGTTGCAGGCGGAAACCAACATTCCCAGCAAGAACACTGGTAACAAGGCGGCAATCTGCCGCATCATTGTCTTTTTTGACGGATAATCAGTCATATCAATATCTGTTTTTGTCGCATAAGCGATTGTTTGATGCTGCGAAAGTAGAGTATAATTTCGACATACAGGTATAATCGCAATTATATTTATATTTAATTGAAATATCATACTCTAAATGTGATTTTTGCAAATGGCTGTAACTTTTGAGGTTACAAAGGAAAGACATTGAAAGACAATCTGTAAATGAGTGTAATTATACTCAGCTTTTGCTGTGAAAAATCTGTTGCTTACAACAGATAATAATCTGTGAATATGACGAAATTTCTATCATCTGGTAGTCATATCCGATAAATAATCATAAAAAAGGCCTCGGAATGACCGATTTCGGGAAGAGTCTGATGTATTGTCAGATTATTTAGCTAACTTTGCAGACGAAATCATACTCTTATACACGATGGCAAAAATAGGATATATCATGACGGCTCCCGGTTACGAGGACTTCTCTGCGGACAGCGGATGGATGGAAGACTTCGGCTGTGTGGAGATTGTAAGGGAGGAACTGTTGTCCGCGGACAAGGCGAGGACAATGTGGGACAGCCTTATGGGGCGTGTTCAGTTCGGGGATACGGTTGTCATACCCAAACTGTCAAATGCGTTGCGCGGTGCGAGGCAACTCGTCTTCTTCCTGGAGTTCTGTCGGGTGAAGAACATCAGACTGGTGTCCATCCGTGACAGGATTGATTCGGGCAACGAGCTTTTTCCCGGAACGCAAACAAGTGATGTGCTTACCGCCATTGCCCTGTTACCGCAGGAAGCAAACGCTATCCGTAAGTCCTCGCACCATATAAGCAGGATAAAGAAGCATATCGAGAGTATTAGTGACAAGGCGATGGGGCGTGTCGAGCGTAACAAGCGTATTGTCAACATGTATCTCGAAGGGTTCTCCATTGATGAAATTTTCAAGGAGTCTGGATTTAGTAGCCGGAGCAGCGTGTTCCGCATCCTGAACGAAGCCAATGTGCAACTTGATCGAGGTCGCTGGAAAGGACCACTTGGCCCTCGAAAGAAAAAGGAAGACTGAGAGCATATAAAAAGGAATGTCTTTCTGACTGCTCTCTAAAAATAGGCATGAAACTGTCCCAATGGGCTGAGTTACATCATCTTTTATGCGCACAAAATAAAATCTGTTTTATCACTTGTATTTATAATACTATTTATGGCTAAAATATTCAACATATTGCTTGTTGTGATTTCGTTTATTCTGATATTAATGTCTGTTATTGCATTGATATCAATCCATTTGTTTTTGTTTCAAAAACCTTTTTCTTTCACATCTGCTGGTTTCAATTTCTATTTAGAGACATTGGGGCAATATAAGAGCCTTTTTGCTGGAACAATTTCAGTTGTGGTGGCATATTTTGGATTATTAAGACTGAATGCAGCTACTGAAGCAAATAAGGACAAACGGAAACAGGATTATTTTGCAGAATGGAAATTGGTATTAGAAATACGTTCATTAGAAATCAAGGCTCGTGATCCTCTTATGATAAGAGAATTTATCAGATTAAGACATTCTCTTTATGAAGAATTGCACTCCAAGCATTTCGAAATAGAAAATGAGATAGTTTTGAAGTCAGTGGTTGATCACATTTTTGGAGATGGTATAATTCAGTTCTTTGAGTCAATGAATAATGAATATATAGATATGGGAGGCATATATCCATCTTCTACGTATTCATATTCTTACGACTCATTTAGGTTCCTGTTTTTAGGTTGTTTGAAGGAGTATTATGATGAGATTGGGACTGATTTGCGAAAGTTGTATCTTGAAAAAATGGCTCCTGACAGAACAATTAATAAAGCAATGTATCAATCTGCTTTTGAAAATTTACATTCACGTAAAAGTAAATAATATAGAACCTTACAAACATACACATTATATGAATTATTTATTTCCGGAAATGAAACAACAAAATAAAAAGACACTTATCGTTATAGGCAATGGATTTGATTTGGCAAGCGGTATTGAATCCAGTTATAACAATTTCAAAGAGTGGTTACAAAAGAACGGTAAGCATCGCCTTATAGGTCTGATGGACACTTTTTTTAGTAATCAGCGGGATGTATGGGGTGATATTGAAACAGCCCTTGGAGAATATGATGAAGATAGTATTCTGGAGTATTGTAAACCTGATGAGAATTTCGACTATGACCATCCGATCCGTTCTATGGCAGCAGTGGAAGATTCCCCAGATTGGATATTCAAACCTTTATTAGATGAGTTCCTTGAAGAATTCAGGAGTTGGGTGGACAGTATCAATATAAATGGGGCTAAAAAGATTCGTGATTTACCTAAAGAAAGCAAATACCTGACATTCAATTATACAGAGACATTGGAAAGGATATATGCTATACCAGAATCTAATATATTTCATATTCACGGGTCACGATTATCTGATAAAGAATATGTTATGGGGCATAATAATTACCGAGATCCTGAAGATGCGTATAATGATGAAAGCCAAATGTTATACCTGCAACAAACCTGGGAAAAAATAATAGCGTGGATGAATGGCTTAATAAAAGACTCACATGCTATCATTCATCAAAATCAGGACTTCTTTAATAGTTTATCAGATATAGAACAGGTTGCGGTTTATGGACATTCGTTTTATGACGTTGATTGGCCATACATGGAAGAAATTGTAAAACATATCGGGATTGATAAATCATGGACAATATTCTATCATGTTCCTGCAGACTTGAAGCGAATTGATTCGTTTGTAAAAAAGGTAGGATTAACTAATGTCATGAAAATCAACTGGTAGTTTTATATTATAAACGGTTACGGCTGTAGCTTGTAAGGCGGTGGGACATCCTCGGACATCTCACCGCCTTGTACTTTCTATTAACCCGTCACGAGCTTCGTCAGTTGACTGTTACAAAACTTATCGTATTCCTCTTGATTGTCTCCACGCTCGATATGGCGGTCAATCAGTTCTCCAAGTTCGTCAAAGCAGACTTCGTCGCTGACAAGTCTCGTCTCGGTCTCATTGGTGAGATATACTTCGTAATAGTCGCTTCCGTTCAGGGCTATTACTACAAACCCTTTGAACAATCTTCCGTTGACTTTAAGTTTCAACGCCGGCATGTCCTTGAACTCTGTGGCATATAAACCACTTATGCCCCATGACATAAGAACAGAAGTCCGGGTCATGCCAAATAGTTGTTGCTTTGCCGTTTCAGCAACAGACATCACATAATCTTTTTCCATATAGACGCTCATGTTTAAGTGTTTATGAATAATTTTTATTTCCCCTCACATCAGGATCTTCGTTCCGTCCGGTCGGGATTTGATTTTTACTTGCGTTCATCACTGCGAAGACAGGGGGATATGCACAAGAAATCCGGACTTTATTTTTGGGAATACCCGATTTGGCTACAAATCGAGGAAGGCTTCCGCAAAATAAAGTCTGGATAGCATGGCGGTACTTGGGGCAAATTCACCTCGCAGTAACTTTGCAAGAGAAAAACAGAGCCGACAGGACGGTTTACATGATACAACACCATTGTGTATAAATGGAGGAAACCCAAAGGGATTAGTATAAAAGTTTATAACTGGAGGATGAATCAAGAATTAGTATAACAGGAAGTGTCGCCATCCGTTGTTGCCTGACGGTATGTCAAGTATAAAGGCAGGACGGATTTCTCCACCCTGCCTGTCGCTCATTATGCCGCTGCTTCTTCCGGCTTCATATCTTCGGAGGATGCCTCTGCTGCATCGTCATTTTCGTCCGTTGGCTTTTCCTTAGCCATGATAGCGGCTTTCCTTTCCTCAATGCGTTGGTGTCGCTTCTCATAGATTTGGTTATAGCCGTCCTCAATTTCAGCAAATTCATTCGGCATGTGCTTACGTGCGAAGTCAAGCATAAGGTCTGCTGTGGCATTGTTCCTGTATGCGTCCTTGAATTGCGCTATCAGAAAATCTCTGCGGATAACAGCCTTTGTTTTTGCCGTCAGATTGGCGATGATGTTCATCTTGTCCTCGTCATTGAGGTATGGGGAGTGTTCTTCGGATATACCTAACAGGGCGAAGTTCTCTCTCCGTAGGCTTGACAGCAAAAAGAAATAAACCATTCTGTCCTCGTCCGCTCCGAACTTGGCTTCTGCCACATCTATGTTAAGGATTTGCTTCTTGGTGTCCTCGATAGTCTTTTCAAGGGCGATTTCCTTGTTTCGCTTGTCCTGTTTCTCCAGCTTTTCCACAGGAGAAAGTGGCTGTCCTTGTGTCGTATCGTCTGCGGTGCTGTTCTTCTTCACATAGCACAGCGTTACGTTGTTGCTTGCAATCTTCACATAGAGCGATATTTCGCCGTTCTCGCTTTGGCGGTGTATTTCAGCGCATTTTTCCTCGTATTCGCTCTGTTCCTGCTCGTAATCACTGCATGCGGCTTCATAGGCTTCCTCATTGTCGAAGTCCTCTTTTTCTGGTGCCTCGGGCTGTCGGGGATAAGCCGTACCGTATGGCATGGCACTCTCCACCTCATGCCCCATAGCCATAAGATGCTCCACAGCGGTAAGGTTGTAGTCATAATCGGTATGTCCGAGCGTTGCAGTGGGGTTCTCAGCCAATATCTGCAGGGCTTTTTCCACAAGGTACGATGCGTTCATTTCTGCAAGGCAGGTGCGGTTTGCGCATTTTCCACAGCCCTCACAAAACAGTGTCATGTTGTTTGTGTTGTGCGGGCATGACAGGCAGAGGGTCTTGTCAAAAGAATAACGGTCAAGGTCTGCAGTGTACTGCCGTTCAATGCTCCTTGCGATTTCAGAGGCTTTCTGACCTCGCCAACTGCTATATGTCACATCTTCTTTCAGGTGCTGTTCGTACACCTCACGCTGTATGTCCTCACCGTAACGGCAGATTTCGCTTGCCACGCTGACCGTGATTTCGTCCGTTTCCAACAAGGTGGCGATTTCGGGAATAAGCGATGCGAATTTCAGTCTTGTACGGATATAAGCCTCACTCTTGCCGAACTGCACGGCAAGGGAAGAAAGGTCGTGCCGTCCGCTTTCCATGAGCCGTTGGTAGGCATTGGCTTCTTCCATAGGTGTCACATCTTTGCGCT
>CAZAZA010000082.1:0-13612 GCA_964489495.1 uncultured Bacteroides sp.
GCCGTTGCGGTCGCGGTGCTGGATATGATAGCGGGTGTGCTCGGAGCAGCGCCCGTCGGGATCGTATACAAGCTCTTCGACCGGGGCACCCGTCGAATCGATGAGCAACACCGACACCGCGTGCGACCTGTTGCGGCGGCTGACACGGCGCAGTCCGTGACGGTCGTAATCGTAGGTTACCGACGTCAGTTCCGTAGGTCCGGAGTCTGACATCCCGTCTTCGGCCACGGTGGTTTCGGAGGTCAGGCGGTCGGCATCGTCGTAAGTGTAGACCATTTCGATTGCAGCTCGGGGATATTCGCAGTATCTGACGCTTACGAGGCGGCGGCAGCTGTCGTAGACGGGGGTGATCGACGGCTCGTCGAGTATCACCGTCCCGTCGTCGGCGTAAGCTATGCGCAAGGTGTCGCCTTCGATCCCTTCGCTGTCGAGGGTCACCGATTCGGCAACCATCCGGCCGTGAGGGTTGAATGACCGGTATTCAGTGTACACTTTGCTGTTGTCAGAGTCGGAGGTGACGGTGGTCACTTCGGACACCGGTCCGCGCAGGGCGTGGATATCCCGGGTATAGGGGGTGACAGCCGTCAAGTCGGACGCGTCGGAGGGCTCGGAAGAGCCGGACTTGTCTGACCCTTTGCAGGCTGCAAGCAATAACAATATGATCAGGCCTGGTAACGGTTTCATCGGTGCTGTAGACTTTATGATACTATTTATAACTTGTTTCCGTGCATTATGGTTCAAAAACTGTTTATTTTTGTCAATATTTACTGCCGATGCCGAAATAATCCTTAACTTTGTACCGAACTTAATCTATAAAATAATATGAGTAGACTGTTACCCCTTTTAATCATGAGTGTGGGAATGCTCGCACAGCAGGCGTCTGCAGCCCCGTCGGTCGGTCAGCGCATAGGCGTTGACGAAGACGTTCTAATATATGCCGTCGGAGCCTTGTCGGGCAACCGTGGCGTGTACACACTCAATGCCCAGAACGATCCGGATCCCCGGAAAATTAGCGGGAGTACCTACATACAGTATAACTTCAACAACTCAGGCGGCACATTCACATCGGCCGAAGCTGTCTGCGGTACGAGCGACATGGGTTACTCGGTGTATGCAGGCCGCGCCACGGCCGAAGGGGGAGAGGATGGTCCCTGGAGCCACCTTTACTGGAAATTCCGCACCCCGGCCGGCCAGGACCTCGACTACACCGTGGTGGCTTACGATATGGCCTATGATGCCGTCACCGGCCATGTGTACGGGTGGTTTAAGGCCGACAGCTATGGCCTTGAAAACCGGCTTTGTGTCTACGACCCCGTGGCCTGTACAGTCACTCCTGTCGGTGCCACGCTGAAGACGGTGGTTTCGGCTCTCGCTTTCGACGAGAGCGGCACTCTCTGGGGAATCAGCGGCAATGAAGGCAAGCTTTACACCATCAGCACATCCACCGGCGAACTCACCGAAAAAGGCTCGCTGGGCGTGATTGCCGACGGACTGAACCAGTCGGCTGCCATCGACTTTGTCTCCGGAAAACTCTACTGGGGTGCGACAACGCGTTTTTCCGCGTCGCTTTACGAGGTCGACCTGGAGGCATGCACCGCTGAAAAGAAATACGACTTCGCCACCGGCAAGCGATACAATGCCTTTTTCATACCGGCTCCCGAAACAAGGAAAGGCGCTCCGGCCGCTGCCGAAGGACTTGAGGCCCGGTACACGGGTGAAGGCTCGTCGGTGACAGTCAGTTTCACCGCCCCGACCCGTACGTCCGGAGGCTCCGACCTTACGGGCGTACTTGATTACGAAATCGCCGTTGACGGCACAGTTGCCGTTACAGGCACCGCAGAAGCCGGCGCGGCTGTAACCGAGAAACTCGACCTTACCGAGGGTCTACACACCATTATGGTGACATTCAGCAACAAAGCCGGAAAGGGCGAGAAAGCGTCGGTCAAGGTGTTTGCCGGATATGACAAGCCGGCCGGCGTAACAGGAATTTCGGTTGAAGTCGACGGCGAGGATGTGACGGTGAGCTGGAACGCCCCGTCCGGCGTGAACGGCGGCCTCGTCGATCTTTCGAAGGTCACTTATACCGTGACACGCAATCCGGGCGATGTCGTAGTGGCCGAGGATATCACCGCGACTTCTCTGACCGAGAGATTTGCCGTGGCTGCGATTGCCGAATACACTTACACTGTCACTGTGAACTACGAGGGCGCCCCGGTGGCCGCGACCACTTCCGACCCCGTGCTGATAGGCAAACCCTACACCGTGCCTTATATGCAGAGTTTCAACGATGTCGAGAGTCTTGCCCAGGCTGGTTTCGGTGCCGTAGGGTCGGCTGACGGCTACACCTGGAAACTCGGCGAACTCGACGGCAGCAAGTGCGCCCAGCTCACTGGGCTCTACTATGTGCGCCACGACTATACCCTCTTCACCGCCCCGATCGAGCTTACGGGAGGCGAGGAGTATATTCTCCGCTTCAAGGCGGCCTGCTCCGAGACATATGCGTCCAGTTCGATGACCATCTTCTTGTCGCGCAGTCAGTCGCTCGACGGATCGGTGACGCCGAATATCGCGACACGTGCGGGTATATTTGACGTATGGAGCGACTCTCAGGTCAACAAGTTCCAGGATAAGGAATACAAATTCACGCCGGCCGAGAGCGGAACTTACTGCGTTGCGTTCCGCGACCAGTACACCGCCGGTTCGACAGTGACATTCTCGCTCGATGACATAGAAGTGACCTCTGCCAAAGTGGGCGTGCCGGATGTTGCGGACGACGGTGTCGTGATCACGGCTGCCGGGGGCGTTATCACAGTCACCGGAGCTGAAGGCTCACAGGTGACTGTCTCTACGACTGACGGCCGCGTGGTTGCCGACGTGGTTGCGTGCGACACTTTAAGGTGTGAGCTCCAGCCGGGTATCTATGTTGTCAAGGCCGGCGAAACGACCGCAAAAGTGAGACTCTGAAAAAATCCATAAAACCCCAACGACTTAGGAATGAGAACAATCGTTATCAGTGCCGCTGCCATCGCCGCTGCGGCAACGGCCGCCCAGGCCGCGTTGCCCGTGAGCGAGTCTCCGGTAGCGAAGAAATTTGTGCTTCGCACAAACCAGAATACATGGACCGAGGATTTCGAGGGTCGCCCCGACAGTCCGGGCCGTTCGATGCAGGAATGGCTTCCCGCAGGATGGGAAGATGTGTCAAAGGCAGGGAACAAGGCTCCCGAGCCTGACGCCCTGGAGTGGAACATCACCTGGCAGGTGAACCGGAACGAGTATAAAAATATGCACAACCCCTCGGTAGATGTCGACGCCTATGAGGGCGAGGCCTTCGCCTTTATTATGCCCGACGTGGCGTACGGCGATTATGTCGACCTTAAATATCAGGACGAATGGCTTATAACTCCCGAAGTTACGCCCGTAGGCGAGGACTGGCTCTATTTCAAGCTGTGGTACAACGCCGGATGGACTGTCTACAACCGTGAGTCGGACAGCTTCGACTCGCTCACCAACTCACTGCAGGTGTATGTGAGCGCCGACAACGGTGCATCCTGGAATCTTGCCTGGGACCTGGTCGAAGACCAGATAAGGCCCAATTACAGCGATTCGCAGCTGCGGTCGCTTCTGATAAGCACACGTCATCCTTACGAGCCTGTGTATGTCGACCTGAAGGACTACCGCGGAAAGCCGGTGCGCATCGCCTTCCGCTTCTACGGTTCCACGGGCCAGCCCATGGCTCTCGACAACGTGGCAGTCGGTGTGCCGCAGCCGGTAGCTTCATATACCGTTCCTGACGGATGTTTCCGTCAGGGCGTGTCGACGCGGTTCGACTACCCGTCAGACGCCAGACTGCTTATCCCGGCCGGACAGGAGCTGACCTGGGGCAACACATCGGTCGATTATCTCACCTGCCGGTGGGACTTTGCCGATGCTGAGGGCGTGACGGCTGTCAGCGATCGCCGCGACCTTGTGACACCTGCCTACGGGATGTTGCAGACGGTTCAGACACCTGTGCTCACAGCCTTGTTCGAAACACGCGAGTCGGCCCCCTACACTCTCAGCCACACAAAGATGCAGGCCGGCGGCATAATCGACGGCTATGATTCTGACGGCAGCTACGGAGAGGCTTCGGTGGGTCATTACGATATATTCGACAAAGGCACAAGGGTTTCGCGCACTCCTGTGCGCGAAGGCCAGGGAGTGTACAGTCTCGGCGCGGGTCTCGACCTTGAATGGGAGAAACGTCTCGGCAAGCTCGACGGCGCGCTCGATGTGCTTGGCTTCGGCGCTTACTACCCCAAGCCCCAGACCCCTTACGGCTTCGACTTTGTCGACATGCCGGCCTATGTCCTTGAGACTCTTGACGATTCGGCCCGGATCGAGGCGCGTGTGGTGAGCGTTACTGACGAAGGGCTGATAAGCAGCCTTCTCGGCATAGCCGAAATCTCGGGGGCCGATATCCCCGAGGCCGACGACCGGGCAGTGGTCAACCTGCGGTTCCGTTTCCCTGTTCCGGTATATGTCCAGAGTGCCATAATGGTGGTTGTGTCGGGTCTGCGCGACGAAGGTCTGCCCGGGGTGCTGCAATTTCCCTACCTTCGCACCAGCAACCTCAGCCTTCCCGGTAATAATTATCTGATTTATAGTGAATACGATCCCAATACCGGCGAGATGAACGAAACTCTCGGCAACCTGCAGTCGGTGCCGATGAGCGGCGATGAAATATTCGGCGGCCTGATGTTCGGAATCGGCGCTTCGTACTCCTTCATGACTCTCGACGGCGACAACTCGTTTGAGGTGCCCTGTACGGGCGGTGCGAAGAGCTTCCGTGTGAAAGCGCTGCATACGCCCGACCACTGGGCATTGACCGAGAACGGCGTGACACGGTCCGACTGGGTTGACTTCGATGCCGAATACGACGCTGCCGACGACTCTTACCTGGTGACGCTCAACGCGTCGGCCAATACCGGGACAGAAGCCCGTGACCGTATCGTGACGCTTGTCAGCCCCGGATCGTATGTCGAGTTCCATCTTACCCAGGCGGTCGATCCGGCCGGAATCGACGGCGTTGAAGGCGGTCAGGCTGCGATGAAAGTGACTGTGGAAGACGGTGTCATAACCGTGTCGGGCGCAAGCGGCGTTGCCGAGGTGTATGACCTTGCCGGACGCCGTGCGGCATCGGCCGTGTTTGTCGACGGTGTGGCCCGCATATCGGCCGACGGGCTTGCACGTGGTGTCTACATGGTTCGTGCAGAAGGATGTCAGGCAGTCAAAATCGTATTGTAAATGAGACGGATACTGTCAGTTGTATTGACGCTGTCGGCCCTTGTGCCGGCAGCGTCTGCCTATGATTTCGAGGCCGGGGGCGTGTACTACAACGTCAGCTCCGACGGCAAACGCGCCACTGTCACCTATTCGAGTCTCGATGGCAACGCGTATTCGGGCGATATCGTGATTCCGGCCACTGTGCAGCACGGCCTGTCCACGCTGAAAGTGCGCGAGATTGGCGACCTTGCTTTCTTCAACTGCCCGGATGTCACGTCGGTGAGCATCCCCGAGGGCATAATTTCGATAGGCACGCAGGCATTTTCGCACTGTAGCGGGCTCACTTCCATAGAGATGCCTCAGTCGATGTACAAAATCGGCGATTATGCCTTTGACTACTGTACGGGTCTTGAGAGCTTCACAGTGCCTCTTGGCCTTGAGGTGCTCGGAGACGCTCCGTTCCAGATGTGTTCGTCGATCGAACGGTTTGATGTCGATCCCGGCAATATGATGTTCAGCGCGGTAGACGGGGTGTTGTACAACCGCCGCATGACGCGCCTCATTCAATATCCGGCCAGCTGTGTCGAGACAGAGTTCGAAGTGCCGTCGACGGTGACTGAAATCACCGACTATGCGTTCCTGCCGTCCTATTATCTTCAGCACGTCGTGATAGGAGATGCGGTGAGAGAGGTAATCTCCGGTACGTTCAGTTCGTGCATGTCGCTTCTGTCGATAGAAGTCTCGCCCGATAACGCGGAGATGTGTTCGGTCGACGGGGTGTTGTATGACAAGTCGATGACGAGCCTCATACAGTATCCGTGCAGCCGCGATGCGTCACGGTTCGATGTCCCGGAGGGTGTTGTCGTGCTGGCCGACCTTTCGCTGACCGGCTGCAGGTTGTCGGAACTGTCGCTCCCGTCAACCCTGAAGGAGATAGGCATGTATGCCCTTGCCGGTGCGGGCAATATCTCGGTTCTCACCTCGATGGCTGCCGAGCCTCCCGTGGTCGACGGCGACCGTCTGGTCGACACAGGTATCTATTCCGTGGCTACCCTGCGTGTGCCGGAGAACTCCGTCGGCGCATACCGGAAAGCCGCTTTCTGGAAGCAGTTTGTCACAATCGAAGGAATAGATGATACCGCAATCGATAGCGTCGGAACAGACAGCGACACTAAAGAGTTGATATATTACGACCTGTCGGGCCGTCGCACCGCTATGCCGAAAGGCATAGTTGTTACCCCCGATGGCCACAAATTGGCTAAATAAGGTTATATATAAACAAAAAAAGTCGCGGAATTCCGCGACTTTTTTTGTTCTCAACGTCACAGCGATCAGCCGCCGAAGTTGTCGTAGTGGATATTTTCGGGATCGACACCGAGCGAGTCGAGCATCTTGTTGACTGCGGCCGACATCGGGCCCGGTCCGCACATATAGTACTCGATATCCTCGGGCGCGTCGTGGTTTTTGAGATACGTGTCGTAGATCACCTGGTGCACGAAGCCCGGAGTGTACTTCACTCCGGCAGCGTCGGCAGCCGGGTCGGGACGGTCGAGAGCGAGGTGGAAGCGGAAATTGGGGAATTCCTTTTCGAGGTTGAGGAAATCCTGCAGATAGAACACCTCGTTGAGGGCGCGGGCACCATAGAAATAGTTCATCACACGGTCGGTGGTGTGGAGCGTCTTGGTCATATACATGATCTGGGCGCGCAGCGGGGCCATACCTGCGCCGCCGCCGATCCACATCATCTCCTTCTTTGAATCGATGATGGGGTGGAAATCGCCGTAAGGGCCCGACATCACCACCTTGTCACCCGGCTTGAGCGTGAAGATGTAGCTCGAAGCTATGCCCGGCATCACGTCCATGAAGCCAACCTGTGGTTTGGGCTTGAACGGAGGGGTGGCGATTCGCACCGTGAGCATTATGCGGTCGCCCTCGTCGGGGTAGTTGGCCATTGAGTAGGCGCGTACGGTAGTCTCTGTGTTCTTGCACTTGAGGCTGAACAGTCCGAACTTCTCCCACGCGGGAAGGTACTCGTCGCCGATAAGGCTCTTGTCGATATCCTTGTCATACGACATCTCGTAAGGGGGTATCTTGATCTGGGCATACGAGCCGGGCATGAAGTCCATATGCTCGCCCGGGGGGAGAGCCACGATAAACTCCTTGATGAACGTGGCCACGTTGCGGTTCGAGATAACCTCGCACTCCCATTCCTTTATGTCGAGTACCGACGAGTCGACATGTATGTCGAGGTCCTCGCGCACCTTCACCTGACAGCCGAGGCGCCAGTGGTCCTTGATCTGACGGCGCGAGAAGTGTACGGCCTCGGTGGGGAGGATGTCGCCGCCCCCTTTGAGCACCTGTACCTTGCACTGGCCGCATGACCCTTTGCCGCCGCAGGCCGACGGGAGGAAAATGTTCTGGTCGGCGAGGGTCGACAGTAGCGACTTGCCCGACTCGGCCTCGACCTTGCGGTCGTCGTTGATGGTGATGGTCACCGGACCCGAATGCACGAGGTAGTGCTTGGCCACGAGAAGCATGGCCACGAGAAGCAGCGTGAGCAGCAGGAAGATGCCCACTGCCGTGATAACGGTGAGCGAGGTCGACGCCTGCCCAGCCTGAAGCAAAATGCAGTTGATGATATTCATGACAGCGGGGGTGTTAGATCTTGATACCGAGGAAGCTCATGAAAGCGATGCCCATGAGCGACGTGACGATGAAGGTGATGCCGATGCCGCGCAACGGGGCGGGTATGTTGGAGTAGCCTGCAAGACGCTCGCGTATGGCGGCCACGGCCACAATGGCAAGGAGCCATCCGAGACCCCATCCGGCACCGGCGCATGTGGCGGTCCACACCGAGCCGAATCCGCGCTGCTGCATGAAGAGCGAGCCGCCGAGAATGGCACAGTTGACGGCGATCAGCGGCAGGAAGATGCCTAATGACGAATAGAGCGAGGGCGAGAACTTCTCGACAGCCATTTCGACCAGCTGGGTCATCGAGGCGATCACGGCGATGAACATTATCAGCGACAGGAAGCTGAGGTCGACGGTGGCATATTCGGGTCCGAGCCACGTGAGGGCGCCGGCCGACAGCACGTAGGTCTGCAGCAGCCAGTTGATGGGCAGGGTGATGGTGAGCATGAAAGTCACTGCTATGCCCAGTCCGAAAGCTGTCTTGACATTCTTCGACACGGCCAGAAACGAGCACATGCCGAGGAAGTAGGCAAAGATCATATTGTCGACGAAAATCGACCGTATGAACAGGTTTAGATTTTCCATATCAGTTTGCGTTGTTTCCGTTCAATAATCAGGGTTCCTGCAGGTCTTTGTTGAAAATGCGCTGCACCCAGATGATGCAGGCCACCACGATGAGCGCCATCGGGGGCAGAATCATCAGGCCGTTGTTGACATATCCGGCCTCATACCAGCTGTCGGGCACTACCTGCAGTCCGAACAGCGTGCCCGAGCCGAGTAGTTCGCGGAAAAACGCCACGATGACGAGCACCAGGGCGTATCCTATGCCGTTGCCGACGCCGTCGAGGAACGAAGGCCACGGCTTGTTGCCCATGGCGAAGGCCTCAAGGCGTCCCATGAGTATACAGTTGGTGATGATAAGGCCGATGAACACCGACAGCTGCTGACTGACAGAATAGGCGTAGGCCTTGAGCACCTGGTCGACGATGATGACCAGACCGGCCACAACCACAAGCTGCACGATGATGCGGATGTTGGTGGGGATAGTGTTGCGGATGAGCGAGATAATCACGTTGCTGAAAGCCAGCACGGCGATTACCGACAGACCCATGACGACGGCCGGCTCGAGCTTGGCCGTGACGGCGAGCACCGAGCAGATGCCGAGCACCTGTACGACTACAGGGTTGTTTTTGGAGAACGGGTTGAAGAACACGTCCTTGTAACTAATCTTCTCTGCCATGGCGTTTATTTAGCTTGAAGGGTTGACAGGTAGGTTTGATAGGGGGTGAGGCAGTCGTCGATCATGGCTCCGACACCCTTCGAGGTGATGGTGCCTCCGGAGATTCCGTCGACATAGTCCTCGTCGCCGGTCGGGCGCTGGCCGGCCTTGACCACAGCCACGGGCATGAAACGGCCATCCTTAAACAGATGCTTGCCCTTGAACTCGTCGCTGAATGCCGGCTTGGCTATTTCGGCGCCGAGGCCGGGGGTCTCGCCCTGGTGCGAGAAATAGGCACCGTAGATGGTCGAGCCGTCGGCGTCGAGGGCTATATAGCCCCAGATCGGGCCCCACAGACCCGCGCCGTAGGCGGGGAGTATGTATTTGTTGCCGGCGTCGGGCAGCGTGCACACGAACACGGGAAGTTCGCGCTCGGATGCGGGCAGCTTGATCTGTTTGGCCACGTCGACGGCGAATGCGTCGCCTTCGTGCGATGTGCCGTCGGACGAAACGATGAGCTGGCCGGTGATATACTTGTCGAAATCGGCGATAACTTCGCCTGCCGGGGCCTCGATGCCCACCGAACGTAGAATCTGTCCCATCTTGTCGGCATCGGCGTTTGCCTGCTGGCGGTCGCGCAGGGCGAGGGCGGTGCAGGCGAGGGCTGTTCCGACCACGGCCACCAGTATGACGATGTAGACGACCGTGTAGATATTGCTTTGCTTGTTCATGATGTCAATGATTACAATATAGATGGATTTTACTCTGGTTTAGCCGTTGCGCGGGCTGCCAGGCGAGCAGCGCGGCGGCGCACGTTGGCCTCGACCACGCACCAGTCGATGAGCGGCGCGAGGGCGTTGCCGAGCAGCACGGCGAGCATGGCCCCTTCGGGGTATCCGTTATTATAGGTGCGTATCAGCACGGCCATGACGCCGATAAGGAAGCCGTAGATATATTTGCCCGTGTTGGTGCGGCAGGCCGTTACGGGGTCGGTGGCCATGAACACGGCCGCAAAGGCAAATCCTCCGAAAAGCAGCTGGTCGCCGGCTGTCAGGAACGATGCCGGGTAGGTGGGGGTGGCCAGAGCGTGGGCCAGAGCGCCCATTGCAAGGCCGCCTGCAAACACCGACAGCATCACGCGCCATGACGCTATGCCCGTGGCAAGCAGGATGGCAGCGCCGATGAGTATGCAGAGCGTGGAAGTCTCGCCGAACGAGCCGGGGATCAGTCCGAGGAACGCCTGCCACTGCGAGATAGGTTCGCCGATGATGTTGAGAAGCGTCATGTTGCCGTCGCCGGCATAGGTGGCTATCTGTCCGAGCGGCGTGGCGCCGGAGATGCCGTCGGCATAATTGACTGTGCCGCCAAGGCCGAGGATCGGTTCGGAGGGGATAAAGGCGCGGTCGCCGGACATCTGGGCCGGATAGGCGAAGAACAGAAATGCCCTGGTGACGAGGGCCACGTTAAAGATATTGTAGCCTGTGCCGCCGAACACCTCTTTTGCGAATATCACCGCGAACGCCGTTGCGACGGCAAGCATCCACAGCGGGGTGTTGATGGGGCAGATAAGCGGGACGAGGATGCCGGTGACGAGGAATCCTTCCTGAATCTCCTCGTTGCGCCACTGGGCCACGACGAACTCGATGCCGAGTCCGACCAGGTAGGTGACGATGATGCGGGGCAGGATGGCAAGAAACCCGTAGGCCATGAGGTGCCAGAACGGGAATTCCGTCGCACCCGAGCCGAGGAAGTTCTGGTAGCCTGCGTTGTACATGCCGAAAAGAAGGCACGGCATGAGGGCGAGCACCACGATGATCATAACGCGCTTTGAGTCGATGGCGTCGTGGACGTTGGTCCCTGATGCTGACGTCGTGCGCGGCGTGTACAGAAAAGTGTCGAAGCCGTCGTACACCGAGCGGAAAGCGTGGAGCTTGCCCCCCGGTTCGAAATTCGGCTTGATGCGGTCGAGATATTTACGTAACACTGCGTGTATCTGTTTATTGACGTTGGTTAATTGAGTTCTTTGCGCAGCCAGTCAAGCCCTTCGCGTACCGTGCGCTGCAGCTCGAGCTTCGAAGGGTCGACATATTCGCACAGGGCGAAGTCGTCGGGTGTCACCTCATAGATGCCGAGGGCCTCCATGCGGTCGATGTCGCGGGCTAGGACGGCCTTTACAAGGTATTCGGGAAGCACGTCCATGGGGAACACGCTGTCATACTGACCCGACATTATCATGGCACGGCGTCCGCCGTTGAGGCGTGCGTCGGGCGCAAACTTGCGGTGGCGGAAGAAGTGGGATAGGAACGAGCGGCTCTGGCTCATCTTGTTGAGCGAGTTGGATGCCCATCCCATAAATTCGTCCACGTCGTCGCCTTCGGGGATCACCGACACCTGCCGCCAAGGGAAGTGGAGCCAGCCGGCATCGTCGACATGCAGGCCGGTGAGCACGTTGCCCGAAATGAAACGCTTGTGGGAGCCGTCGGCCTTCACGCCGGCGTTGGCAAGCAGGCTCCGGAGGTCGGCTCCGATGACGGTGCGTGCCAGGTAGGGGCGTTCAAGCTCCGAGCCGGTGACAGCTACCACGGTAGTGAAGTCGACCGAGCCGGTAAGGAGCAGTTTGCCGAGGCGTGCCGCGACGGTGATGTCGAGCAGCCACACGGTCTCTCCTTTGTTTACGGGGGCGATATTGGCAATCTGCACGCTGGGCAGGCCGGCGGGATGTGCCCCCGACACCTCTACGAGCTCGATGTTCGCGGTCTGGGGCAGGCCGACTGACGAGCCGCTTCTTGCAGCGACATATACTTTGCCGGCTGTGAGGGTGGCGAGCGCCTGCAGGCCCCGGGCCACAGCCTTAGGGTCGGTGCCGTCCGTGAGCGACGGCGCGAGCGGGGCGGAATCGAAAGCCGTAACCATGATGTCGCGCGGGGCGGCGTCGGCCGACGGCACCACCGCGTAGGGCAGCTGGCGCATCATGGCCCAGATGCCCGAACCCTGCATCAGGCTGCGGAGGCCTTCTGGCGATGACGCGCCTTTCAGGTCGAGGGTTGCGGGGGCTGCTGCGGCGCCGGGAGTGACGACGATACGTTCGATACGCCGCCGTTCGGCTCTGAGCACTTCGGTGACAGTGCCGGAAGCCGGAGAGACAAGGGCCACTGAACCGGTGGCCTTGTCGACGCACAGAGGCTGTCCGGCTGCTACCGAATCGCCCTCGCGGACAACGAGCTTAGGAACAAACCCGGGAAAATCGGACGGGAAAACGGCTACGGAGGCCGGGTTCACGGCAACGGGTTCGGCCCCGTCGGGAACACCTCCGCGCAGGTTCAGATCCAGACCTTTCTTTAGATTCAGAGTAAGCATTATATTATTATGAAAAGTGATTCGTCATGTTAATGACAGGCGGTATAAGTCTTATAAAAAGAGGTATGCGCTATATAAGCATGCAAAGTTAGGCCAAAAATTTAGATTATTTAGCAAAAAAGAGTATTTTTTTTGTTTGGGTTCGTTTTTTATGGGATGAAATGCTTAATTGGTCAGATTTATTTAAAAAATCATGATTAAAAATTTTGTAGGGAAAAAAGAATGTGATAATTTTGCGTTGCGTTAGAATCATGGCCTTGAACAGTGAAATGCCGAATCAATACCATTTCCAAAAAACAAGTCGACAAGTCTAAGCAAAACAACAATGGAGCAATCATAACTAAATCATAAAAAACTTCAATCAACAATCTAGTAATTTTTAAAAATTATGGCTAATCAACCTACTGCTACCCCCGCGGCAGCAAAGCAAAACGGCAGCAAAGTAAGCGGCATCAAGAACGCATTCCTCGTGATCATCGCCTGCTTCGTCGTAGCTGTTCTTCTCTTTATCTTCTGGTTCGGTCACGAATCGCACTTTGAAGAAGGTCACCCCATCGACCTCTGGGGCACAATCTACAAGGGCGGCTTCATCGTGCCTATCCTCCAGACCCTCTTCCTCACCGTTATCGTTCTTTCAGTAGAGCGTTACATCGCACTCAGCAGCGCCAAGGGCAAAGGCAGCATCACAAAGTTCGTTGCCAATGTAAAGGCTAACCTCCAGAAGGGCGACATCAAGGCAGCTCAGGCTCTCTGCAAGAAGCAGGGCGGCTCGGTAGCAGCAGTTGTAGGCGCAGCCCTCATCCGCTACGAGGAAATGGACCAGAACACCGTTCTCTCGAAAGAGCAGAAGATCGCTACTCTCCAGAAGGAAGTAGAAGAGGCTACCGCCCTCGAGATGCCGGCTCTCCAGCAGAACCTGCCTATCGTGGCAACCCTCACCACTCTCGGTACACTTGTCGGACTTCTCGGTACTGTCATGGGTATGATCAAGTCGTTCCAGGCCCTCGCTCAGTCCGGTGCTCCTGACTCGACCGAACTCTCGACCGGTATTTCGGAGGCCCTTATCAACACCGCCTTCGGTAT
>CAZAZA010000083.1:0-13556 GCA_964489495.1 uncultured Bacteroides sp.
GGGTGGTGGTGTAGACACGCACGCACACGCCACGGCGCTGGGGGCAGCTGTCGAGTGCCGGCGACTTGCTCTTGTCTTCGAGAGCCACGCGTCCTTTTCTTACTAATTGCTGAATAGTAGGCATCTTAGTTTTTGTTTCTTAATTTAGTTGTCTGTATATTTCGTTTTTACTTTTCCCTTCTAAGCGCCCTTACGCATCCCCGCGCCACCCATCGCCCTATCGTTCAACCGATTAGGACGCAATTTGGCACAGTTATACCTAAAAGCGATGCAAAATTACTAACTAATTTTCTAATTACCAAACATTTCAACAAAAATATTTTTTGTAACTTCGCGGCAACAATTCATTACGTTTGCTATGATCTCTACTATAATTCTCCGCGACATCGAGGATGTACGCGCCAATCTTCTCCCTCTGACCTTCACAAGACCGGTTGCGCTCCTGCGTGTCGGCATTCTCACCCTGCGCGAAAAATGGGAGCGCAGGATCACCGCCAGATATCTCTACGAGACTGCAGGCTATCTTGCCGAGAAGTTCGAGTCGGCGACTCCGGGGCAGTCTGCGTCGTCTGATACCGTAACCGTGTCGTCGCACTTTGTCGCCGACGACTCCCTTGCCGAAGCCGTGCGCGGCCTCAGACCCGGTCAGAGGCTGCTCTCACCGGAAGGCGAGGTCATGGCTGTGCGCGGCAATGACAACGCTGCCGAAAGCTGCGACGACATAACCTACACTCGGCCGACCACCCAGATAACACGGGTGTACCACATTTTCAGCCTCAACGGCCGGTGTCTTGAACAAGACTTCGAACTGATTACCGCCGGACGCGAGAGCGCGCCGCTGAGCCCGACGGTGACGGTTGTCGGCGACCGCTCGCGGGTGTTCCTCGAAGAGGGAGCCAAGGTCGAGTGCGCCGTGCTGAACGTCAGTAACGGGCCGGTGTATGTCGGACACGACGCCGAAATCATGGAAGGTGTGCTCGTGCGCGGAGGTCTGGCCATGTGCCGGCATTCGGTAATAAACATGGGGGCTAAAATTTACGGCGCAACGACTCTCGGCCCCTACTGCAAGGTGGGCGGAGAGGTCAACAACGTGGTTATGATAGGCTATAGCAACAAAGGGCACGACGGCTTTCTCGGAAACGCCGTCATCGGCGAATGGTGCAACCTCGGGGCCGGGACAAATGCAAGCAACCTGAAGAACGACTACACTCAGGTGAAACTCTGGAACTATCCCGCACGGCGTTTTATGCCTACCGGCCTGCAGTTCTGCGGACTGATAATGGGCGACCACTCCAAGACAGGCATCAACACCATGCTCAACACAGCCACTGTGTTCGGGGTAGGCGTAAACTTCCACGGCTCAGGCTATCCGCGCAATTTCACTGCCTCTTTCTCCGAGGGCTCGACGGCCGGCATGAGCGACGTCCAGCTGCCCAAATTCTTCGGCATCGCCGAGCGCATGATGGCGCGGCGCGGCGTCGCGCTTACAGATGTCGACCGCCATATTTTCGAGGAAATATTCCGTCTGGCCGAGACATACAAATGATCTACAGGTCGAGCCTGTGTCGCCGGTGGCGGTGAGTGTAGCGTTTTTTCAGCTGCATGAGCCTGCGGTAAACCGACATGGCGCGGAGCCATATTGCCGACGGTGTTGATGAAATGTCGGTCGACAGCATCTCGGCCGATGTAGGCACGTCGGACTCTTCGCCGAACTGCTCGGGGTATATCACCACAATATTAGTCCCGGCAAAATATTTCTGCAGGAAGGTGGATATGCCGTCCATGTCGTTGTCAAACGACACCGACGTGCGTCTCGCGTTCACCACAACGAACAGGTCGTCTTCAAGCACACGGTTGGCAAGAAGCACTATGTCGTCCCAACGGTCGATGTCGCGGTATTCGTGCCTTATCTGATAGCGTCCGCGCCGGAGCACCGCACGTATGCACGCCTGACTCGAATGAGTGCAGCAGAATATAATCCTGCACCCCACCTGGGTCGTAAGGTTGGCCACTGCCTCCACCCAGCATCTGAAGCCGGTCTCATACTCGGCCTTGGGGGGGACTGCGACCACCACCCTTGTGACAGTGTTGACCGGTATCACGGCCCGCGAAATCACCACCATGCGGTTTGTGGCTTTGAGCAGCTGCTCCACTTTGTCGCCAAAAAACGAGTCGATCACCGTCGTCCTGCGGTGCAGCCCTATGAAAAGCCTGGTAATATCGCGCTCCGACACTGTGTTTATCAACCCCGTCACATAGTTGAGGTCGAAACGCTCAATCGATTCGAGCTTAACGTCGACAGCGGCCGCCGCCTTCTCGGCCTCAGCCAGCGAGTTACGGCCCACCGAACGCGATATAGCGCTGTTGTCGCTGCGCACGTGCAAGGCATAGATCGGACCTTGTTCTCCCGACTCCGGATCGTCAGGCGAACGGCGCATCAGCAGAGCAAGGTCCACCAGCTCCACTGCCGACATAGGGTTGGCTATCGATATCAACGTGCTGGTCTTACGGTCGGTGTCATAGCCGGGCATTGTCTCCGCCTCTTCAAGCTGGCGTGTCTTCATCCTGGCGGCCGCACGTGATGTCCCGATTGACGACACAGTGCAGGTGATAAGAATCATCAGTATCGTTCCGTTGAGTATGGTCTCGCCGAATATCCCCATCTTGAAACCGATTGTCACAACCGCCAGGGCCACGGCAGTGTGCGCATTGGTCAGCTGATACATCATCGAGCGGTCGAGGCCGTCCATCCCAAACGTCTTTTGAGTCAGCCACGCGGCGCCCCATTTCGTCGACATGGCTATGAGCGACATGACTATGGCCGTATACAGCGAATTCTCGTCCGCAGCGAGCACGCGAAGATTGATCAGCATGCCCACTCCGATCAGAAAGTAGGGGATGAAGATGGCATTGCCTACAAACTCAAGGCGCGTCATCAGCCGCGAGCGCGCCGGTATATAGCGGCTGAGCACCAGGCCGGCAAAGAACGCTCCGAACACACTTTCCACACCGGCCCACGTAACGGTATGGGCTGCGAGAAACGCCATCGAAAGAACATATACAAACTGCAGAATACCGTCGCTGTAGCTTTTGAAAAACCAGCGGGTCAGCCTCGGCAGGACAAATACAACTATCACGCACCACAGAGCGAGGCCGCCTAAAATCTTCAGAATCCTCACCACGTCGAACGCACCGTCGCGGTAAACGCCGGTCACACTTGCCAGCACAATAAGTGAGCCAAGCACGGTGAATATCGTGCCTGTCACGGCAATCACCACGGCGGGCGACTTGGTCAGCCCGAAACGCGACACTATGGGGTAGGCTATCAATGTATGGGCGCAGAACATCGAGGCCACGAGCAATGCCGTCAGCATACTCAGGTGCAGCAGCCACACCGAAGCCACAGTGCCGACTATCAGAGGCACGCCGAATGTGAATGCGCCGAACACGACCCCGCGCTTGAGGTTGCGTTTGAGATTGAGCATATCAATCTCAAGGCCCGCGAGAAACATCAGGTAGAGTATACCCACCTGCCCGAAGACCTCGAAACTCATGTCGCGGGCCAGCAGGTTGAAACCATAAGGTCCGACGGTAAGGCCCGACAGTATCAGGCCAATGATATGTGGTATTTTCAGGCGGTTGAATATTATCGGTGCTACAAGGATAATAAGCAGCACCACAAGGAATATGCTCACCGGGTCGCTTATAAGGGCGCTTCGGAGCATCACCATCGCTTCAACCGCAAGAGGAATCATGAACGCGGACCGAATTGCTTGCCGTGGCTTATCAGATACTGGGCTATCTGAACGGCGTTAAGCGCCGCGCCTTTCTTAATCTGGTCGCCGACAATCCAGAACGTCAGACCATGGTCGTCGGCGATATCGCGGCGAAGGCGGCCGACATACACCGGGTCCTTTCCGGCCGTGTCGAGCGGCATCGGATACTGCTTCGCGGCGGGGTTGTCAATCACAACTATTCCCTCGGCGTGTGCGAAAGCATCGCGCACTGCCTCGATCTCAAGCGGCTTCTCGGTCTCCACCCACACTGCCTCGGAATGGGCACGGAGCACCGGCACGCGCACGCAGGTGGCACTTACCTTAACATCGGGCAGGTGCATTATCTTGCGCGTCTCGTTGAACATCTTCATCTCCTCCTTCGTGTAATCGTTGTCGGTAAACACGTCGATATGGGGAATTACGTTGAATGCCAGCTGGTAGGCGAATTTTTCGACCTTCGGCTCACGGCCTTCGGCTATCGCCTTGTGCTGTTCCATCAGTTCGTCCATGGCGGTAGCCCCTGCCCCGCTGGCTGCCTGGTATGTGGCCACGCGCACCCTCTCGATGCGACTAAGGTCATTGATCGGCTTAAGGGCCACAACCATCTGTATGGTTGTACAGTTGGGATTGGCTATGATATTGCGGGGTGTGTCGAAGGCATCGTCGCCGTTAACCTCCGGAACAACCAACGGAACGTCAGAGTCCATTCTGAACGCGCTTGAATTGTCGATCATCAGCGCGCCGTGGGCTGTAATCATACCGGCAAACTCCTTCGAGGTCGATGCGCCGGCCGATGCAAAAGCTATGTCGACATCACGGAATGCATCCGGATCGTCGTGGGTCAGCAGCCTTACAGCATATTCCTTGCCCCTGAATTTATAGACACGGCCCGCGCTCCGCTGCGAGCCGAA
Organism: uncultured Bacteroides sp.; assembly: GCA_964489495.1. Lineage (GTDB taxonomy): Bacteria > Bacteroidota > Bacteroidia > Bacteroidales > Muribaculaceae > Paramuribaculum. The sequence goes on from CAZAZA010000083.1 coordinate 4,688, forward strand.
GAGCAACAGATTGTCGATAGGGAAATTCTGCTCGTCAAGCACACGGAGAAACTCCTGGCCGACCGCGCCGCTGGCGCCAACAATAGCTATATTCATCTTTAAAGATTCTGAACCATTAAAATTTTCAGCAAAGTTACGAAATTTTCCTCAACTCTCATCATCTTCTGCCCTCAGAGAGCTCTGAGAACTCAGAGAACTCCGCCACTCTCGCCGGGCTCTCGACATCTGCTCCCTTATGCCGCCCTGACGGAGAAAGTCGGCTTTTTGGCGCTCAATCAGACGATAAAGCAACACATCAGCCTGATGGATTAGTATTATCGCAATATTTGCTATTGTTTCTGACGTGCGTACCTTTACGGCTTCCCTGTAGAATGATGAGTCATTATTGGACATGCAAATTCTGCGTGTCCTTACCGCTTTGTCACTATCTTTATCCCATTGTTCGAGATTCCGCACTCTGAGAAAATCCTCATAGTCAACAAGCAATTCCTGCAAGCTTGCTTTGGCTACATTGGTAAGCTTTATCTCTGTCTCCTTGGATGTTGATCCTGCACAGCTCCCTTCGGCAATATTCTGTTTGCCGCTGCGGGCTGCCTGAACCATCTGGTCGATGGTTCTGTCACCGGGTGAAAGAAATCGATGAGTAAAAATATAGGTCACATCATAAATTATCTCCGCAATCCTATATACGCGCAGTTTTTTATAAAAGCCTTTCTGTGGAACAAACTCATCCATCTTTAACACAAGTTCACTGATTCCGGCGGAAAGTATAGAGAGGCGAGGCGGCGTAACGGGGAAGGGCGGCAAGCTGTATAGCGCACGACGAAGCTTCAAGACTGCCGCTTGCATCGCCAACCGACTCCACCCCGGCCTCCAGCAGTGCCGAACGGACTGCGGAAAGCGCCAGCTCGGGCATATTGTTGTCGTGGCTCAGATGGCACAGGTATATTCCGCGAAGGCGCGGGCTGACTATCGAGGCAAGAAACCGTCCGGTCTCCACATTATCAAGATGTCCTCGTTCCGCCATTATACGGGCCTGCAGGTATAGGGGATACTTCCCTGCACGCAGCATGGCGGCATCATAGTTGGCTTCGATCACAATGTATTCGGCCTGACGCATATAGAAGTCGACACGTTCGGTGATACACCCAAGGTCTGTGGCGATGGCAAATGTAGTGTCGCCGCACGTGATGAAAAACCCGCAGTTGTCGGTCCCGTCGTGACTCACATCGAACGCCGTCAGTTCCAAAGGCCCGACTTTGAACGGGAACTCCTTATAGACAGCCACGTGATAGTCCTTTATCCGACGCGATATGTTGTGTCTCCGCAGCAGGCCGCCAAGTATCTTCGGCGTACAGTAAAGGCTCAAATGACGGTAGGAACGCAGCAGCCTGTATGCCGAGCATACATGATCGCTGTGATCGTGGGTGAGGCAGATGCCGGCCACCGAATCCATCGTTATGCCGTTGGCCAGAAGGGTCTGCTCCACATGACGCGGGTCAACCCCGGCGTCAATAAGCACGCCATGGTCGCCGTCGCCCACATACGAACAATTGCCCGACGAACCGCTGCCGAAGCTGATAAACCGTAGATCCCTCGGCCTGGGCCGCGCGGCAACCGGCTCCACCACTCCCGCCCCGGCTCCCCATACGCGGGCAGCATGGGCCTTGATGGACGGATGGACGGGTATTGAGTCGGCCAACGGGTCGTCGAACAGGCTCGGCTGCTCGTCGAATGATATGGAAGATGCGGATGGCTGTCGTCGTTTCATCACTTGTAGAGAAGAAATATGGCAGGCCGCTTTGAATAATCGTAAGTATCGCGAGCCCATTGCGACAGAGGTTTTACGACAACCGATTCCGTAGGCCCTGTGAGGTCGCAGGCCACGCACAGGCGCATCCCTCCCGGAAGGGAGCCTGCAAGCGACTCGATCAGACGGTTGTTGCGGTAAGGGGTCTCTATGAAAATCTGGGTCTGGTTCTCACGGGCGATGCGCCGTTCCATCTCGCGCAGCCTTCCGGCACGCGCATGCTCGTCGACAGGCAGATAACCCGCAAAAGCAAACGACTGTCCGTTAAACCCCGATGCCATGAGCGAAAGCAGAATGCTCGACGGCCCGACCATAGGCACGATTTCGTAACCACGGGAGCGCGCGGCCTCCACCGCATCAGCACCCGGATCGGCCACGCCCGGACAGCCGGCTTCCGACACAACTCCCATGTCGAACCCCTCGGCCATGGGGTCGAGCAGCGTCGCGGCGGTGCCGGGCGCACTGTGTTCGTTAAGCTCGACAAGCGACAAAGAATCAATGTCGATTGTGCGGTCGCAACGTTTCAGAAATCTCCGCGCAGAGCGTATATCCTCCACTATGAAATGGCGCAGGCGGCGTATCACGTCGATATTGGCCTGTGGCAGGACGTCAGCGACCGGAGTGTCGCTGAGCGGAACCGGCAGGAGGTATAGGCGCGGGACTGATGACTCTTGATGATTCATAGTGCAAAGTTACAAAAAATGCGCTAAATTTGCATAGATTTTTCAGCTTATGAATCGATTCAAAACTTTTGTGCTTTCAGCGGCCATCGCCGCATGCCTCACGTCGGCCGCAGCACAAGCGCCTCTGGAATATTATGATTCTTGCGAAGGATTGTGCGGCCAACCGCTTCTCGAGGCACTCGAAGCCATAATATCCGACCATTCCTCCGTCGGCTACGGCGGACTGTACTCCCTGTTTGCAGTCTCCGACTCACGCCCCGATGACGGCTCGATATGGGATATCTATTCAACCAAGCGCTGGAGAGCCGACGAGACCTGCGGCAACTACCAGGCGATCGGCGACTGCTACAACCGCGAACATTCGTTCCCGAAAAGCTGGTTCGGCGGCAAAGTCGAGCCAATGTACTCCGACGCATACCACCTCTACCCCACCGACGGCAAGATAAACAGCTATCGCGCCAATTACCCCTATGGAGAATGTGCGGGTGGCACGACATGGCGAAACGGCGACATCACCGGGCTCGGGAGACTCGGCGAATCCACCACCCCGGGTTACAACGGCACCGTGTTCGAGCCCGACGATCTCTATAAAGGCGACCTGGCACGCTCCTATTTTTATATGGTGACATGCTACAACTCGCTCGTCGACGACTGGGACAGCCCCATGCTCGACGGCTCCACCTTCCCGGCATGGGCCGGGTGGGCCGCGAATATGCTTCTGAAATGGCACCTTGCCGACCCCGTGAGCGAAAAGGAGAAAAGCCGCAACGAATCGATCTACGCCCGACAGCACAACCGCAACCCGTTTATCGACCATCCCGAGCTGGCCGAACATATCTGGGGAACCCTCGCCGACAAGCCGTGGCACGCAGCCGGCGGCAACGAGCCCCGCATCACCTCTCCGGCCGACGGGACAGCTGTCGACCTCGGGCTGACAGCTGTCGGACGTACTCTCGAATCCACAGTCAGCCTCAAAGCGTCCAATATCGGCGAACCTGTGACAGTATCGACCGACAACGAATCATTTGTATGCACCCCCACTTCCGTCAGCCCTGAGACTGCAATTGCAGGGACGACCATTACGGTAAGATACCTGGCCCGGACACCCGGACGACACAGCGCCGCCCTGCGGCTCAGATCGGGCAATGCCGTGACCGCCGTGACCCTCACTGCCGAAACCCAGACAGGCATTCCGCTGTACGATGCCGCAGAAGTCACCGACCGGTCATTCGTCATACGCTGGGTGGATGTCGATGCCCCGGGCACTGATTACACCGTCGAATTAAAAACAGCCGACGGAAACGCGGGCGGCTATCCGCGCCATGTCAGATCATCCGACGGCAGCCTGGAAGCCGTCGGCCTTGAACCGGACACCGACTACATCTTCAGCGTATCGTCGCCAACCGCCACGTCACGCACTGCCACAGCGCGGACGGCCAAGCCGTCACCAGACGTAAGCATCTATACCGATGCCCCTGTGACATTACGCACAACCGAAGGTACACCTTCGCAGCCTGCCGAAGTACATATAATGACCGAGAACATCGAATGCGACCTTACGGCGACAGTCAGCGAGCCCTTCGAAATCAGCACCGACTGCACCTCGTGGGGACAGACAACGACATTGTCGCCTGATGACACCCGTTTCTACGTCAGGCTCGGCACAGGAAATGCGGGCTCATACAACGCGTCGATGACTGTCACTGCCGGATCATACGTATTTGATGACGAAATCTCTGTCAGCGGCACAATCGGGAAGGGAAAAACATTTGTCGAGACATTCGAAGCCCCCACCACACTGACCGGATACGGCTCAGGCGACTATGCGGGTTCGGCCGCCGCGTGGCATGTGGAATCGGCCAACATCTGGGCCGATGACATCAAGTTCAACGGCACAAGCTCGATGCGCTTCCGCAACACAGGCATGCTCGTTATGGCCGAAGACAAGCCCGACGGCATAGGCACCCTGTCGTTCGACATACGCCGCTGGGCGTCCAAAGATCCCGACCTGACGGTTGCAGCCGACTGCTCTACCGACCGGGGAGCCACATGGCAGCGGGCCGGTCAGGCCACACTTGCCAAAGGCACCGAAGGGTTCACACAGCTTTCGTTTGAAATCAACCGTCCGGACGCGGCACGCATACGCATAGTGCAGCTCGCGGGCGAACGATATAATATCGACAATGTCCGGCTCACCGACCACACAGCGTCGTCGCCTCTGATCGGAAGCGACCGTTACAGCTGGGACGCGCACAGCTCGGAAGGGGGGCTGACAGTGGACGTGCGCGGCCATAGCCGCACTGTCACGGTCTACGGCATCGACGGGACAATGCGCCACCGCCTCTCGGCAATGCCCGGCAAAACTTTCATAGAACTGCCGAAAGGCATATATATAGTGGTCAGCGGCGAGTTTTCGCGCCGTGTAGCACTCAGATAACCGATTTTTTAGTAATTTTGCAGCTCATACTATCCGGAAGCTATGAACATATCTTACAATTGGCTCAAAGACTACATTGACATACAGCTAACGCCCGAACGTGTGGCGGAAGTGCTGACTTCGATCGGCCTCGAAACCGGCGGAATCGAAGAAGTCGAGTCCATCAAGGGCGGACTCAAAGGCATCGTAATCGGCAAGGTGCTCACATGCGTCGAGCACCCCGACAGCGACCACCTGCACATCACGACAGTCGACCTCGGCGACGGACAGCCCACACAGATTGTCTGCGGCGCGCCCAATGTCGCCGCCGGACAGACCGTTGTGGTAGCTACCGTCGGAACCACCCTCTACGGCGAAGACGACAAGACATTCCAGATTAAGAAGTCGAAAATCAGAGGCGTGGAGTCGTTCGGCATGATTTGCGCCGAAGATGAGATCGGTGTCGGCAAATCGCATGACGGCATTATCGTCATCGACCCCGCCAAAGCTCCGGCCCCGGGTACTCCCGCCGCCGAATATTTCGGACTGACCTCTGACTACGTACTCGAAGTAGACCTCACACCCAACCGTATCGACGCCGCGTCGCACTACGGCGTGGCACGCGATCTCGGCGCATGGCAGGCGATGCACGTCTACGGAGGCGACGCCTCGAAAGTCAACCTTCATATGCCCGAAGCCGAAATCGGTGAATCGCGTCCCGACGGAGGAGTCGGCGTAAACGTCATCGACACCGAAGGCTGTATCCGCTACTGCGGCCTGACCATACGCGGAGTCAAAGTGGCAGAAAGCCCGCAATGGCTGCGCGACCGCCTCACAGCCGTAGGCCAGCGCCCCATCAACAACATTGTCGACATAACCAATTACATACTCCTCGGCCTCGGACAGCCGCTTCACTGTTTTGATGTGTCGAAAATACAAGGCGGGGAAATCAATGTGCGGACCGTGGCCGAAGGGACCGCATTTACCACCCTCGACGGCGTGACGCGAAAACTCTCTGACCGCGACCTGATGATATGCGACTCTGCCAGGCCGATGGCTATCGGAGGCGTGTTCGGAGGCCTCGACTCGGGAGTGACAGAGTCGGCGACCGACATATTCCTTGAAAGCGCCTGCTTCCATCCCACCCGCGTGCGCAAGACAGCGCGCCGGCACGGACTGTCGACCGACGCTTCGTTCCGTTTCGAGCGCGGCGTCGACCCCAACCTCGCCCCGGTGGCCCTGCGCATAGCGGCCGCAATGGTTCAGCAGCTCGCCGGCGGAGTGGTCTGCGGGCCGGAAATCGACATCTACACCGCACCGGTCAAATCATATCCCGTCACATTAAGCTACAGCCACACCGAGGCCCTTATAGGCAAAAAAATCGGATGCGAGACAATTGACAGCCTTCTCGCCGCCCTCGACATAAAGGTCACAGGCCGAATCAACGACGACACCGTCAGCCTCGAAGTGCCCACCTACCGTTACGACGTGCGGCGCGAATGCGACGTCATCGAGGACATTCTCCGCATCTACGGCTACAACAACGTCGAAATCAGCGACACCGTTCACTCAAGCCTGAGCTACAAGTCGATGTCCGACCGGGTGTGCGACATGCAGAACACCATCTCCGACCAGCTCACCGCCCAGGGATTCAACGAACTGCTCAATAATTCACTTACGGCCGAGGCTTACTATGAGGGAAACGAACTCTGGCCTGCCGACACCTGCGTACGGCTCCTCAACCCTCTGAGCAACGAGCTGTGCCTCATGCGCCGCACCCTGCTTTACGGCGGACTTGAGACTATCGCACACAACATAAACCGCCGCGAAAACGACCTGCTGTGCTATGAGTTCGGAAATGTATACCGACTTGACCCGACGAAAACGCCCACGGCTGAGTCGCCCCTCGCCCCGTACAGCGAAGGATCGCGTCTGGCCATCTGGATGACCGGACAGATACGTCAGCCCTCATGGATCGAAGGAGGCCGCGACATGACCTTCTGGGACATGCGCGCTATCGTCGACGGCATTTTTGCACGCATGGGATTCACCGCACAGGAGCTCCGCTTCGAGACGGCGCAGCCCGACAGCGTGTTTGCCGCGTCGCTCAACATATCCACCCGCTCGGGCAAACAGCTCGGCCGCATGGGCATACTGGCCGCCAAGACTGTCAAGGCTTTCGAGATCAAGCAGGAAGTCCTGTATGCCGAATTTGACTTTGCCACAATGGTCAAGGCCGTGGCCGGACGCAATGTCACCTTCGAGCCGCTGCCAAAGACCCATCCCGTCAAGCGCGACCTCGCCCTGCTCATCGACAAATCTGTGACAATGGCACAGGTCGAGCAGGCTATCCGCGAGAGCGAACGCAGACTGCTTGGCGAAGTCACCCTGTTTGACGTGTACGACGACCCGGCCCACCTTCCCGAAGGCAAGAAATCGTACGCGGTGACGATGACTCTGCAAGACCCCGAACGCACCCTGCAGGACAAGCAGATCGACGCCATTATGGCCAAGATAGTCGCCAACCTGTCAAAGAAACTTGGTGCTTCGCTCCGATAGACAAAACAAACGAACAAAACAATACAATAATATCACTACAATGGGAAGAGCATTTGAATATCGCAAAGCGCGTAAACTCAAGCGCTGGGGTAACATGTCGCGTACATTTACCCGCATAGGCAAGGAAATAACCATCGCTGCCAAGGCAGGCGGACCTGATCCTTCGACCAACCCCCGCCTGCGCGCACTCATGCAGAACGCCAAGGCTGCCAACATGCCCAAGGACACCGTCGAGAGGGCGATCAAGAAGGCAACCGACAAGGACGCCGGCGACTACAAGGAGATAACATACGAAGGATACGGCCCCTTTGGCATCGCCATCTTCGTAGAGGCTGCCACCGACAACAACACCCGCACCGTCGGCAACGTGCGCTCTTACTTCACCAAGCACGGAGGCACACTCGGCAATCAGGGATCGCTGACTTTCATGTTCGACCATAAGAGCGTGTTCAAGATCCAGCCGAAGGACGGCGTGTCGCTCGAAGACCTCGAACTTGAGCTTATCGACTACGGCGTGGACGACCTCGGCCACGACGAGGACGAGGATGGCAACGAGCAGATCGTGCTGTACGGAGCTTTCGAAGAATACTCCAATATACAGAAATATCTCGAAGATAACGGCTTCGAGATCATAAGCTCGGAATTCGAGCGCATTCCCCACGACCTCAAGGAGGTGACTGACGAACAGCGTGCCGTCATCGAGAAACTGCTCGACAAACTCGAGGAAGACGAGGATGTGCAAAATGTCTTCCACAACATGAAGGAGGAAGATTGACCTGATGAATCTCGACAATATTATTGCCAGAGGTGTGTCGCGTGCCGTTAAAGAACTTTTCGGCATCGACACACCTGCCGATCAGATACAGATCCAGGCTACAAAAAAAGAATTTGAGGGAAACATGACCGTCGTGGTCTTTCCCTGGGTCAAGGCTGCCCGCATGGCCCCCGAGAAGGTGGGGCAGCTCATCGGACGCTGGCTGTCGGACAACGAACCGGCTGTCAGCGGATTTAATGTCATTAAGGGATTCCTGAACATAGTCATCGAACCGACCTACTGGTCATCTGTGCTCGCACATATCGAATCCACACCCGGCTACGGTATCACCAGACCCACCGACAATTCTCCCCTGGTGATGGTGGAATACTCGTCGCCGAACACCAACAAGCCGCTCCATCTCGGACACGTGCGCAACAACCTGCTCGGATACAGCCTGTCGGAAATACTCAAGGCGTGCGGCAACCGCGTGGTCAAGACAAACATCGTCAACGACCGCGGCATACACATCTGCAAATCCATGCTCGCATGGCAGAAGTATTTCGACGGAGCAACCCCCGAAAGCTGCAAAAAGAAAGGCGACCACCTCGTGGGCGACTGCTACGTATCCTTCGACAAGCACTACA
>CAZAZA010000084.1:0-13429 GCA_964489495.1 uncultured Bacteroides sp.
ACCACACATCCTCAAGCTCCCATTTCTTCGCGGTTTCATCTTCGAGTATGACCTCGACTTTTGCTATGGCACGCAAAAGATGTACAGTCCCGATTTTTGCCGTGAACTGTGTGTCTTCGGTGAAATCCTTGTCTTCGAGAGTGATCACATTCGTTATGCCGTAGAAAGGTATGAGGTTCTCTTCTGACGGGATTATATTGTCCTGTCCGAAAGCGAAAATGCTGTACTGGCTATTCCAGATTTCGTTGATGGACATGCCGGGTGTAAAGTCCGGATAACGTTTTTGAGTCGTACGGTTCTGCCAGTTTGCGAGGATCATCAGTTTCAGCTCTTTCTTTTCGCCCTTCTTCATTTCAAAAGGCAGAGCGCCGAGAACGAGGTATTTTTTGCTGTGGTTGGCAGAGTCACCCGGAGTGGCCGAAATGCCGTTGGGTACAAATTCGGTAATAAGTTTGTCATCAGATCCGAAGAACAGGAACTTTATATCCTTGCCTTCGAAGTCGATATATTTTTCAAAGTCCCAGGCCGGGTCGTAGGGACCGTTGGAAGGAGTCGCACGCGAAGAGAACTTCTCGGATGCGCGTGAGTCGTCGATGGATATATAAAAACCGATACTGCGGGTTTCCGGCTCTGAGCCTCCCGGCTCGGGCAGTGGGCCGTCGGCTCGGTCGGAGCATGCCGACATGCCTACGACCAGGAGGGCGGAGAGCAGTATGCGGTGTAATATGTCAGTCATGCGGATAGTCATCACAGGTCGGTGTTATTAAGCACTACGTGCCATGCGTTTATATATATTTCGGCGTTGGCCCAGCGGAGTCCCTCGTCGAGGAAGAACACCATCGAGTAGTCGAACTGGCGGTCGAGATACTCCTGGTCGGGCATCTCGTCATAATGGCCCTTGACCATCAGGGCGTAGTCGATCAACGGTATCTTGGCCACCGTGCCGCCGTCGCTCTTGCGGGTGATTTGGAGGGTGGTCTCCTCGCCCTTGACGAGCCGGCCGACGGTGAAGTCGGCTATGGCCGCTGAGAAGCTGGCCTGCGCTGAGTTCTCCGGAACAAATCCCGTAGCCAGGCCCGGACGGACGCGCCAGGGCTTGTAGGTCAGCGGCTCGTCGTCGATGAGCGAGTTGTCCCAGTCCATCGAGCCGTTGTCGGTGGTTATCTCGTAGGTGAACGCGTCGGGGTCGACCGGCTCGCCGGAAAGCTGTTGCAGGACGATGTGCACGTCGTTGGTGTTGCGCATCAGGCGCACTGTGTGGACGTGAGTGCCCTGCTCGTCGACGAATTCGCGGTCAGCGAACTCGGAGTCGAGGTCCTTGTACAGGCGGTCGAGGCCTCCCTCGACGTCGACTATGGCGCGGCCTTCCTCACCGGCGCGACCCGCCGTCTCGCGGGTGCGGTTGATGGTGCAGGTCAGGGCCGTGTGGTGGCCACCGTCACCCATGGTGTAGTGCGCGGGGTTGGCGTGTCCGTCGCCGGCCCAGGCCATCAGTCGGTAGGTGCCGGGGGCGACGCCATCGACGTCCATGATGTAGTCCTCGTTCCGGAGTTTTTCGCCCTGCTCGGTCTTGCGCCAGACGACCTCGCCGGTGGCGGGGTCGACAATGTAGAGGGTGACGGCGTTTACCTCCTGCGCGAATGCGTTTGCCTTCAGCAGGTTGTAGTCGTAGCGGAAGCGGACCTTGTAGTGCGGGTCGCAGTCGCCCTCGTCGTCGTAGATGAAGCTGTCGCACGAAGTGAGTGCCGTGGCCGCGAGGGCGGCGCACACGCACGCTCCCAGCGTCCAGCGTCCCAGGGTGTTTGATATGATGTTGCTCAGATTCATCTCAGTAAAGCTGTTTATATATGTTGTCGCCCTCTGTCGGGCGTGGATTATCGGTTTTGTGGTTGCAGGAGAATCCTGCGGCATTTGCTCATCGCGGTGTTTTCTCCGGCTCCGCGATTCGGCCGGTATATCGTGAAGGAGAAAGTTTTGAAATGTCCCCGGCAACCGGAATCCCGCCCCCGGGGACATTTTTGCTATATCATGTAATCAATCCAATGATTAGAGGTCAACATTGTTGCTAACAATCTTCCAAGAGAGGATATTGATTGTAGCGCCGAGCCACCAGTATTCCTTCTCGGGATCGGAATCAGGTTTGATAGTTTCGCCGGTCGGGTCGAATACGCCGTTGCCAAGATGCTTAACGCTGTTGATCCTAACGTCATAAGAGTGGTTGCGGACTACGCCGAACGAGCCTTCTTTCCAATTCTTGATTGTTGAGTTAACAGTCTGCTGATTATCACCGGTGCCAACTGTAGTTGTCTCATAAGTAGGCTCGTTGAGGTGTACGATAGGAATGTTGTAGTACATTTTACCCTCTTTGAATCCACGAGTATTGGTGCTTCCAGCGGTTGCAGCCTTCAGTTTTTCATCAAGATCATCGAGAGCTTTGGCTTGGTCGGCACCATATGCCTCGTATTTATCACCCACTTTCTTATAAAGTGTCTTGGTTGCGAGAGCCGCATTTGCAGCAACATATACGCGGTCGTTGTTACCAGCGAGTTCGAAGTCTGATGCAGTTACCTGGCTATATGTAACATTATCCTTGCCTACTTCTGTCTCTGAAGGTGTTCTGGTCTCAGTGTAGAAGTTGAGCTGATCTTTTGTATTGACGATGTCGAGGACGTAAGCAATGAAACGGCCATCAGTGAAGTAAATGCCATTGTGCTCAACAAGGTCGACCGGTTTGAATTCGCTATCAACCATCTGTCCAACAGTTGCCTTTACGATAACTGAGGTGAGTTTGGTCTGGTTCGGATGGTCAACAGTTGAACTTACCATGAGGTCGCTATGAGTAGTGGTGTTCTCATTGCAATAATCCTTTTTACCAATAGCAAGATAAGTGGCGTTTGTATCACCTTCGTAAGCATAGGTGGTAAGATTGCTGACATTGTTATATCCCACGCTCATACCCCAGAAGCTACGGAAATCGGAAGCCTTGTTCCACTGCCACATAGCGCCTTCAGTTTTTGCAGAAGCAATTTTTGAAACCTCATTCCAGTTAGTCACTGATTTGAGATCGTTTGCCCAGTTAGCGACATCGAGTTGCTTGAGCAGGTGGGATTCAGGCTGTATACCGTTGAGATACCATCCGTCGATGCGTACCTTGAAGTTGGTGGCTGCCTCGTCAGGATTATCACCTGCAGCACCGAAAGTGGTGGCTTTAACGTCAAACATGTTTGAGTTGCTTACAGTCGTTACACGGACACGCGCTGCAAGACGCTCAACATACACATCAACCGGCTGGGTGTTTGCCAGAGCCAATTCGGGGCTCTTTGCGAAATCAGAGGGTTTCAGCACGGTTGCATAGTAATAAGTGTTGCTGTGGTTGGTATTATTGTCATCAGCAAGATAGCTGGTCGAAGCCATCACGAAACCATTTTTTTCATTCTGGCCCCATGTGGTAATTTTCGTGCTGAAATCTGCGAGTCCGACATTTTTCATTTCCTCATTTGTATATAGAGTCTGAGGAACGTTGAGCAATGTCACCATGTACTTAGGATAGGTAGGCTGGCCACCGCTTGTAACGATATTATTGAGGGCAATGACACTCTTAGCCTTGAACTCAATGTTATACTGTTCGTCACCGGCATTCACGAGCTCGTCAGAGGTTGTCTGACCGGCATAAACGCCGGCTCCGTCAAAGAAGAAGAAGCGGGCTTTTGACACCGTACCCTCGTTCCCCTCACTGTACTCGTAATTACCGTCGGTGTTATCTGCACGGCTCATGTCATTGGCATCGCGCAGTGTGATGGTAAGATATGATTTCTCACCGTCAGCCACGGGCTTGTTTTCTCCGCCGTTGCCGGGTTCGTCGTTCGAGCAGGAGGCCAGGACGGCGAGAGAAGCAAAGGCAGCAAAATACTTGCTAAATTTGTTCATAGTTTGTGTTGTGAAAAAGTTGATTGATAAATAGTTTGTTCTGTTTTGTCCTTGCCGCCCGTGGGGTACAAATCCCGCCTGGAATCGAACCTTTGTGGACCGATACCGGTACGGGCATACGGTCTGTGCAATGCGGTCATATGGTAGGGTCGTGGCATGCCACGGCCGGGGTAGATGTGATATTAAATAGTTGATAATTACTTCGTTCGATCCGGCCGCGGCATGCCGACGACCCTACAAAACACCCCACCAATTTTGAATTGTGAAACTTTTATTCCGATTTTTACGTTTTTATTTTGCAAGGTGAAAACGAACCTATACTGACGATCTGTAATGTCGTAGATTTGTCGAACCATTATAAATGAAAGATATGGAAGTTAAAGTTGAAGGTGTTTCTCCGGATATGATAGCCAATAATTTGAATCCGAGTAATGTAATCCATCCCGGAGAGATGATAAAGGATGAGATTGAGTACAGAGGGATATCTCAGAAAGCTTTGGCTGCTGAGATTGGTCTGCCGGCTTCTGTTCTTAATGAGGTATTGAACGGAAAACGGGCTGTCACTACCGAATATGCGCTTTTGCTGGAGGCCGCGCTCGGCATTGAGGCTGACATTTGGCTGAAATTGCAGTCTGATTATAATAAACAGGTTGCCAAGTCAGATAAAACGTTTATGGCACGCCTTGAAAAGATACGTCAAGTCGCTGCGTTCCTATAGGTTAGGCGAGTAATGAATTAATGCGCAATGCGGTCATATTGCAGGGTCGTGGCATGCCACGGCCGGGGTAAATTCACATTCCTGACAAATGTTTGCAGAATACGGAGGTAATTGCTATCTTTGTCGGAAAACTTCCGGATTATGGCTAAAGACAAATACATACGATTCGACTGGGCTGCCAAACGCATTTTGCGCGATAAGGCAAATTATAGTGTGCTGGAAGGATTCATATCGGTGCTCTTGGATGAAGATGTACGAATATGCGATATTCTTGAGAGTGAGTCAAACCAAAATTCGTCCGATGCCAAATTCAACAGAGTGGATGTGATGACCCGCAATGACAAAGGTGAATTGTTCATTATTGAAATACAGCAAACCAGGCAGGTACACTACCTTGAACGCATTCTCTTTGGAGTGGGCAAGGCTGTGACTGAACATCTTCAATTGGGAGAGGAGTATGCAAAAGTCAAGAAGGTCTACTCGATCAGCATTCTATACTTCGATCTGTGCGAAGGTGACGATTACGTATACCACGGGCAGACCACTTTCCTCGGTCTTCATACCGGGTCGCAGTTGCAGGTAAGTGAGCGCAACCGTGAAGCATTCAGGATGCGCACCCCGCAGGAAGTTTTCCCGGAATACTATCTGATAATGGTGAATGAGTTCGATAAGGTTGCGACCACGCCGCTTGATGAGTGGATCGAATATCTCAAAAGCGGCAAAATACGTCCTGACACATCTGTCAAGGGGTTGCGCGAAGCACGTGAAAAGTTGCTTTATGTAAGCATGGACGAGGCCGAACGTAGAGCCTATGACCGTCACCTTGAAGATATTATGTATGAAAAGGATGTACTCTTGACAGCCAAACTGGAAGGTATCGAAGAGGGTCGTGCAGAGGGCAGAGAAGAGGGTCGCGCCGAAGGCAGAGAGGAAGGCATCCGGGCCGAGAAGTTGCTTTTGGCTTCGAGAATGAAAGAAGCCGGAATTGATATTACACAAATATCAGCAATCACCGGCCTTTCAGCCGATGAGGTCGCCTCTGTCTGATATTAATCGTTGGATAATTCAGAATGAGAGCTGTTCAAATATTGTTGAACAGTATGGGCTTGAATGATTTACTTTAGCCGGGTGGCGAAATTTGCAAAATTTGCCGCTCTCAAAAAAGCAAATTTCAATCACAATGCCATCCATCACACGTCATCTACAGTCAATCGACAAACGGCTCGATGCAATCGAAATGTTTGTCCGGTCGCTGTCGCCACGCAGCGCTACCGTCGCACCGCTGTCAATCGACACGGCCATTGACAGCTTCCTCGCCCACCGTCATTTCTCCTGTCTGCGGCACAAACAGTACGAAGTGCTTCGCCGCGCACTCCACCGGTTCGAACTGTTTCGCCGACACACCGTCTCAGCCGACTATAATCTGGTTTTCGACCGCATGTCGGCCGACGACCTGTATGCATTCGACGACTTTCTTGCCGACGAACATAATATATATGTGTCACACCCCGACATCTATGCAGCCTATCCGGCGGCTATGCGCGGAGGCCGTCCGGCCGAACCGCAGCCCCGTGGCCGCAACAGCTTATACACATACTTTAAAAGGCTCAGGGCCGTGACACGATGGTGTGTCGGCTGCGGACTCACCGATAACAATCCTTTTCAGCACTACATGCCGCGCTCGGCCGAACGCTATGGAACGCCCATCTACATCTCCGACGAAGAGGTGCTTGCACTTGCCCGTCACGACTTCTCGTCCGACCGGCGCCTCGCAGTGCAGCGCGACATATTTGTGTTTCAATGTTCTGTAGGATGCCGCTACGGCGACTTGCGCCGCATGACATCCGAATCTGTCACGGACGACACACTCGAATACATACCGTCGAAAACGGCCGACGAGCATCCGGTCCCGGTGCGCGTGCCCCTCACGCCGCGCTGCGTCGCCCTGGTCAGCCGCTACAGAGGCCTCTCCGACCGCCGGCTTTTTCCGTTCATATCGCAACAGAAATACAACGCCGCCCTCAAAGCCATATTCCGGGCCGCCGGCATTACTCGGACGGTGACACGCCTGAACCCCGTGACTGGTGTCGAAGACCGGATACCCATCTGCGACCTCGCGAGCAGCCATATGGCGCGACGCACGTTTGTCGGCAACCTCTACCGCAAATTCAAAGACCCGTCGCTCATATCATCGTTAAGCGGCCACACCGACGGCAGCCGGGCGTTTGCACGCTACAGGGCCATCGACGACGAGCTGCGCCGCGAGGTTGTCGCTTCGATCGGCTATTAAGGCAATTTTCGTCGCGAAAGCTCAAAATCAATGTAATATATTAAATATCAGCATTTTACCCCCCCCCATGAAATTTCGTCCGTTTCATTCTGTTAAACAGAGTTAAATGTTTGTGTCAAAGAGAGCCGAAATTTTGCCAATTCGTCGTTTTATCGTAATTTTGTGTCAAGAAAAAAACACAGAATAATAATGAATAATCAAGAATCAGATTGACGAGTCTGCAATCCGATTTGAAAAAGGCGATAAGTAAACCAATTAAAAATCCGAATAAAGACATCCCCAATCTATATTATTGATATCACATCTCATTTCTGTGCAAATTAGAGAAAAAACAACTAAACCAACGTAGAATCACAAGTTCACTGATGAAACGCCTGACAGACATACTACGAAACAACCCGGCTATCTTCGCGCTGACCCTGATGATCTTGTGCTCTTTCGGCGTATCCGCGCAGAAAGCCGCCCTCAAGACCAACCTCCTTTACGACGCGACAGCCACCATCAACGTTGGCGTCGAAGTCGGTCTCGCCCCCAAATGGACGGCCGAGCTGACGGGCAACCTCAACAACTGGAGCGTCGGAGGACATCTCTGGAAGCAATGGATGCTGCAGCCCGAGGCCCGCTACTGGTTCTGCGAGCGGTTCTCAGGACACTTCGTCGGGGCACACCTGCTCGGCGGTCAGTTCAACTTCGGACACTTCGACCTGCCTATCTCGTTCCTCGGCACCGACTTCCGCGAGTTCAAGGACCACCGGCGCCAAGGCTGGATGGCCGGATTCGGCATCGCCTACGGCTATTCGTGGATTCTTGACCGGCATTGGAACCTCGAGGCTGAAATCGGCATCGGATACGTCTACAGCCGCTCCGACAAATACGAATGCTTCGACTGCGGCGAGCGTATCGAGAAGAACACCCCCCGCAACTACGTGGGGCCTACCAAAGCTGCCCTTAATTTAATTTATACATTCTAACTAACACACCATCCGTCGATATCTCACAATGATGAAACGAACCAACTTTTTAGCTCTCTCGCTCACAGCAGCGTCGTTCGTGACAGCCCTGTCAGTTTCGGCCGATGCAGCAGTCACGTCCACGCAGCTACGCGTAGCTGCTGTCGACGTGGTGCCCCACGCCGACAAGCTGACTGTTACTATGAACATCGACGCCCGCGCTATCAAGCCCGGACGCGACCGCGAGGTGACTTTCGCCCCTGTCGTGCGTGCCGTTGGTGCGCCCGACTCGCTCGAACTCCCCGTATTCAAGGTGTGTGGACGCAACCGCTACTACTCTCACATCCGCAACAACGACCTGGAGGATGGCGACGTGATCATGGAGGCCGGCCACGAGGCCCCGGGTGTCTACACCGTGACTGTTCCCTGGCAGCCTTGGATGGCTCATTCCAAGGTCGACCTCCGCGAGTCTGTGGCTCATTGCTGCGACGCACCCGTCTACCAGCCCGAGACCCCCATTGCCGAGATCGACATGACCACCCGTACTGTCGAATCTCCCGCACGCTATGTGGCCCTGACCGGCGACTCGACCATTACGCGTGAGGCCGAAGGACGCGCCTTCATCACATTCGTCGTGAATAAGACGTACTTCAAAGAGGATTATATGGACAATGAAAAAGAGTACAATAAAATCCTCAACACCATCGAGCTTGTAAAGAATGACCGCGACGCCATTATAACCTACATATCGATCAAGGGTTTCGCATCGCCCGAGGGCAGTTACTCCAACAACGTCCGACTCGCCATGGGACGTACGCAGACGCTTAAGGAGGAAGTGCGAAAGAAGTTCAACTTCGATCCCGAGATCATGCATACCGACTATGAGCCGGAGGACTGGCAGGGGCTCATCGACTGGCTCGGCGAAAACGAGATCGCTCACCGTGACGAAATTCTCGCAATAGCATCATCCGATATGCTCCCCGACCCTCGCAACGAGGAAATCAAGCGCCGCTTCCCCAAGGAATACGACTACATCCTAAAGAACGTATATCCCTGGCTGCGCCACTCCGACTACCTCGTACGCTACAACATCCGTACCTACACCGACATCGAGGAGCTGAAACGCCTCTATGCCGAAGATCCCACGAAGCTCCGCCCGGTCGACTTCCAGCGTATCGCGGCACTACACCCGGTTGATTCACGCGAATACAAAGACGTGATGATGAAAGCGGTGGAAGTCTGGCCTTATGACGAACTTGCCAACCTCAATGCCGCCAACATAGTGCTTGAACGCGGGTTTTTCAAGGAGGCTGCCAACTACCTCAGTCGCGCCGGACAGACTGCCGAAGCCTACTACACTCGTGGAGCACTCGCCGCCCGCACCGGCGACTTCGCCCAGGCTATCTCCAACTTCAGCCGTGCAGCTGAGATGGGACTGAACGTTGCAGCCGACGAGCTCGAACGTGTGGAGAAACTCAAAAACGCGCCGCAGGTCGAGTACCTGTTGCCGGACAAAGTTTACACATCTAAAAAATAAAAACAAAGCCGCCCACCCCGTTAGGCATCACGCATTGCTCATTACGGCATTTTGCATCATTACGCATTCTGCATTACGCATTACGCATTACGCATTGTAATGATTCCAGGCGGGATTTGTACCCCACGGGCGGCAAGGACAAAACAGAACAAACTATTTATCAATCAACTTTTTCACAACACAAACTATGAACAAATTTAGCAAGTATTTTGCTGCCTTTGCTTCTCTCGCCGTCCTGGCCTCCTGCTCGAACGACGAACCCGGCAACGGCGGTGGAGAAAACAAACCGGTGGAAGGAGAAAGCGCATACATCAACGTCGCTATCCGCGATGCCAACGGCGGCAGCCGTGCCGACGAAGGTCCTTTTGAAAACGGCACCGTAACCGAAGGAAAGGTGTCAGACGCATATTTCTTCTTCTTCGATGCAGGCAAGAACTATGTAGGCCAGGCAACCATCTGGGATGGCCCCGACACACCCAACCAGCCTGATGGCGGTAACATCGAACTCAAGGGCAACAGCGTGGTCGTGCTTGACAATCTCAAAGGCAACCAATACCCGAAGTATATGGTGACTGTGCTCAATTGTGAAGGAATCAAGGAACTCTCAGAGGATTATCTCAGCAAACCTGCCAATGCTATGACTCTTGAGAAGTTCTCACAGACTATCAGCAACTGGGGAGAGAACAATGCTGGCAAGTTTATGATGTCGACAACCAGCTATCTTACCACTGACAGCAAGAACTATGAGGTTGCAAATTATTATGCTACAGTTCTGCACGAAGACAATTTTGCACGCACTCCCGAACTCGCAGCCAAAAATACTGCAGTCGAGGTGTATGTAGAACGTCTTGCCGCACGTGTGAAACTGGCATCTGATAAAATCTTCCAGATTCACACCACGGTTGCCGGTATGGGCAATAGCGAGGTTGACGACACAAACCCTCCCGTAGCCGGTACCGAACTCTGGGTACGTATTGACGGCTGGGGTCTGAACGGCATTCAGGAGACTTCTTACCTGAGCAAGCAGCTCGGCGATTGGACAACTGCTACCAAATTCGGCAATACAACATGGGAATGGAATCATCCGACCCTTTACCGTTCGTTCTGGGGACAGGGTGTCAACTATGGTAGTCTCCACAATGCTGACGTGACAAAAGTTCCTCTGAAATATTTCACCTATGCTGAGCTTACAAAGAATGCCGGTGACGTTGACTACTGCAACGAAAATACCACAACGTATGACGATCTCGCAGCTACCGGTTCTTCCCTTCCCAACCAGCAGCTTCTCACTTCGGTAGTTGTTAAGGCTACCGTCTGCAGCGACAAGGCCGGTAATACCGCTGTTGATCTCGTTGAGCACAACGGCGTATATTTCACCAAGGAAAGCTTCCTGAAATATATCCTCAATGTAAACAACAATGCAGGTCACGAGTTCTTTACCCGCACAGAGACAGCTACAGAGGGTTCTTATGTATATGATGGTATTACCGAAAAAGATCTTGACTGGGCTGGCGACAACAAAAAGATCTATGTGAAGTACACGGGTAACGAGCAACTTTATATAAAAGATAAAGATAATGAGAAAGTTTATAAGACTGTTTCATCAGCTGAAGTTCAAGACTTACTCAAAGCAGCCAGCAAATATAATGTTGAATCCATACGCACCCGCGCATACAAAGGTGGTCAGATGTACTACAACATTCCTGTCGCTCACCTCAACGACAAGGTCTATGATACAAACGGCGATCTCACCACATGGTCTGAAGCTTCGTTCGGCGTAGTCCGCAACCACGCTTACAATGTTACCATCAATTCGGTTAAGCGTCTTGGTCAGGGTGTGTTCGACCCATCACATGATGTGATCGTTCCCGATCCCGATCCCAAAGATCCGAACTGGTATCTTGGTGCAAACATCAACGTGCTCGCATGGAAGATTGTCAACAACAGTGTTGACCTCTAATCATTCGATTGATTACATGATATAGCAATCATGCCCCCGGGGCGGTATTCCCGGACTCCGGGGGCATTTCAAAAACATTCTCCTTACACAACATACCGGCCTGATCGCGGTGCCGGAACAAATCCGTGACGAACAGCAGCCGCAGGATTCTCCTGCAACCACAAAACCGATAATCCACGCCCGACAGAGGGCGACAACATATATAAACAGCTTTACTGAGATGAATCTGAGCAACATCATATCAAACACCCTGGGACGCTGGACGCTGGGAGCGTGCGTGTGCGCCGCCCTCGCGGCCACGGCACTCACTTCGTGCGACAGCTTCATCTACGACGACGAGGGCGACTGCGACCCGCACTACAAGGTCCGCTTCCGCTACGACTACAACCTGCTGAAGGCAAACGCATTCGCGCAGGAGGTAAACGCCGTCACCCTCTACATTGTCGACCCCGCCACCGGCGAGGTCGTCTGGCGCAAGACCGAGCAGGGCGAAAAACTCCGGAACGAGGACTACATCATGGACGTCGATGGCGTCGCCCCCGGCACCTACCGACTGATGGCCTGGGCCGGCGACGGACACGCCAACCCCGCGCACTACACCATGGGTGACGGTGGCCACCACACGGCCCTGACCTGCACCATCAACCGCACCCGCGAGACGGCGGGTCGCGCCGGTGAGGAAGGCCGCGCCATAGTCGACGTCGAGGGAGGCCTCGACCGCCTGTACAAGGACCTCGACTCCGAGTTCGCTGACCGCGAATTCGTCGACGAGCAGGGCACTCACGTCCACACAGTGCGCCTGATGCGCAACACCAACGACGTGCACATCGTCCTGCAACAGCTTTCCGGCGAGCCGGTCGACCCCGACGCGTTCACCTACGAGATAACCACCGACAACGGATCGATGGACTGGGACAACTCGCTCATCGACGACGAGCCGCTCACCTACAAGCCCTGGCGCGTGCGCCCGGGCCTGGCTACGGGATTCGTGCCGGAGAACTCAGCGCAGGCCAGCTTTTCTGCGGCCATTGCCGATTTCACCGTGGGCCGTCTGGTCAAGGGTGAGGAGACCACACTCCATATCACCCGCAAGAGCGACGGCGGCACAGTGGCCAAGATACCGTTGATCGACTACGCCCTGATGGTCAAGGGGCATTATGACGAGATGCCCGACCAGGAATATCTCGACCGCCAGTTTGACTACTCGATGGTGTTCTTCCTCGACGAGGGACTCCGCTGGGTCAACGCCGAGATTTATATAAACGCATGGCACGTAGTGCTTAATAACACCGACCTGTGATGACTATCCGCATGACTGACATATTACACCGCATACTGCTCTCCGCCCTCCTGGTCGTAGGCATGTCGGCATGCTCCGACCGAGCCGACGGCCCACTGCCCGAGCCGGGAGGCTCAGAGCCGGAAACCCGCAGTATCGGTTTTTATATATCCATCGACGACTCACGCGCATCCGAGAAGTTCTCTTCGCGTGCGACTCCTTCCAACGGTCCCTACGACCCGGCCTGGGACTTTGAAAAATATATCGACTTCGAAGGCAAGGATATAAAGTTCCTGTTCTTCGGATCTGATGACAAACTTATTACCGAATTTGTACCCAACGGCATTTCGGCCACTCCGGGTGACTCTGCCAACCACAGCAAAAAATACCTCGTTCTCGGCGCTCTGCCTTTTGAAATGAAGAAGGGCGAAAAGAAAGAGCTGAAACTGATGATCCTCGCAAACTGGCAGAACCGTACGACTCAAAAACGCTATCCGGACTTTACACCCGGCATGTCCATCAATGAGATCTGGGATAGCCAGTACAGCATATTCGCTTTCGGACAAGACAATATAATCCCGTCAGAGAAGAACCTCATACCTTTCTACGGCATAACGAACGTGATCACCCTCGAAGACAAGGATTTCACCCGGGACACGCAGTTCACAGCAAAAATCGGGACTGTACATCTTTTGCGAGCCATAGCGAAAGTGGAGGTCATACTCGAAGATGAAACCGCGAAGAAATGGGAGCTTGAGGATGTGTGGT
>CAZAZA010000085.1:0-13063 GCA_964489495.1 uncultured Bacteroides sp.
AGAGCCCAAATCTAAATCGATCTTTCTCTTTAATCCAATCTTTTCAAGCACATAAGCGCCACCGGAACAACCAATGCCTCGGAGGAGCTGATTTAGCAGAGATTTCAAAGAACTCTATTTGCACAGGGTTAAAAGAAGTCATCATACTTTGCTTGAAATTTTGTACACCTATCTAAAAATCTTAAAGTATGCCTATATGCATTTACACCTATTAATCGCTGCAAAGGTACAGCTTTTCAGCGTTTCACGCAATAGTTTGATGCAAAATTAAACATTTTTTAACCTAAAAATATAGCTCTGTATCTTATGTGATACAGAGCCATAAAATGCTTTATATTTCAAAATGATTAGAGGCGCGACTTGATGGCTGCAGTCTCTTTCTCATAACCCGGTTTTTCGAGCAGCGCGAACATATTGCGCTTATAATCCTCGACACCGGGCTGGTTGAACGGATTGACCTCAAGAAGATAGCCGCTGATACCGCAAGCCTTCTCAAAGAAGTAGATAAGCTGTCCAAGATAGTATTCCGACAGAGCAGGTATCGTCACCTGCATATTGGGGACGCCTCCGTCGACATGAGCTATGCGTGTGCCCAGCTCAGCCATCTTGTTCACCTGGTCGACACGCTTTCCGGCAATGTAGTTAAGACCGTCAAGATTTTCAGAATCCGAAGGAATAACCACAGTGTGCTCAGAATTCTCTACAGAAAGCACGGTCTCAAAAATCGTACGCTCGCCCTGCTGAATCCACTGACCCATCGAGTGGAGGTCTGTTGTGTTGTCGACAGCTGCCGGGAAGATGCCCTTGCCGTCCTTGCCTTCGCTCTCGCCGTAGAGCTGCTTCCACCATTCTCCGAAATAATGGAGCTTGGGATTATAGTTGACCATAATCTCTATTTTCTTACCGGCGCGGTAGAGGGCGTTACGCGTCATGGCGTAAGTCATGGAAATATTCGACGGATCAGCCTCACGTGTTGCATCCTGCATTTTGCGTGCGCCTTCAATGAGCTGACGAACGTTGAATCCTGCGACAGCTATCGGAAGCAGCCCAACAGGAGTCAGCACCGAAAAACGGCCTCCTACGTTATCTTCAATCACAAAAGTAGTGTAGCCTTCGGTGTCGGCAAGCTTGCGCAGGGCGCCCTTATGAGCGTCGGTAATCGCCACAATTCGCTTCGAAGCCTCGGCCTTTCCGAGCTGACGCTCGAGCTGTTCGCGGAGCAGGCGGAATGCTATGGCCGGTTCGGTGGTAGTACCCGACTTCGAGATAACGATAATGCCGAATTTTTTGTCAGACAGATAGCTCTGAAGCTCGGAAAGATAATCCTCGCCTATGTTCTGACCGGCAAACAGTACCTTGGGCTGCGATTTTACAGCGGGCAGATAAGCCGAGAACGAATTGCTCAGAGCCTCGATCACGGCTTTTGCACCGAGATAAGAGCCTCCAATACCGATAGCTACTACGACTTCGCAGCTTGAACGCAGCGATTCGGCACACTTCTCTATGTCGGAAAGAAGAGCGTCGGTTGTATCAGTGGGCAGGTTGACCCACCCGAGGAAATCATTGCCGAGTCCGGTGCCTTTCATCACCTTCTCAAGGCTCTCGACTGCAGCGGGACGAAGAGCTTCTATTTCAGAAGCCGTCACGGTGCCCTGTACGTTCTGGATATTAATGTTGATTGATTCCATGACAGAATGCTATAACTTATATATAAGTGAATATTTGGTCAGATTTTAGATAAATGTCTCCGACATGATGCCGATAGCCTTCGAAGGCCGTACATTGCGGTAGAGCATGTCATACACTCCTTCAAGGATCGGCATAGGTACATCGTAACGTTGGTTGATTTCGTGGATGCACTTTGTGCCATAGTAACCTTCGGCAGTCTGCTCCATCTCCATACGTGCAGCTGTCACCGAATATCCGCGTCCAATCATAGAACCAAAATTATGGTTACGGCTGAACCGTGAATAGCTCGTCACAAGAAGGTCGCCCAAATAAACCGAGTCGCAAATCTGGCGCGGTCTCGGACATACGGCATCAACAAACCGCTCCATCTCGCGGATGGCATTGCTTACGAGCATCGCCAGAAAATTGTCGCCGTTCTTCAACCCGTGCACAATGCCTGCTGCGATTGCATATACATTTTTAAGCACTGCGGCATACTCGATGCCGTCGACATCCGACGAAGTTATCGTGCGCAAAGCCTTGCCTTGGAGACATTGGGCAAACTGCTCGGCATGGAAAATATCGTTACAGCCGACCGTCAGATAGCTCTGACGTCCGAGAGCCACTTCCTCGGCATGGCATGGACCCGAAACCACAAGCATACGCTCCGGAGCTATGCCGTAATTCCGTTCCATATAGCTCGATATGATTTCGTTATCGTCAGGCACGATGCCTTTGACAGCCGATACTACATATTTGTCGCTGATATCGACTGTCAGTTTGTCGATATGCGACTTGAAGTAAGGCGAAGGCATACCGAACAGTATAGTATCCGCACGGTTGCAAACATCGTTGATGTCGGATGAGAAATCAATACGGCCAACATCAAAGATCACATCAGTAAGATACGCCGGATTATGGCCAAGCTTGCGGAAGTCGTCTATACGGTCAGGACGCCGCATATACCATATGATACTATCGCGGTTCGACAGAAGCAGCTTGGCCAAAGCAGTAGGCCAGCTACCCCCGCCGAGTATCGCTATCTTTCCAGGAAAACTCATAACATCAATATAACGTCAGGAGAATGTCACGGGTTTACTCCTCTTTCGGTTTTTGAACCGATTCCGAGGCTTTAGCCACCCATTCCTTGACCTCTTCCACTGACGGTGTCTTAAGTTCGAGTTTGTATTTTTTATTTATGCCGCAAATATCCTGATGTAGTTTTCCGGGCGAAGCAGTCGCACCGAGCGCTTCCACGGTCAGTATGCCGGCCTTATTGAGAGGAGCCACCCATTCTTCAGGCACACCGACTGCGGCGAAAAGGGCAGCATTGTCGCGGCGTGCCACTTTTTCGGGTCGCATCTGCGGGAAGAAGAGTACTTCCTGGATTGTAGTCTGGCCTGTCATGAGCATCACGAGTCTGTCCATACCTATGCCCATTCCTGAAGTAGGAGGCATGCCGTATTCGAGGGCACGGATAAAGTCGCGGTCGATAATCATGGCCTCGTCGTCGCCTTTCTCGCTGAGCCGCATCTGTTCTACAAAACGCTCATACTGGTCGATCGGGTCGTTCAGTTCCGAATAAGCGTTGGCCAGTTCCTTACCGTTTACCATAAGTTCGAAACGTTCTGTCAGTTCCGGATTGTCGCGATGGCGCTTGGTAAGCGGCGACATCTCTATGGGGTAATCGATAATGAAAGTAGGCTGTATATACTTGCCCTCGCACTTGGCTCCGAAGATTTCGTCGATAAGCTTGCCTTTGCCCATTGCGGGGTCTGTCTCTATTTCGAGACGTGCGCACACTTCGCGCAGCTGCTCCTCATCCATACCGGTAATGTCGATACCTGTATGCTCGCGGATCGAGTCGATCATAGTCACTCGCGGGAACGGAGCCTTGAAGCTGATAACGTTGTCGCCGACCTTTACCTCGGTGGTGCCGTTGACATCGAGACAGATTTTCTCAAGCATCTTCTCGGTGAAGCTCATCATCCAGTTATAGTCCTTGTACGAAACATAAATCTCCATACATGTGAACTCCGGATTATGAGTACGGTCCATACCCTCGTTGCGGAAATTTTTCGAGAATTCATACACGCCTTCGAACCCGCCGACAATCAGGCGTTTGAGATAAAGTTCATCGGCGATGCGCAGATAGAGAGGTATGTCGAGCGCATTGTGATGGGTGATAAACGGACGCGCGGCCGCACCGCCCGGGATCGACTGAAGTATCGGGGTTTCAACCTCCATATAACCGTGGGAGTTGAAATACTCCCGCATCGAATTGTACACCTTAGTGCGCTTGATAAATATATCCTTAACACCGTCGTTCACCACCAGATCGACATAACGCTGGCGATAACGCAGTTCCGGATCCTCGAACGCGTCATATGTCACACCGTCCTTAACCTTGACAATCGGGAGCGGCCGCAAAGATTTGCCAAGCAGGGTCAGTTCGGACGCATGTACGGTAATCTCGCCCATCTGTGTGCGGAACACATACCCTCGAACGCCGATAAAGTCACCAATATCAAGCAATTTCTTGACCACTGTGTTATACATTTCCTTGTCTTCTCCCGGGCAAAGGTCGTCACGGCTCACATACACCTGTATACGGCCATGCGAGTCCTGAATTTCAAGGAACGTTGCCTTGCCCATGACACGGCGGCTCATCAGTCTTCCGGCCACGGTGACATCGCGTCGGGGTGCGTTGTCGTCGAAAGTCGCTTTGATTTCGTCGGTATAAGCGTCAACCGGATATTCGGCCGCGGGATAAGGTTCGATGCCGAGGCGGCGCAGTTCGTTGAGCGCATTACGGCGCACAATCTCCTGTTCGCTTAGTTCGAGTATGTTCATGATCGTTTTTTCGGTCTTTGGTTATAATGCGCAAATTTACGGATTATTTCCCGTATAACAAAATCTAATGGCTTATGAGCATGTATTCACCCTGAAGCCCCGGACCGACATAGTAGTGAGTCAGGCCGTACCCTTCTTTTGCTGCCGGTCCGGAAAGAGGTCCGCCGTATCGGAATATGTCGTAAGTTGAATGGCACACCGGGCACTCGCCTCGCGGCTCGCCGGAGTTAAGGACAGTCTCGATGCGTACCGACGCACGGACTTCCACCGGGCACGCCATATCGTAAGCCCGGTATTCGCCGTTATAGTCGCATACAAGAAGAACGCCGCCGAACCCTGTCGCCGACAGCGACGTATACGGGAAACCAGCTGGCCGTCCCTGCTGCTTCACAAATGCTTTGGCCTCAACAGCGCCCCCAACGCCGTATGTGACCCAGTCGCCCTGCGTCTGGAACACCACGCGCACAGGCATAAATGGAATGCGGTCGTCATCGACCGAGTCACATCCGGCCAACGACGACAGCATCAATACTGCGGCCAAGGCGTTAACGGCCCTGCCCATTCGCCTTGAAAAAAGTTCCTATCAAATCGGCAAACTTATCAGCAGCCTCCTGCATCTTGCCGCCGACCAGCGGCCGAAGCACAACGGGTATGTCGACGTCGATTACACACACCACAGTGGTCGACTCAGGTCCCGCAGGGGTCAGATTGAGTGACAGCGACATAGGCACAGGTGAATTTTTCGCAGTGAGGGAGACATGCGACGGAGCCACACGCTCCGAAACCTCGAAAGCCATCTCTCCCACGGGGGCTGCTGTAATAACTATCGAATCAGGCGTGAACCTGACATCGCCGATTTTAGCCCGTATGTCATCGGGAAGCTCATCGAGCCGCGACTGATAGGCCGAAAAGTCACTCAGGCGTTCAAACGCCATCTCGACCGGGGCATCAATCACGACAGGCTTACTTGAGTATGTTGACATATCTTTTCTTATTCTTTAGTGCTCGGAGTCCAGTTGGCGGGATCTTCACGCCAGACTCTTAAAGTTTCGAGATCATCAGCGCTGATATATCCCGATGCGAGAGCCGCGTCAAGCATAGAATTGTAATTGCTCAGTGTCAGCAGGCGTACTTTTGCATCCTCGAAAGCCTGACGGGCAATCGGGAAATCATAAGTGAACATAGCTGCCATACCAACGACTTCGCAACCGGCTGCCCTGACGGCCTCAACAGCCTTAAGGCTGCTTTTGCCGGTGGAGATAAGGTCTTCGATTACCACCACGCGCATCCCGGGAGTCAGTGTTCCCTCGATAAGATTCTCAAGACCGTGGTCTTTGGGAGTCGAACGCACATAAACATACGGAAGGCCGAGTTCGTCTGCCACAAGCGCACCCTGTGCGATAGCCCCGGTTGCCACTCCGGCCACCGCATCCGGACGAGGGAAGTTTTCTATAATCATGCGGCAGAGTTCAACCTTGATAAAGGTGCGCACATCGGGGTAAGAAAGCGTTTTGCGGTTGTCGGTATATATCGGGGAGTTCCATCCCGAAGCCCATATGAAAGGAAGCTCCGGCTGTAACTTTATAGCACTGATTCTGAGTAGTTTTTCGGCAAGTAGACGATCGATTTGTTCCATTTTTAACGGGATTGAATGTTGATGTTCCTGTTTTGAAAGTGCAAATTTACAGATTTTAGACGATACGCCAAACAATTATGAGAAAATCTCTGTAAAAATTTTGGGCTTTCCTTTGGCTGCGGCGGCTAAATGTTGTAATTTTGCGCCAAATTAGGTTACAAGCGGCCTTTCGAATGCCGCGTGGCTAAAATTAAATGGGAACTAAACGTCATAAGATATTACCGGTTTTCAGTTCACAACTTACTTCGACTGTAAGTGTGGCCTTGGTGCTGTTCATTCTCGGTGTCACCGCATTGCTCGGCATTGCAGCCCGATCGGCTACCACCGCCATTCGCGAGCAGACCGGTTTTGTGGTAATCATGTCGAGTGATGCGACCGAGATCCAGATAAACAGGCTCAAAAGCCTATGGACCAAAGCGCCATATGTATCCGATGCCAAATACGCCTCTGCTGACGAAGTGATGCGCCGCTGGCGTGACATGATGGGGACGGCCGACCTGCCTACCGAAGAAGACCTCGGTGGCAACCCCTTTTTCCCTGAATTTGAAGTAAATCTTCGCGCCGATTACGCAGTGTCGGACAGCGTGGAACACATAGTGGACCGTATAAAAAAATATGAAGGTGTCGGCGAGGTCAAACTCTATGGCGACACCATCGACACGATGAACCGATCAATACACAGTGTGATGATAATACTGGTCATTATAGCCGGAGCGCTTCTGCTGATTTCGTTTGTACTGATCAACAACACAGTCAGGCTTGCCATCTATTCACGCCGGTTTCTTATCCACACAATGAAACTTGTGGGTGCCACAGCCGGGTTCATAAGACGGCCTTTTGTTGCTGATCACCTTATCGGAGGTATTATAGCAGCGTTTCTGGCCGCCGGTTCATTGTCCGCGCTGCTCTACTACCTTACCACTATCGAGCCCGAAGTCGGCGAGCTGGTACCGTGGTCACACGCCGGATGGGTATTCGGTGGTATGTTTGCGGCGGGAGCGTTGATCACTGGGCTCGCGGCACTGTTCGGAGCCAACCGCTACATCCGGATCAGTTATGACGATATGTTTGACTAAATTCAATTTAAATAAGATGGACGAATTCAATCCAACACCTACCGAGGAAAACGTACGCGAACCCCGCGCACTGTTTCCGCTTGAACGTACCAACTTCCTGCTTATGATTATAGCCGGAGTGATGATCATAGTCGGATTCCTGCTTATGACAGGATCATCTTCGACACCCGAACAATTCAACCCCGACATTTTTTCGACACGCCGCATAGTGGTGGGTCCGCTCATCGCATTTCTCGGCTTTGTGCTGATGGGCATAGGGATAATCGTCAAACCTCGAAAATAACGACAACTACCAATGGATACGCTTGACGCAATAATCATGGGCATAGTCCAGGGACTTGCCGAATACCTTCCTATCAGCAGCAGCGGCCACCTTGAAATCAGCCGTGAGATACTCGGGCTCAACCTTTCAGGAGCTGACGCCCTCGAATTTGACGTGGCCCTGCACGTTGCCACGGTACTCAGCACCATCGTAGTGCTCTGGGGGGAATTCAATGCTCTTTGCCGGTCGTTCTTCACATTCAAGATGGACGACAATTTCATATATGTGTGCAAAATACTCGTGTCATGCATACCGGTTGCCATCGTTGGGCTTTGTTTTAAAGACTGGATAGCGCAATTTTTCGGTGAAGGACTGACTATCGTGGGCATCTGCCTGCTTGTGACAGCCGCACTCATTGCTTTTGCATATTTTTTCCGCACCCGTTACGAAGTCAATCCGGCACTTGCAGCCCGCGATGGTGAAAAGGTCTCCACTCACGACATCAGCTGGCTCGATGCATTTATAATAGGATGCGCACAGGCCGTGGCCGTCCTGCCGGGCTTAAGCCGCTCGGGAAGCACAATTGCAACAGGTATTCTTCTCGGAAACCGTCGTGAATCAGTGGCACGTTTCTCTTTCTTCATGGTCATCATCCCCATACTTGGTGAAGCGTTGCTTGGCATAAAGGATATGCTGACAGCCGAAGGAGGTTCGGAATCGCCTGTAGGATTCATGCCTCTCATATGCGGATTCTTAGCTTCATTCATTGTAGGATGTCTGGCTTGCAAGTGGATGCTTAACATCGTCAAGCGCGGCAAAATGATCTGGTTCGCCGTTTACTGCCTTATTGTCGCCATAATCTGCCTGGTATGGCCGTTGATTTGAACGACTCCGAATTGCGGCGTGATTTCATTGCAGGCGAGACCATGTACATCGACAAGCCATTAGGATGGACTTCGTTCGACGTGGTCAAGCGCCTGCGTTCCACACTGCTGCGCAGGCTCGGCCTGAAAAAAATGAAGGTTGGTCACGCTGGCACACTCGATCCGCTCGCTTCAGGCGTGATGGTCGTGGTGACAGGCCGCTCGACAAAACTCATTGAAAGCCTCCAGGCCGGAGTCAAGGAGTATGAGGCCGAAATAACCCTCGGGGCAACCACCCCGTCGTTCGACCTTGAAACCGAGATTGACGCTACATATCCGACAGAGCATATCACCCCAGAGGCTGTCGAAAGCACCCTGCGACAATTCACCGGCAGCATCATGCAGGTTCCTCCGGTTTTCTCAGCTTGCAAAGTAAACGGCAAGCGGGCTTATGCAGCCGCCCGCAAAGGCAATGACATCGAGCTTAAACCAAAGGAACTGCAGATTGATGCAATAGACCTTCTTTCGTTCGAAGAAAACAAGCTGCGAATCCGGGTTGTTTGCAGTAAAGGCACCTATATCCGCGCACTGGCCCGCGACATAGGCACGGCTCTCGGCTCAGGCGCGCATCTCACAGCCCTACGCCGCACACGGGTTGGCGACATCGGGCTTGACGACTGTCTGACCATCGACCAGGCAGTCGAATGGATAAGAATGGTACCCATTGTGCCACCTGAAGAATCCCTCAATTAAAAACAAACTCTCGTCATCATAACCAATGAAACTCTCACAATTCAAATTCAAGCTGCCCGAAGAACTCATAGCGCAGCATCCCTCCGAACAGCGCGACGAATCGCGTCTGATGGTCCTACACCGTGCAAGCGGAGAGATCGAGCACCGCATATTCAAAGATATAATCAATTATTTTGAGGACGGCGACATTTTCGTTTTTAACGATACAAAGGTGTTTCCGGCACGCCTCTACGGAAACAAGGAAAAGACAGGTGCGCGCATCGAGGTTTTTCTGCTTCGCGAGCTTAATGCCGAAAACAAGCTGTGGGATGTGCTTGTCGAACCGGCACGCAAAATCCGTATAGGCAACAAGCTCTACTTCGGCGACGACGACTCGATGGTTGCCGAGGTTATCGACAACACGACCTCTCGCGGACGCACTCTGCGCTTTCTTTACGACGGCCCTCATGACGAATTCAAGGCTGCGCTTTATGCCTTAGGTCAGACACCCTTACCTGAATACATCAAGCGAGACCCGGTTCCGGAAGATGCGGAGCGCTATCAGACAATATTCGCCAAAAACGAAGGTGCCGTTGTAGCCCCGGCTGCCAGCCTGCACTTCAGTCGCGAGCTGCTCAAGCGCATGGAAATCAAAGGTATCAACCAGGCGTACATGACAGTTCACAGCGGTCTTGGCAACTTCCGTGAAATTGACGTTGAAGACCTGACCAAACACCGTATGGATTCGGAACAGATGGAGGTTACCGAGACACTTGTCGATCTTGTCAACGGCGTCAAAGATCTTCATCACCGTGTATGCGCCGTCGGCACCTCTGTACTTCGCGGCATAGCCAGCGCAGTAAGCATGGGCGGACATATGAAAACCTACACAGGGTGGACAAACAAATTCATATTCCCGCCATACGAATTCACAGTTACCGACGCCCTGGTGAGCAACTTCCACCTCCCCTACTCAACAATGTTGATGATGGTTGCCGCATTTGGCGGATATGACCTGGTGATGAAAGCCTATGACGAAGCTGTGAAGGAAAAATACCGGTTCGGTGCCTACGGCGACGCAATGTTAATACTCTGACGAAATCTGACTTAAAATCATGACCGAGGCCTGCGAATTCCGAACCGTAGCCCGAACAGGCGAAGGAATACTGCGTGAGAAGATGAGCAAATTCATTGCCACAGCTTCTCACGCAGCCACAGCCAGCGAGGCCAAAGCCATAATCGCCGACACTGCAAACCGCTACCACGATGCACGCCATGTGTGCTGGGCCTATATGATCGGAGCCGAACGTCTGGAGTTTCTTTCGTCAGACAACGGAGAGCCGTCAGGCACTGCCGGCAAACCGATTCTCGGGCAAATCAATTCGGCCGGCATCACCGACGTGGTAGTCACGGTCGTACGCTATTTCGGAGGCATAAAGCTCGGTACATCCGGACTGATATCCGCCTATCGCGAGGCCGCACGTCTTGCTATTGAAGATGCAGGTAGTGTCACCGACCATGTGCGGAACTCAATACGTGTCACATTTCCATATCTGGCAATGAACGATGTGATGCGGGCTGTCAAGAATCCCGAGGTAACCATCGTGTCACAGGAATTCGACAATACCTGCACACTGACCTGCTCGATACGCTCCGATATGTCACCGCAGCTGGCGGCACGTCTCGACTCTATTGACGGCACATCGGTCGAAATTATATGAGATGAACAAAGACACAACTATACAGCAACGCCCCGTCGGACGGTTCGCCCCGTCGCCGTCGGGGCGTATGCATTTGGGAAATCTGTACACAGCATTGCTGTCATGGCTCTCTGTAAAATCGAAAGGCGGCAGATGGATATTGCGAATAGAGGACCTCGATCCTCAACGTTCGAAATATGATTTCGCCCGTCTGATAGAGGACGATCTCGCATGGCTCGGACTGGATTTCGACGAGGGAGGGCTGGAGGACCGTGGACCTGCTGAAACATACAGTCAAAGCAGACGCGGCGACATTTATAATCAAGCTTTTAAGCAACTCGAGTCAACCGGGCTTACCTATCCATGCTACTGCACTCGGGCTGACATCAAGGCGACCCAGGCCCCTCACCAGAGCGACGGACGGATCGTATATGCAGGCACATGCCGTCCGGACGGCTTTCCCGAAGTTCGACCCGAGGAGCCGACACGCCCCCACGCTACGAGAATCATGGTAAGGGACGAAGAGATATGTTTCAACGACCGCGTCTTCGGTTCACAGAAAGTCAACCTTGTCGATCATTGCGGCGATTTTGTACTGCGTCGGGCCGACGGAGCCTGGGCTTATCAATTGGCTGTTGTGGTAGATGACGCTCTGATGGGTGTGACCGAAGTTGTGCGCGGATGCGACCTGTTATTGTCCTCCGCCCAACAGATTTACCTTTACAGGCTGCTCGGATTCAATCCCCCGCAATGGGCACACCTGCCGCTGGTCCGCAACGAAAACGGTCTACGTCTTTCAAAACGCGACCACTCTATGTCAATGGATCATCTTAGAGACACAGGTTCTCCACAGGAAATTATCGGACGTCTTGCGGCAACAGCCGGCATAATCGATCACAGTGAACCATGTACACCAGCCGATTTGCTTGGCATTTTTAGTTGGGAATCAATTCGCAGAGCAACGTTGCAGAAGTCGAACCATTGACCCGGACTTTGACCGTGTCGCCAACCTTTACACCTTCGACACGGTCAAACACAGTAGTCTTGTTCTGAGACGTGCGTCCGACCATACGGTCGCGGCTACGTTTCGACACCCCCTCAACCAGCACTTCGAACACCTTACCCTCATCGCGTCTGTTGCTTATGGCAGAAAGTTCGTCCTGCAACGCAATCATTCTGGTAAGTCTCTCTATCTTAACTTCCTCGCAGATATTGTCGGGTAAGTGTTTAGAAGCGAATGTGCCGGGACGCTCGGAATATTTGAACATAAATGCCGCATCGAAGCCAACCTCACGCATAAGCTCGAGAGTCTGCTCGAAATCCGCCTCTGTCTCACCATGAAAACCAGTAAATAAGTCAGTGGTTATTGCGCAATCAGGTATCGCCCGTCTTATGGCAGCGATACGATCGAGATACCATTCACGTGTGTATTTGCGATTCATCGCCTTGAGCACAGAGTTAGAACCGCTCTGCACCGGAAGATGTATGTGACGGCAAACATTCCGGTGTGAGGCGATGGCTGCTATTATTTCGTCGCTCATGTCCTTGGGATGAGACGTTGTGAACCTTACGCGCATGTCAGGGGCGGCCTCAGCCACGGCCGAAAGCAACCCGGCAAAATCAGTAATAATTCCAGTTGCAGGATCTTCATAACGATAGCTGTTGACGTTTTGTCCGAGCAGTGTCACTTCTTTAAAACCCTTTGCACGCAAATCAGCAAGTTCGCGGAGTATGCTTTCAACCTCGCGAGAACGTTCACGTCCACGGGTATATGGCACGATGCAATATGAACAGAAATTATTGCATCCTCGCATTATGCTGATAAAACCCGAAACACGATTTGAGCCGAGCCGCACCGGCAGCACTTCGCGGTAAGTCTCCGTAGTCGAAAGCTCCACATTTATGGCCTTATGCCCCTGTTCTACCGAAGCAAACAAACCGGGCAAATCGAGGTATGAGTCGGGACCAGCCACGAGGTCTGCACCGTGGACACTGATAAGCTCATCTTTGGCCCGTTCGGCCATGCATCCGATCACCCCGACAATAAGCGGTCTGCCGGTTTTCGCTCTACGTCTTTTTAACGAAGCAAAATACTGCAGGCGTCCCACGACCTTCTGTTCGGCTTTCTCGCGAATCGAACATGTGTTGATCAGTACCGCATCGGCACTCTCGGCATCTTCTGCAAGGGAGTACCCGGCCATTTCCATCACCGAGGCCACAACCTCGCTGTCGGCGACATTCATCTGGCAACCGTAAGTTTCGATAAAAAGTGT
>CAZAZA010000086.1:0-12972 GCA_964489495.1 uncultured Bacteroides sp.
ATCACATTTATTAACCTTGTAATCATTCGGTTAGCTCAAAACTACCGAATCATTGCAGTATGTTGCCGATAATAAAACGCTGACGATAAATATACCGGAAACTGACTGTTCAGTTATGACTGAGGTTAAAGTCAAGTATTGATGCGTCGATTGGATTAGGCGGATAACGTTATAGTTTTTATGTCGGGGAGTCCTGAAATATGGATCTCCCCGTTTTTTTATTAAATCTTCATTGAGTTAAATACAATGATTTGACGATAAACAGAGGGGGAATCCGGTCTTTAACAAATGTTTAGAAATCAATTTAACTATTAAACATTTTTTGGCTTCACAAAAATGCCTAACTTTGTAATTAGAATGATTACACCCTCAAAGATATGGATGCTGATAGGTCTTCTCTGTATATGCTGGCAAACAGCTTTGGGAATGACGGCAACTGATTCTCTTATGAAGCAGTTGGATGATGTCATTGCCAACAGGGAGGTATATCTGAGGCAGAAGGAGGCCCGGTTGTCTGAATTGCACAGTCAGTTGCTTTCAAAGGACAATGACAGAGAGCGTTTCGACATTCTAAATCATCTTAACGATGAATACCATCCCTTCAATACCGATTCAGCCTACAATATAAGTATCCGTCAGGAAGCGATAGCAAGGCGCATGGGTGATAATTCGTTATTGCTTAATGCCCGTATGAACAGAGCCAACATTCTTAGTGCCACAGGTATGTATCACGAATGTCTGGTACTTATGGACTCAGTGCAATTTGAATCTTTGCCTGATTACCTGCGTCCGTATTATTACCATATCAAACGTACTATTTATGGCAGGATGGCCGATTATGCGGCATTCCCCGCTGATAAATCAAGATATTTCAATATCACTAATTCCTATCGTGATTCCATAATTAAAGCCAATGCCCCCGGCACGTTGCCATATGTAATAACAAGGGCTGATTACCTGAATGTCAATGGCTCTCCCACTGAAGCTATAAAGTTGATGCAGGATTTTATGCGTGACAATGAATTGTCGGAGCATGAAAAAGCAATATGTGCATGGACGCTGTCGGAGGCTTATGCCAAGACCGGGGAAAAGGAGCTGCAAAAAACAAACCTTATCATATCAGCCATCTCAGACTTGAAATCTTCCGTAAGGGAGTATATTTCATTACGACAACTGGCGCTGATGTTATATGAGGAAGGTGATTTGGACAGAGCATACCGGTTCATGACAATCGCTGTCGATGATGCGGCGAAATGCAATGCCCGTCAGCGCATTATAGAGCTCAACGATACATATCCCATGATTAACGGGATATATGTTGAGACTGTCCAGAAGCAAAAGAAAACTCTGGAACGATATATAATTATTATTGCGGTGTTGGCTTTAGTGCTGATTGTCATGCTATTCTACATGAGGAAGCAGATGATTAGAATAAAGAATAACCATAAGGAGTTGGCTGCCGCTTATGAAAGGCAAAACAAATTGACTGAAGAACTCAGACAATCAAACAAGAAACTGTCGGAAGCTAATTATGCCATTGCGGAAAATTCGGAACTCAAAGAGGTATATATTGGCAGATACATGGATCAGTGCCTTGTCTATATAGAAAAACTTGACGCCTATAGAAAGTCTTTGAACAGCCTTGTAAAGTCCGGTAAATCAGATGAGTTAAAACAGCTCTTGAAGTCTTCTTCAGTAATAGACGAAGAGTTAAAAGCATTCTATTATCAGTTTGATAAGACTTTTTTGAGCTTATTCCCGTCGTTTGTTGAAGATTTTAATAACCTCTTGCTTCCGGAAGAAGCTATAATACCAAAGAAGGAAGGCACATTGAATACCGAGCTTCGCATATATGCTCTGATAAGGCTTGGCATTACAGACAGCGAGAAGATAGCTAAATTCTTGCGCTATTCTCTTACTACAATTTATAATTATCGAACAAAGGTACGCAATAAAGCGAAGGGCGACAGAAATGCATTAGAGTCGGAGATTTTTAATATTGGCAGGGTCGGGCAATGACATAGTGCTTTGCTCAATGACATAGACAAGCGTCCAATTCCGTTAACTTTTCATACCATAATTACTGTCAGAGATAATCTGACAGCTCAATTTCAGCTACTAAAAAGAGGTGCTCGTTTTGCGTTAAAGTGCTTAATATCAACTGCTATCGCTTCAAAATCCACTACATTTTAGATACGTACACTTGCAGCTGCCTGTATCTACATATAACTTTGCATTACGTTAACACATCGGACCGCCGTTCTGTTCAACGATACCTTGAAAACAAATTTCAACAAAATCATATAAACCATGGGAAAAAGTAACTGCAAATTTCAATGCCTGTTCTTTTTGCTTTTCATGGTTGTGGGATGTCAACTGATGTCAGCACAACAGATAAGCATCAAAGGAACAGTGACAGATCCGTCAGGCGAACCACTTATCGGTGTGAGCGTGACAGTCCCCGGCACCGGAATCGGTGCAGCGACAGACATTGACGGCAATTTCAGCCTCGAAGCCGATTCTAAAGGAAAACTTAAATTTTCCTATATCGGATATGTGACTATGGAAGAAGCTATCAATGGCCGTAACGTGATTAACGTAGTCATGAAAGAGAGTTCCGAAGTTCTTGATGAAGTAGTTGTCATAGGCTATGGAACAATGGACAAGAAGGAGTTAACATCAGCGATTTCGCATGTCGGTGAAAAAGATTTCCTTACCGTCAGTTCTCTTGACCCCTCGATGATGATTCAGGGCAAGGTTCCCGGTGTTTCTATCACGAATACCGGTGCCGGTGACCCTAACAATCAGGCAAGCATCCAGATTCGCGGTGTGTCGTCCCGTTCAGCCGGACTCGGCCCGCTTATCGTTATAGATGGTGTCCCCGGAGGTAATCTGACCAATATAAATCCCAATGACATCGCATCTTTCGACATCCTGAAGGACGGTGCGGCATCTGCAATCTACGGTACCCGTGGCTCCAATGGCGTCATACTTGTCACAACTAAAAAGGGCAGTAAGGACGGTAATACCCATACTTCCTATTCCGGCACTTTCGCATGGGATAAGGTAGTTAAGGAACTTGACATGATGAGTGCGCAAGATTATCGTGATGTTCGTTTGGGCTGGGGTGACCGAGGTGTAGATTTAGGCGGTAATCTCGACTGGCTCGATGCAGTTTCACGCACAGGCTTTACAATGCAGCACACTCTGACTGTCAGTGGCGGCAACGAGCGCAGCAACTATCGCGTAAGTGCCGACTATCGTGATGCTAACGGTATCGATCTCCGTTCAAATCGTGAGGAATATGGCGCCCGCGCTTCAGTAATGCATACAACAAAGGGCGGACTGTTTACTATAAACCTCAATGTGGCCCCACGAATCATCTATCGTGATAATGCCGACTGGGGTGTATTCCGTAATGCAATAGAAGCCAATCCCACAACTCCGTTAATGGATCCGGAGAATCCTAATCTGTATTACAATTTCCAAGGCCAGGTAGTAGGAAGCAACCCTGTGGAACTTCAGAAACTTGAAAAGAACCATTCCGATACAAAACTGCTCGATTGGGATGGTACACTCAAACTTAATCTTCTTCCTCTTCTCGCAAAAGACGGTACAAGCGACCATAATCTCTCAACCCAGATAATGTTTGCTGACCACCAGTACAGCAACAACGATTCATGGTTCCGTCCGTCAACAAGTACACTTGCCATAAACGGCGGTTATGACGGTGAGGCCAGCCGAGCTTACTCAAAAGAGCGCCAGTATGTAGTCGAATGGCTTACCAATTATAATACCCGCATTGCCGACAAGCACAATATCAAAGCAATGGTCGGTTATTCTTACCAGTATTCCCAGTATCAGGGTTTCAGCGCATGGAACAAGGACTTTCCGAATGATGGCCTTGGTGCGGACAATATCGGTTCCGGAGAACTTGCTAAGGAAGAGAGCGAAGTCCTCATGAGCAGTTATAAAAATGATGCCAAGCTCATTTCATTTTTCGGGCGCGTAAGCTATGACTTTGAAGGCAAATATCTTTTTACTGCCTCGTTGCGACATGAAGGTTCCTCTAAATTTGGTGCCAATCACAAGTGGGGCGATTTCCCGGCAGTGTCAGCCGGTTGGCGTATCTCGCAGGAATCTTTCATGAAAGACATCGAATGGATCAATGACTTGAAGATTCGTGCGGACTACGGCGTGACCGGTAATCAGGATTTCGGCAGCTACAACTCTCTCAGCACCATGACCGGCTTCGGTTACTATTTCTATAATGGCAAATACTATCAGGTTTGGGGACCGGCTAAAAATGTCAATCCCGACCTCCGTTGGGAGAAAGGCAAGAACTGGAATATCGGCCTCGACTTCTCGCTCTTTAACAACCGTTTCTATGGTTCGTTGAATTACTTCAACCGTCGCCAGCAGGATCTTCTCGGTAACTACAAAGTGTCTGTACCTCCGTACCTGTTTGATGAGACATTCGTAAACGTAGGTACGATGAAGAATACAGGTTTTGAATTCGATTTGAGCTTCAACGCCGTCAATACCAAGGATTTCTTATATAACTTCAATGTTATCGGGACCGTGATGAGCAATAAGTTCGTTGATTTCAGCAATTCGGAATATGTGGGACAGGATTTCTACAATATGTGTGGAACTGAAGATCCCTATCCTTACTACAATCTTCAGCGAATTGAAAAGGGTAAATCACTGGGAAACTTCTATATGTGGAAATATGCCGGTATTACCAACGGTGGCGAATGGCTCGTATATGACAAAGATGGCGATATCATCCGCGCGTCTCAGGCTACAGATGAAGACCGTCAGGTTGTAGGTAACGGTATGCCTAAATTCACTATGTCAACAAGCCATAACTTCCGCTATAAGAATTTCGACCTCGCGTTGTTCTTCCGTGGTGCATTCGGGTTTGACTTGTTCAATATCCATGATTTCTATTATGGAACACGTAATTTTACCGGAAATGTGCTTAAAAAGGCATACGGCAAGAACTTTGATATCAATCCCGATGCAAATCCTGTTGTAAGCGATTATTTCCTTGAAAGAGGCGACTATTTCAAATTGGACATGCTCACATTGGGCTATACACTTCCAACACCCAAGTGCCGTTTCCTTGACCGCCTGAGAGTATATGGTACGGTTAAGAATGTGTTCACAATCACAAAGTTCAGCGGTGTGGATCCTTCTACATATCAGGTCAACGGACTTACCCCCGGCGGACAGGGTTCGCGTACCTATTACCCATCGACCCGACAGTTCATTGTCGGTCTGCAACTTGATTTCTAATAACCTGCAAAACAGACAAAAATGAAATTTCTAAAATATATAGCGTCTGCGGCCTTCTGCGCAATCGCCATGACCGGCTGCACCGACTTGGATGAAACGCTCTACGATCAGGTCGGCACGCAAAACTACTACAATACGAAGAGCGATGTGGTTCGCGCTGTATTCCGTCCGTTTGAGCACGCCTACTGGAGTATCGGCAGCCGTCACGTGCTTAACGAACTCACTGCTGACCAGCTCATCACTCCTACCCGCGACGGTTGGTGGGATGACGGAGGACAATGGCGCCGCCTCCACTACCATCAGTGGAATGTCGAGGATGGTGGCGATGCTCAGACCGAGTGGAACGGCTGTTTCCAAGGTATCATGCAGTGCAACTACGTTATCGAAGACCTTGCCAAACTCAACCCGTCACAGTTCGGTCTCTCACAGGCAGAGTTTGATAACCTCAACGCACAGTGCCGCGCCCTGCGTGCATGGTTCTATATCCGACTTCTTGACGCTTTCCGTCATATTCCTCTGGCTGTAAGCTATAACGATGTGTCGCTCAATACCGAGAAACAGGTTGAGCCCAAGGTCATTTTTGACTTCATCGAAAGCGAGCTTAAAGACTGCACCAAACTACTCTCCAAAAAAGATGGACTTGGTACCGGCTCAAATCTTCAGGGTCAGTGGACACAAGGCGGAGCCGCTGCTCTTCTTGTCCGCCTGTATCTTAACGCTGAAGTCTATATCGGCGAAAACAGATATTCCGATTGTGAGAAGGTTGCTCAGGATATTATTGACGGCGTTTATGGCACCTATGCTGTTGCAGACCGTTGGGACGCAGCCTTTGACTGGAACAATGACCAGTGTGATGAGGTAATCTTCGGTTTCCCAAGCTCTCAGGGCTATTCTTACTGGCTGTATGACGGCAATACCTATTGGTGGACAGTTCCGGCACGCGCACGCTATTACTTCAACGACCGTAAAGCAAAGGCCGGAGACCACAATACCAAATATGCCGCATCTCCATCGTATGATCTTGATGGGAATCTCTACACATACGAGCTTGGTATGCCCATCCAGAATTTCCGCAAGTACCCCGGTGACGAGCGAATGAAACTGTACCGTAATCTGGGTGACAGCAAACGTGAAGGCATGTTCCTTTTCGGCTATCTTGAATATACTGATGAAAATGGTAACAAAGCCCGTGTACGCGCACCCGAACAGCCGTATGACCTCTATATCCGCGATGCAGTAGGAAATTTCCAGGGACTTGCACCTGACAAATGGCCGTCAAACAAGACCAGCAATCTCCGCAACGGCGACCATAATTCAGGCTGGCACTTTGCCAAGTATCCGTTCTATAGCGACGATGACGCCCATCAGATGGAGAGCGACTACACTGAAATCCGTCTCCCTGAAATCATTTATTCTCTGGCCGAGTGTAAATTACGCTCCGGCAATAAAACCGAGGCAGCCAAGCTGCTTAACAGTGTGCGTAAACGCAACTATCCCGTAGAGAATTATGATGATGTGCTTTATTCTCCTGAAGGGAAGGCTTTCCTCGATGAGAAAGAACTGCTTGCGGAATGGGGACGTGAGTTCTTTGCTGAGAGCCGTCGAAGAATTGACTTGATCCGTTTTGGCAAATTCAGCAGCGGAACATGGTGGGACAAGACTCCGGATGCAAACAAGAATACCGAAATTTTCCCGATTATGCGTCCGATTCTTAATGCCAATCCGAATCTTGAGCAGAACCCCGGTTACAACAAGTAAAGGCCAATTTTAAAAACCTAAAGATATGAAATTAAAATCATTAATATATACCTTGACCGGATTGGCCATGGCAACGGCCTTTTCGAGTTGCGATGATGAAAAAGACCTGATCATCATTGACGGCAATCTGCCTATCAAGACATCCACACTCTATATGGTAGGCGACGCCACTCCCAATGGTTGGAGTATAGACGCTCCGACTCCCTTTGAAGCATCCGAGGAAGACCCCTTGGTGTTTGAATGGGAAGGTAATCTTAACGCCGGAGAAATGAAACTCTGTCTAACTCCGGGCAGCTGGGATGCCGCATTCATTCGCCCGATGAATAATGGCGAGGAAATCGGAAAAACAGCAATAACAAACGCAGAGTTTACGATGCACGCCGGAGATCCAGATAACAAATGGCGTGTTACAGATGCCGGTGTTTACCACCTCACATTCAACCTCCGTGATTGGACAATGAGTACCTCCTATCTGCGCGAACAGGACGCCCCGGAAATTGAGCCTATCGAAACTGAGACGCTCTATCTTGTCGGTGACGCCTCTCCTCTCAACGAATGGAATATCGACAATCCGACTCCGGTTGAAAAGAAATCTCAGTATGAATTTGTCTATGAAG
Organism: uncultured Bacteroides sp.; assembly: GCA_964489495.1. Taxonomy (GTDB): domain Bacteria; phylum Bacteroidota; class Bacteroidia; order Bacteroidales; family Muribaculaceae; genus Paramuribaculum. Next base: position 7,677 of record CAZAZA010000086.1, read on the forward strand.
GGAAATTGTATGCAGGGGAACTGAAAGCCTGCCTCACTCCCGGAGACTGGAATGCCTCGTTCATACGCCCTGCAACAGCCGATGTCAAGATTAACGAGAACGGAATTGAAGATAACTCCTTCGTGTTCTCAACCAGTCCCGACAATAAATGGAAGGTTGAAACCCCCGGTATCTACCGACTGACTTTCAATCTGAAAGAGTGGACTCTCGCAGTGGAATATACGGGCGCTTTCAAACCGGCATCAAAACTGTATATGATTGGCGAAGCTACAAAAGGTGGCTGGAGCTGGGATGCCGCTACTGAAATTGTGGCCGATGCTGCTAATGACAATCTTTTTGTCTGGGAAGGTGAACTTGCAAGAGGAACGTTCAAGGCAGCCCGTGAAAAAGATTTCGGAGCACCGTTCTATCGTCCCGCCTCATCAGGAGTAACTGTATCCAAATCAGGTGCAAGTGCAAACAACATGGTATTTACAACCGAACCCGATGATCAATGGGAAGTGACTGAAGCAGGTAATTACCGTTTGACTTTCAATACTGAATCCATGACATTTGAAGCCGTCTATCTTGACGGAGAGGAACAGGCTAAGCCGCTATACATGATTGGAAGCGCTACCGCAGGAGGCTGGAGCCTGGATGATGCGACAGTCCTGACCGCAGTCAAAGGCAAGGAGGGAGTATATACATGGACCGGCACATTGAAACAAGGCGAGTTCAAATGCAGTTTTGAAAAGGACTTCGGGGCGGCTTTCTATCGTCCGTCAACAGAAAACTGCACAGTATCAAAATCAGGTGTATCTGCAACTGATATGATATGCCGTGCGGGGGATCCGGACTATAAGTGGAATGTCGTGGATGAGGGTAAATATGAGCTGACCCTTGACACTAAGACCATGACCATATCCGTCAAATATCTAAACTAATCTTATTGAACAAGACATGAAAATGAATATAATCGCATCAGCTTTGACAATGTTGGCGCTTGCAAGCTGTTCGGATGAAATAGAGATGCGCTATCCGCCCAAATTCGAGCTTCCTGAGCTTCCTGATGTGGGCGAAATACATACCTACAAGGCTCCGCTATACTGGAGTGTGTATGAATACTGCTACGAACAGTCTCAACAGGGCGTGGCAGAGGCCGATATGGACATTTCGGCTGAGGAATGGGATAGAATCATAGACTGGGTGGCATCGGATCTCAAACCCTATGGATATGATATGATCTGCACTGACGGATTCATCCCGATGCTTGCCAAAGACGAAACGGGCTACATGACCCATTATGGTTCTATGGCTCTGAAAGACCTTGTAGCCAAGTGTAAGGCGAAAGGACTCAAAGTCGGTGTCTATGACAATCCGTTATGGATTCATGGACCGCGAGAAACCAAAATAGAAGGAACTGATTACGATTTCAGTTCACTCTATTACAATGGCTCGACATCTGTGCAGAATCCAAATGCCGAAGATCGCTGGTTCCATTGGGCTGTTGCGGAAAATCCCGGGACACGAGAGTTTATCGATGGTTTCTTCAAGCATTACAAAGAACTTGGTATCGACTATATACGAATGGACTTCCTTTCATGGTACGAAGATGGCAAAGACCGCAACATGGGAGTTGTAGGACGTGGATACGGCCGCGAATCCTATGCCCGCGCCCTCTCTTACATCGCAGAGTCTGCAAAGAAATACGGTATTTTCACTTCACTCGTGATGCCTCACCTCTATAATGATGCCGAAGTGGAAGCTAAGTATGGCAACATGGTAAGAATTGTGTGCGATACATCCGGTGGTGGCTGGTGGCACTGTTCAGCACAGGATAAAGGCAAATCTTATACGACATGGCCCAACTGCATGAATATGTTCGATGGTTTCACCTATTGGTCACATATCGCAGGCCGCGACAAAGTTATTCTTGACGGCGACTTTATCCGCCTTAACAAATTTGATACTGATGCTGAACGCGAGACAGTAGTATCGCTCCAGCTTATGGCGGGTGGCCCTGTAACAGTAGCCGACCAGCATAACACTATCGGTGATAATCTCAAATTCTACACCAATTCAGAACTGCTTGAGCTAAATACTGACAAGTTTGTCGGCAAGCCGCTGAGTGACAAACTCAATGATAAGAACAATGAAGTATGGTTCGGACAGATGTCTAATGGCGATTACATTGTAGGGCTGTTCAACCGCGATGATAATTCCCGTGCATATTCGTTGAATCTCAGCACACTGGGTATAGAAGGCGAATGGAAGATGCGTGACCTCTGGCGTCATGCTGATGAAGGTTCTGTATCAACAATTTCTGCAACTGTGCCGGCTCATGGTTGCAAAATAGTAAGACTGTCAAAATGAAAATAGCGTTCATAAAACTTAAATGCATCTCTGCCATGACTTCGGTCATGGCTGGTTTATGCCTCTTTCCGTTGGAAATGAAGGCTGTAGAAATCAGCTCTCCGTCTGGTACCATAACGGTTAACGCGGATGTCGTTGAAGGCGTTCCTACATATAATGTTTCCTATAAGGGTAGAGTGGTAATTAAACCGTCCGCTCTTGGCCTTCAACTGGCCGACGGCCCGGACATGATGGATGGATTCAAACTCATATCCTCCTCAGTGTCTTCTTTTGATGAGACATGGCATCCCGTGTGGGGTGAAAACAGCAGCATCAGAAACAATTATAATGAGCTGTTGCTCCATCTCGATCAGCCGGAGCATTATCGTAAAATGGATTTGCGTTTCCGTGTATATGATGATGGTGTCGGTTTCCGTTACGAGTTTCCGCAGGATGGTGTCCTGACATATTTCATAATCAAGGAAGAGAAAACACAGTTTGCCATGACCGGGGACCATATTGCATGGTGGATTGCCGGCGATTATGACACACAGGAATACGACTACACAGAGTGTCGCCTTTCCGAAATACGCGGAAAGATGAAGGATGCAATTTGCAGCAATGCGTCACAGACCCAATTTTCTCCCACGGGAGTGCAGACTTCGCTCCAGATGAAAACTGATGACGGTCTGTATATCAACTTACATGAGGCAGCCCTCGTTGATTACTCTTGTATGCATCTTGACCTCGATGACAAGAATTTCGTATTCACATCTTGGCTCACACCTGATGCCCAGGGGAACAAAGGACATCTTCAGTCGCCATGCCATTCACCGTGGCGAACTGTAATGGTAAGTGATGATGCCCGTGATATGCTTTCATCCAATCTGATTCTCAATCTGAACGACCCGTGTGCCTATGATGATACATCATGGATTAAACCGGTGAAGTATATCGGTGTGTGGTGGGAAATGATTGGCGGAGGAAAACAATGGTCTTACACCAATGATTTACCATCTGTTAAACTCAATCAGCTTGATTATACCAATACAAAACCTCACGGCCAGCATCCTGCAAACAATGAGAATGTAAAAAAATATATCGATTTTGCGGCCGAGCATGGCTTCGATCAGGTATTGGTGGAAGGATGGAATGTCGGATGGGAAGATTGGTTCGGACACTCTAAAGATTACGTTTTCGACTTCGTGACTCCTTATCCTGATTTTGATATCAAGATGCTTAATGAATATGCACATTCAAAAGGCGTGAAGTTAATGATGCATCATGAGACATCCGGTTCTGTACGCAACTATGAACGCCACATGGAGCAGGCATACAATCTAATGAATAAATATGGCTATAATGCTGTTAAAAGCGGCTATGTGGGCAACATGATTCCCCGTGGCGAACATCACTACGGCCAGTGGCTGAACAACCATTATCTATATGCTGTGACAGAGGCCGCAAAGCATCACATTATGGTCAATGCCCACGAAGCGGTCCGTCCCACCGGTCTTTGCCGTACATATCCTAATCTCATCGGTAATGAAAGCGCACGCGGTACTGAATATGAATCTTTCGCTGGAAATAAGCCCTCTCACACTACGGTTCTTCCTTTTACCAGACTTCAGGGTGGTCCAATGGATTATACTCCCGGTATATTCGAAATGGACATGAAAAAGGTTAACCCGAACAGTCAGGGTCACGTTAACAGTACGCTTGCGCGTCAACTGGCCCTTTATGTAACTATGTATAGCCCCCTCCAGATGGCAGCAGATGTTCCTGAAGTATATAATCGCTTCATGGACGCATTCCAGTTCATAAAGGATGTGCCCGTAGATTGGGATGAAAGTCGATATATTGCGGCTGAACCGGGACGCTACATTGTGGCAGCCCGCAAAGCAAAAGGAGGAAACGACTGGTATGTTGGCTGTACTGCAAATGAGGATGGATATGAATCCACTCTTTCGCTTGATTTTCTTGATCCCAATAAGAAATATGAAGCGACCATTTATGCTGATGCGTCGGATGCCAACTACTTGACCAATCCACAAGCATATACCATTACTTCAAAAAAAGTTAACGCAAAAACAAAATTAAAAATGAAAGCAGCGCCCGGAGGTGGCTATGCTATATCAATTAAACAGATATAATTTATTCAAGGAGCCTCCATATGCTTATCAAGAAATCTAATAATAGGGCACAATATTTAAGGTAAAAAAGATTGGCTATTGCAGGAGGCTGTGTCATAATGACACAGCCTCTTTATTTTTCTGACAGACAGAAGGGAACCCGAGGGTTCGGTATCGCGAAGCGCTTGCGAAGCAAGAATCACTGTCTTTCCGCAACCAAAGCAATCAAACCCGCTGTAAGTCAACAGCTTGCTGCGGATTTGACTTTAAATACATACAAATTGAAGGGCAATCCAAGTCCCGAGAAAGGAGCGAAGGACGGCAAGAACCGAATCTTGTCGTGGCTCCTCCAAAAATATAGTTGTCTTACCAGACATATCTTAGATGTAAACCTCAACTGACTGTTATTATCGGCTGACCGAAGAATGAGGAGAGCATGGCAAGTGTTGAAAGGGTGAAATTATGCTGACCACTCAGCCATTTGGTAATTTCACACGGACGCTTACCAAGCGAACGAGCAAACTCGGCCTTTGACAACCCTTTTTGCACCATCAAATCATAGATTCTATTGGACACAGCCATTTCAATGTCCACCTCTTTATGGATATGTTCCGGTATAGATGACACTATACTATTGTATTCATCAAAGGCCGTCTTCATATATCAAATGTTTTGTCGGTTTCAATTTCATTCTCGGAAATGCTGATGGTTCCGTCCTTCACACCTTCTTTGATAAGCTTGTCAAAGTTTTGCAGGGTGACTACAAATCCGCGCAACTCATCATCTTCATCATATGTACGCGTTTTCTTGACTCCACCATTGCCGAGGATAAG
>CAZAZA010000087.1:0-12663 GCA_964489495.1 uncultured Bacteroides sp.
GAAAATCAACCCCGAAGACAAGCCGGCTCTTCGTGCCCAAGGCTTCATGACACGCGACCCGCGTTCTGTTGAACGTAAGAAACCCGGTCAGCCGAAAGCCCGCAAACGTTTCCAGTTCTCGAAACGTTAATCTCTCCCCGCTTGCGCCGTCCGGCCGAGTCCGGGCTTAGCGCTTAGTGTTTAGTATCTAAATCCGGAGGATGGACACGTTCCCTACCGCCGGGTTGTAATCAAGAAAGAACGTAAACAAAACCCTTTCAAAAAACAATGTCAACACCCACATTTGACCAACTCCTCGAAGCAGGTTGCCACTTCGGCCACCTCAAACGCAAATGGAATCCTGCTATGGCTCCTTACATCTTTATGGAGCGCAACGGTATCCACATCATCGACCTCTACAAGACTTCGGCCAAACTCGACGAGGCCGCAAAGGCTCTTCGCAGTATCGCGAAATCGGGTAAGAAAGTCCTGTTCGTCGCTACAAAAAAGCAGGCTAAACAAGTCGTTGCAGACAAGGCTCAGTCGGTCAATATGCCTTATGTAATAGAACGCTGGCCGGGCGGTATGCTCACCAACTTCGCCACAATCCGCAAGGCTGTGAAGAAGATGGCCACCATCGACAAAATGACCAAGGACGGCACTTTCGACAACCTGTCGAAGCGTGAGAAGCTCCAGATCACCCGTCAGCGTGCCAAACTCGAGAAAACTCTCGGCTCGATTGCCGACCTCGGCCGTCTCCCGGCTGCTCTTTTCGTAGTCGACGTGCTCAAGGAGCGTATCGCCGTAGCTGAGGCTAACCGTCTCGGTATACCCGTGTTCGCTATGGTAGACACCAACAGCGATCCCAGCAACGTGGATTTCGTCATTCCCGCAAACGATGATGCCAGCAAGTCGATTGAGCTCGTGCTCGATACTGTATGTTCAGCTATGGCAGAAGGCCTTGAGGAACGCAAGGTAGAGAAGGTCGACAACAAGGACGAGGCAGAAGCTCCCGCACGCCGCGAGCGCAGCCGCGTCCGCCGCAACAACCGTGCTGAGGAAGGCGCTGAGGAAGCTCCCGCAGCTGAAGCTGAAGAGGCTCCAGCTGAAGAAGCTGCCGAGACTGCCGCCGAGTAAATTTATTTCATTAATCCGCATTTAACTCTCATAATTAATATGGCTGTTACAATGGCAGAAATCACCAAGCTGCGCCAGATCACTTCTGCCGGCTTGATGGACTGCAAAAAAGCTCTCGCCGAAACAAACGGCGACATACCCGCCGCCGTTGAGATCCTCCGCAAGAAGGGTCAGGCTGTGGCCGCCAAGCGTGAAGACCGTCAGGCTTCAGAAGGCTGCGTGCTGGCTAAGAACGAAGGCGACTTCGCTGCCATCGTCGCTCTCAACTGCGAGACTGACTTTGTGGCTAAGAACGCCGGATTCGTTGCCCTCACCCAGCAGATTCTCGATGCCGCTGTCGCAAACCGTGTAAAGAGTCTTGACGAACTCAAGGCTCTCCAGATCGACGGACGCTCTATCGCCGACCTCGTTGTCGAGGAAAGCGGCAAGACCGGCGAAAAGATGGAAATCGGCGCATACGAATGGCTTGAGGCTGCATCGACCACCAGTTACAACCACCTCGGCAACAAGCTGTCGACCATCGCCGGTTTCAACGAACCGGATGTCGACTATCAGGTAGGCCGCGACGTAGCAATGCAGGTTGCATCGATGAACCCTGTGGCTATCTGCCGCGAGGACGTACCGCAGAGCGTTATCGACTCCGAGATTGCTGTGGCAACAGAGAAGACCAAGCAGGAACAGGTGCGCAAGGCCGTAGAGGCAGCCCTTCACAAGGCAGGCATCAACCCCGCCCATGTCGACAGCGAAGCTCATATCGAGTCGAATATGGCGAAGGGCTGGATTACTTCCGAGCAGGCTGATCAGGCCCGTAAGATTATCGCTGAAGTGTCGGAGCAGAAGGCTGCAAATCTTCCCCAGCAGATGATCGACAATATCGTCAAGGGACGTCTTAACAAATTCTACAAAGAGAACTGCCTCGTTGAACAGGAATTTGTAAAGGACGGCGAACTGACGATTGGCCAGTATCTCGCAAAGAGCAGCAAGGGCCTCACCGTCGTTTCATTCAAACGCGTGAACCTTAATCAAGACTAATATTTAGTTCGTTATAATCTGTGGCCGTGTGAAGACTTTTTCTCTTCACACGGCCACGGTTTTTTCAGCAGCAGATTTAGAAGAAGAGGTTGGACTCATCATGACCGGCAGATAATAAAATATGCCTGTTGGTTGATGTTTTTTATGTAGTTTCGAGTAAAAATACTATATTCGCGGTGTAAAACCAACGATTGAACAAAAAACGAATATATGATATACAAATTCCGTTTAGTATCAGACGAAGTCGACAATTTCAAGCGTGAAATCGAGATTGATGCCGACTCAACTTTTATCAAACTACGTGACGCGATAGACAAGGCTGTTGACTATGAACCGTCGCCGATGTGCTCATTTTTCATTTGCGAGGACGGCTGGGAGAAAGGGCAGGAGATCACACTCGAAGACATGGGCCTCGATTCCGCATCGGACACTTATCTGATGGACGACACGGTGATCAGCGATATGGTTGAAGACCGTGGTCAGAGACTTATCTTCGTGTTTGACTATCTGACCGACCGCAGCTTTTTTCTTGAGCTCAAGGAGACACGCCCCGGCGAATATCTCGACGATGCTGTATGCACGGTAAAACGTGGCACTCCTCCGCCACAGCATATCGACCTTGAAGACTTTGAGGAGAAAATCGATGCCAAAGCTGCAGCTGATGCCAAGAAAGCCGCAGAGACAGATCTCGATGCAGATTTCTATGGTAATGACGGGTATAATGACGACGAATTTGATGCAGCCGGTTTCGACGAAATGACGTTTGACGATATGCGCTGATTGCTTCTCCGAATAAATTAAAACAGATTCCGCACCGTGTGTCAATACCACACGGTGCGGAATCTGTTTTTGGTTCGCTGAATGTCGAATCAGTAGAAACGGCGAATGCCCATTATCTCGCGTACCTGGGCGAGCGTTTCGGATGCGGCGGCACGTGCCTTCTCGGCACCCTGACGTGCCACACGTCCAAGATATTCGTCATCGTTGCGTATCTCCATTATGCGTTCGCGTATCGGCAGTGTCACCTTCAGAATATCCTCGGCAAGTTGCTTCTTCATGTCGCCATAGCGGATCGAGCAGTCGGAATAAGCGTCGCGGTATTGCTGGACTATTTCGGGCGACGAAGTCAGCTCCATCAGAATGAGGAGGTTTTGTACGGGCTGTGATATGGGCTGTCCTGGTTCTTTCGGGCCTTCGTCTGTGACGGCACGCATAACCTTCTTGCGAAGAGTCTTCTCGTCATCGATGAGGTAGATGCAGTTTCCTTCGCTTTTTCCCATTTTCCCGGAGCCGTCGAGCCCCGGGACCTTTACGGGTGCACTTCCGAAGTTAAAGTTGGTGGGCTCGGGAAAAAGTTCAACACCGTAGAATGAGTTGAAGCGGCGTGCGAAACGGCGTGTGAGTTCGAGATGTTGTTCCTGGTCTTTTCCCACGGGTACCTTTGTTGCCTTCTGGATGAGAATGTCAACAGCCATGAGGGTCGGATAGGTGAGCAGGCCGGCATTGACGCGCTTGTTTGTTTCATTTCCGATTATTTCACGTTCGATGTCGGCATCATTCTCTCCTTCTTTGGCTGCTATGCCAAGCTGTTTGCGGGCTTTGTCTTTGAATGATGCCGTGCGCATCAGTTCGCCTATACCCACATGCATGTTTAGCAGCAGGTACATTTCCGATACTTCGGGTACGTCGCTTTGTACGAATATCGTGGCCTTGTCGGGGTCTATACCGGCAGCAAGATATTCTGCGAGTATGTTCTTGACGTTGGCGTGCAGTTCGTGTGGGTCGGGATTTGTGGTGAGGGCGTGCAGGTCGGCGATAAAGAACCGGGCATCATATTCGTCCTGCATTCTCACGAAGTTGCGCAGGGCTCCATAGTAGTTGCCCAGATGAAGGTTGCCTGTAGAACGAATACCACTGACAACGATTTCTTTCTCAGGAGTTTTCATATATAAATATAAATGTAAGTCTTTTTTGTTTCAGAATCTGTAACCAATCTCCATCATTAAGTTGAAGTTATGGATGTTGGGATTAATAATACCGTTTTCACCCACGGTAGACACATTTTTTAAACCGATTGTTGAGCGCAGACCGATGCGGTAGTGCCTGAAGATGGTTAAGCCGGTGGATAGGTGGATTCCGGCATCACTGCGCCTGTAACTGTTGACAAACGTGTCTGGGTTTTTGAAATAGTCGGGTTTCGTGACAGTGACTCTGTTGACGAGCTGTCCGAGCTCGTTTACGGTTGAAGTGTAGGCAGCTTGCCGCTGCCATCCGCTGAATCCGTAGCCGTAATAGAATCCGGCATCGACATTCCAGCGCAAATTTTCGGTTATGTTGAACTTGAATGTCGCATAAACAGGCACATTGATATAATTGTAATGATTGTGCAGAAAAACGTTGCTGACGCTTGTGGCGTTGAAGTTGCTGACCGCGACGTTCACGCTGTTGGTGTTGAAAATGACGTTCAGCTGCGTGCCAATGCCGAGATAGTTACGAAATCCGAATTCCGCAGTGACCCCGGCACCCCATGCCGTTCCCATCGTCGCGTTGATTTCGCGGATTTCGGAGAAGCATCCCATGTAGTTCTGTGATATGGCAGCCCCGCCGAAAAGGGCGTGCACATCGACCGCTACGAGGTCTTTTGCCGGCCCGTGGTCGCAGAATTTCAAAGCGTTCGCCCCGCATGGCACAAGCACTGACAATGCCATGAGAAATAAACGTATGATGAAAAAGCGTTGCATAATGGTTGTTGAAAAATTTGGAGATTCAAAGTTACAAAATAACTTTGAATCTCCATCATTTTAGGGTTTGTAATTGAATGTCAGATGTTGCTGACCGGTTCAAGAGTTTCTTTAGGTGCATATATCTGAGGTTTTAGCCGTCCGGACATCACACCCATGGCGTTGTAGGCCAGCGAACCCATTTCATCTTCACCCGGAAGCTCGACTATCGGGCCTATCCAGTCGATCCATTCTTTCAGTTTGTCGACAACGTATCGGCTGTGTGCGATTCCTCCGGTGAGTATGATGGCGTCGACATGTCCGCGCAAGGCCACTGCTCGCGAACCGATTTCTTTGGCTATGGTGTAGATCATCGATTCGATCACGTGCTTGAACGGTTCCTCGCCGGCTTCTGCCCGTCGGGTTATTTCGATCATGTCGGTGAGCCCGAGATGGGCTGCGACTCCGCCTTTGCCGTTCAGAAGGTTCTTGATTTCCCTGAGCGTATACCGACCGCTGAAGCATAGCTCGGCCAGCTGGTCGGCCGGGATAGTGCCTCCGCGTTCGGGACTGAATGGCCCGTCACCATTAAGCGCGTTGTTCACATCGATCACTTTGCCGTGGTGATGCGCTCCTACCGATATTCCTCCGCCAAGGTGGGCAACGATCAGATCGAGAGAGTCGTAAGTGGTCCCGATTGACTCGGCGTATCGGCGCGATACGGCTTTGCTGTTGAGAGCGTGAAATATGGAATGTCGGTTGATCTCGGGTATACCAGTCAGCCTTGCCTCAGGCATCAATTCGTCGACAACCTCCGGGTCGGCTATAAAAGCCGGACAGCCGCTTTCCTTTGCAAGATTGTCGGCGATAAGAGCTCCAAGGTTGCATGCATGCTCCATACGGGCATTCAATAAGTCGTACTTGATGCGGTCGTCTATGCGGTAAACTCCACCGGGTGTCGGCTGAAGCAGGCCGCCTCTGGCTATCACAACATCGAAATCAACCGGTATTCCTGCACGGTCGAGCATCGCTCTCACCGTATCTTCGCGCATTTCAAGCTGTTCGTTCACATGTGTGTAGCCTGAAATTTGGGTTACCGGATGATGGGTGTTGTCTTCCCATAGGCGCTTCTCGCCGTCATACAGGGCCACTTTGGTTGAGGTCGACCCAGGATTGATAACAAATATTTTCATCGTAGTTTTTCAATGGCTGTTAATATGGCCTTGTCATCCGGCAGCTACGCAGGCAAGAGCAAGACTGTAGAATTTCGAATCATCGCTGTCGGCTCTCGACGGGACGACTATCGGCGCGTCCGTACCCGTCAGCATGGCAGCCAGCTGAGCATTGGCAAACAAGGCGAGTGTCTTGTAAAAAGTGTTTGCGGCCACCAGATCGGGGAAAATAAGCAAGTCTGATTTGCCGACTACCGGCGAAATAATGCCCTTGATTGCTGCGGCATGAGCATCGCATGCGCTTTTCACATCCATAGGGCCTCCTATGACCGCCGTTCCGTATTGCCCGAGAGCGGCACGAGATAAAATCTCTTTATAATATGTCGTTATTACGAATTTGTCGTTGAATTTTTCGGTGAAATGTATCAGTGCGACCTTGGGATTCTCGTGTCCGAGTTTGCGGCAGATATCCACGTCGTAGTGTATCATGGCGTCCAGCTGGTCGAGAGTGGGCGACGGTATGACGGCTGCGTCTGAGAATGTGAGCAACCGGTCGTATCCCGGAATTTCAGCTACGGCCACATGGCTCATCACGCGTCCGTGAGGCAGAAGTCCGCATTCTTTGTTCAGGACTGCGCGCAGCAAATTGTCTGTATTGATGTTCCCTTTCAGAATGACATCGGCACGCTGCTCGCGCACCATCCTCACTGCGGTGGCGGCTGCCTCGTCGGCGGTCGGAACTTCTATAAGTGTGACATCGTCTGAGGAATGCTTTGCGACAATCTCACGGGCAGCCTCGGCCCGGTCGGCGCGTGCCACAAGCAATAATTCTACCACGCGATCGCGAAGGCAGCGGCTTATGACACCGAGTGTCGGTGCATCGTCAGGACACACGACGACTACACGCTTGCGCGGTGTGATATTGTAGAAATGGCGTACAAGGCTTTCAAAATTAGTGATAGATTCCATGGGAAGCGGAGTTTTTACTTTGCAAAGATGCTAAAATATTCTGAAATACCTATCTTAATTAAGAAAAAATATCCTTCCGTCCCATAAAAAAAGCAATTTTGACTTTCATTCTGACAATTCTCATAAACGAAAGAGGCCGTCGACCTAATGGTCGACAGCCTCTGACAGTAGATATTATACAGTTGTACTGCTATTAGTTCAGTATCGATGCAACATTGCAGTTGGCAAACTCAAGGTCGTTGAGTGCGCGGTCGCGGAGAGCCGGATCAAGCTGGATGGCGTGACGGAGGTTCGAAGCGACGGTAGACTGATTGTTGGTGCGGGCACCTACAATTGCCATGAGGTAGTAGCTTGTGGCATCGGGAGTCTTGATAGCCGAAAGAGTGTTCTTGGCTTTGTTGTAGTCCTTGGTGAGTATCTGTGCAAGAGCCGCGTTGTTTGATTTGGAATCACCGAATGCGCGTACGGCAGCTGCGGCATCACCCTGCTGGAGGTAGTAAACGCCGAGAGCGTCACCAAGTTCGGGAAGGCCGGCGGCATTGCCGAAGTAGCGGTTGGCAGTATTATAGTCGCTGTCGAGAAGCGATACAAGACCCTGGTTCATCTGAGCCTGAGCATTCTTCGGATCGATGCGGGCTGCTTTCTCGAAGTTGGATTTGGCAGCCTTGTAATCGCCGAGCTGATACTCTACCATACCGAGGTTGTTGAATCCACGTGCATCGTTGGGATAATATTTGGTAACGGCCTCATAAATGGCTTTGCGACGGTTGTTGTCGTCGGTGAGGGTTGCGCAATAGAGGAGCTCGTCAACAGTCAGGCTTGAAGGATTGGTGTTGAAAGCCTGGTTGATTTCATCGTCGCTCTTGCCGATAACGTCGACAGAAGCCGACAGGCGAGAGTAGCGGAGCTGCGGGAGGATGGTCTCGGCGAGTTCTTCAAAAACAGCCGACATATTGCGGATTTCGCGTTCGCGCTCGTTCGGGTCTTTATACATCTTGAGAACAGAGAGGATGAGCTCTTTGTCCTGGATATTGCTTGCAGAAACGAGTTCCTGGAAGCCTTCCCAATCCTCAGGGGTGAAGTTGGCGGTAAGTTCGCCGAACTCGGTGATGTTGTCCTTCTTGAGTTTCTTCTCAAGGTAGTCTTTGGTCACGTTTTCGCGTCTTTCGGCAAGGGCATAGTTGAAGTCGTACGTACCGTCAGGCGAAGCGTATGACATGATGTTGAGTTCCTTGATCTGGCGGCGCGGGTCGTTGTTGGCCTCAACGAGGTCTTTGTTGAAGTCGAGCACTTCGTTGCTGTCGAGCTGTGATTTGCGGAGGATAGCCTGATTGATAAGGAAGCGTATGTCAGCGGTGTATTTCTCGTTGATCACGCGCTGGAACTTGTCGGCGGCGAGAGCGGGGTTAACTGTGCCGGCATCGGTGAATGCAGCAGTCGAGACAACGCCGTCAGCCACTTTCACGCGGGGAAGCACATATTGTTTGTTGCCCTGCTTAACGTCGAATGCGAGGTAAAGCTCACTCTTTATCATCTCGGGGTTGTAGTCGTAGCTGACAGGGATGGTCATATAGCCACCGTTGTCATAGCTTACAGTAGTTGCGTTGCCGCGAACCTTCTCACCCTGGAAGGTGTATGGCATGGAAGTGGCTTCCTTACCGTTGTAAACGAGGACGGGGGTGACGGTAACTTCGGCGTTCTTGGCAAAGAACTTGGCGGGAATGTTTCCGGTCACTGTTGCAGGTACTTTTTCACCTACTACCTCAAGCGGGTTGGGGTTAGTGGTGAAATAGTCAGCTTGAAACTGCTTCATGTTCTTACTACATCCGGTGGTAAGCACCAGTGCGCCGCAAGCAATCAGCGGCATGTAAAACTTTAGTCTCATATGAGTTTCTAGTTGAATTGTGGTATGTGATGTTTATAAGTTCTTATATATGTCTAATCGGGTGATTTGCCCGCACGGGCAAATCACCGTGCAAATGTACGACTTTTCTTTGGTAAATTAAGTAAAAAAAACAATTATTTTGACTGATTTTGCATTTGACTGTTTTCACAGTCAAAATCAATTAAAATTTAGTAACTTTGCTCCCGCAAATTTGTTACCCCTGATATATTGTATATGTACTGATGAGAAAATGGAAGATTGACGACAGCGCTGAGCTGTACAATATCCCCGGTTGGGGACTATCTTACTTCAAGGTCAACGAGAAAGGACATATCTGCGTCACTCCGCGTGAGGGATATGCCTCGGTCGACATCAAGGAGGTGATGGACGAGCTTGCCGTGCGCAAGGTCACATCGCCAGTATTGCTGCGGTTTCCCGACATTCTTGATAACCGTATCGAGAAAATATCGCGGTGCTTCAAAAAGGCTGCACGCGAATATGACTACGAGGCAAAGAACTTCATCATTTATCCCATCAAGGTAAACCAGATGCGTCCCGTGGTTGAGGAAATCGTAACTCACGGCCAGAAATTCAATATAGGCCTTGAGGCCGGCTCTAAGCCGGAGTTACATGCCGTCCTCGCCACCAATATCGACGAAAACGCCCTGGTGATATGCAACGGGTATAAGGATGAGAAGTTTGTGGAGCTCGCACTGCTGGCCCAGAAAATGGGACGCCGGATCTTCCTTGTTGTAGAGAAACTCAATGAGCTGCGTCTCATTGCTGAAGTGGCACGCCGTCTCGACCTCAGGCCTAATATCGGCATTCGCATAAAGCTTTCGTCGACCGGTTCTGGCAAATGGGAAGAGTCGGGCGGCGACCAGTCGAAGTTCGGCCTTAATTCCACAGAACTGATTGAGGCTCTCGACTATCTGACCGAGAACGATATGTGTGACTGCCTGAAGCTTATCCATTTCCATATCGGGAGTCAGGTTACAAAGATACGCCGAATCAAAAACGCCCTTCGTGAGGCAATGCAGTTCTATGTGCAGCTTTCTAAGATGGGATTTGCGATCGACTTTGTTGATATAGGCGGCGGCCTCGGTGTTGACTATGACGGCACGCGTACGTCGACATCCGAAAGCTCGATGAATTATTCGATTCAGGAATATGCTAACGACGCCGTGTCAGCTCTTGTGGATGCGTGTGTGAAAAACGAGCTCAAACAGCCGAACATAATAACAGAGAGCGGCCGTTCACTTACCGCGCATCATTCGGTTCTCGTATTTGAGGTGCTTGAAACCACGTCACTGCCCGAATGGGATGATGACCGAGAAATCAGTCCGGACGATCACGAGCTGGCACGCGAGTTATATGACATATGGGAACGTCTCAACCAGCCACGACTGTTCGAGAGCTGGCACGATGCCCTGCAGATTCGCGAGGAAGCACTCGATTTGTTCAGCCTCGGTTTGCTCGATCTGCGCACCAGGGCCAAAATCGAACAGCTTTTCTGGTCGATAGCCCGTGAGGTGGGTTCCATTGTTCAGAACATGCGCCATGCTCCCGACGAGTTGCGCAAGATCTCGAAAATGGTATCCGACAAGTATTTCTGCAATTTCTCGCTTTTCCAGTCACTTACTGATTCTTGGGCCATCGATCAGGTTTTCCCTATCGTACCTATCGAACGCCTCGACGAAAAGCCCACGCGCACGTGTACTATTCAAGACATCACATGTGACAGCGACGGCAAAATAGCTAATTTCATTACAAATCATGGCACTTCGAGCACACTACCGGTGCATGCGGTTAAGCCCGGACAGCCTTATTATCTCGGGGTTTTCCTCGTAGGTGCCTATCAGGAGATACTTGGCGACATGCATAATCTGTTCGGCGACACCAATGCCGTGCATATCAGCGTGTTTGAAGACCACTATGAGATTGACCGCGTGATTGACGGCGAGACTGTGGCAGAGGTACTCGATTACGTGCAGTTCAATCCGAAGACCCTTGTACGAAATGTAGAGGCATGGGTCAAGGCTTCCATCGAAGAGGAACGCATATCGCCGTCGGAAGGCCGTGAGTTCCTGAACAACTACAGGGCCGGTCTGTCGAGCTACACATACCTTGAGCGCGACTGATGCCACGTTATTTCTTACAGCTTGCCTACAACGGGGCTGCCTTTCATGGCTGGCAGTCTCAGCCCAATGCCGTGAGCGTGCAGTCGGTAGTCGAGGACGCCTTGTGTAAGGCGTTTCGGCAGCCGACTTCGGTTACGGGAGCAGGTCGCACAGATGCCGGAGTGCATGCACGGCGGATGATAGCACATTTCGATACCGACAGGGCGATTGATGACACTGCGGCATTCCTGCGACGTATTAATGCTATAGTAGGACGTGATGTGTCGTTCGAGTCGGTCAGGAGGGTACACGAAGATGCGCATGCACGCTTCGATGCCGTGTCTCGCACATATCATTACTATTGCAACACGTTAAAGTCGCCTTTTGTCGGGGCTTTCAGCTGGCAAGGTCCGTCAACGCTTGATTTTGAATCCATGAACCGAGCTGCTTCCGAACTGATTGGGAAACATGACTTCACATCGTTTGCCAAATTGCACAGTGATACCCGTACAAACATATGCACGGTGACCGAGGCGCGCTGGGATAAGTTGGCAGAGGGACGCTATGTGTTTGTTATCACTGCCGACCGCTTTTTGCGCAACATGGTGCGTGCCGTAGTAGGGACGCTTGTCGATGTCGGACGCGGCAAACTGTCGCTTGACGACTTCAGACGCGTGATTGCCGCTCGCGACCGCTGTTCGGCAGGTACATCGATGCCGGCACAGGCCCTTTTCCTCTGGGATGTGGTTTATCCATACTGACATCCGGGGCAGGATTTTCACAAATCCCACCCCGGACGTTGTACCAATACGGCTATATTTTTCAATCATTTGTAACACTGCAAAGTTACAAACGACCTTAGTTACTCCAAATACTCATTAGTTGGTAATTTTGATCAGAAGGAGAACTGGCCTAGGACACCGATGCGGCGAGCTGATCGGCGAACCGGGTTGTCGGGTAAGGCTGGATTACGGGAGTCGTTGGAGCGGAGACCACAGTCAAATTCGATGCCGAATTCGGTGCGTGGCGTGGGATTCCAGAACAGATTTGCGACCCCCATCAGGCTGCGTCGCGGCTCATAAACAGGAAATAGGGTGCTCCCGGATCGTTGTACTGTCGGAACTGGTCGTAGTAGAACACCGAGATCTCGTGGCGCAGCGAGTCTATAACTGCTTGTTTTTGCGCTGGCTCCGGAACGCCGTCGATGAATACTACCTTGTTATCACGAAGAAGTTTGTCGAGCTGATCTTCAGAAAGTATGCCCGACGGTGCGGGGCTTTCGATTGCGGCAATGGCTGCGGAATCGGCTGGAGTAAAGGCAAGACCTTCGGCGAATGCCATAAAGCCTGATGCAAATATGATGGCCGAAGCTATGATTTCCCTTAGCATAGTTGAAAGCATAAACGTGAGACAAAGCCCTCCCTACGCGAGAGTCCTTTTCAATTTCAACGCATAGGTCAGAAGCTCTACTCGATTAGTATGGCGATTTTAGCAACACGGGTCAGTCGGAATTATTATCTTTTTGCGGAGAGAATTTAATTATTTTTGGAGGATTTGAATTAATGTGTTATATTTGTAAAAATTTAAAAGTCTCGAATCATGGCGCACGACAACACTTACATACGATTTGACTGGGCGATGAAGCATAT
>CAZAZA010000088.1:0-12635 GCA_964489495.1 uncultured Bacteroides sp.
GTCGCTCCCAGTTCGCCTTCAAGCTGACCGCTCACGGTGAGTGCTGTGGGTTTGCCGAAGAAGTCGGCCGAAAAATCCACGCGGCCGTCCTCGCATTTGGGGAGGTTGTTGAGGTCGAGTGTCGTCACCTGGAACATGGCTCCCGCACCCTCGCAGTCGCTTGCCGTGATCAGAGGGGTGTTGAGATAGAAGAACCCACGTTCGTTGAAGAACTTGTGGATGGCGAAGGCCAGGGTGCTGCGGATGCGGAGCACGGCCCCGAATGTGTTGGTGCGCGGGCGCAGGTGCGCTTTCTCACGCAGGAACTCGAGAGTGTGCCCCTTTTTCTGCAGGGGGTAGGTTTCGGGGTCGGCGGTGCCGTAAACCTCAAGGGTGTCGGCCTGTATTTCGACAGACTGTCCCTTGCCGGCCGAAGCCACGAGGCGCCCTGTCACACAAAGGCTCGATCCTGTGGTCACAGGTTTGAGCTGCTGGTCGGAGAAGCGGCTCATGTCGAGCACAATCTGGATATTGCGTATGGTCGATCCGTCGTTGAGCGCCACAAACTGCACGTTTTTGTTTCCGCGACGAGTGCGCACCCAACCTTTGACACAGACATCAGTCCCGACGACGGCCGGGTCAAAGAGATCTACTATTTTTGTACGTTTCATTTAGATTGACTGGTTGATTATTCAAATGAACCCATCTTAAGGAAGTTGACTTCTTCCTGTGTAAGGTAGCGCCAGCGTCCTCTGGGGAGGTTCTTTTTAGTAAGGCCGGCGAAATACACGCGGTCGAGTTTTGTGACGTGGTATCCGAGGCTCTCGAATATGCGGCGGACGATGCGGTTGCGGCCTGAGTGAATCTCGATGCCGGCCTGATTGCGGTCGGTCTCGGTGGCGTAGCTTATGGCGTCGGCGTGGATGGGGCCGTCGTCGAGTTCAATGCCGTCGGCAATGCGCTGCATGTCGTCTTCGCTGATGTCCTTGTCGCACCATACGTGGTAGATTTTCTTCTTCACGTATTTCGGATGGGTGAGTTTCGAGGCAAGGTCGCCGTAGTTGGTGAGCAGGAGCACGCCGGTGGTATTGCGGTCAAGACGTCCGACAGGGTAGATGCGCTCCTCGCAGGCTCCCTTCACAAGGTCCATCACCGTGAGACGTTCTCCCGGGTCGTCGCTCGTAGTCACGCAGTCTTTGGGTTTGTTGAGCAGGACGTAGCATTTGCTTTCGAGAGTCACCACTTTGCCGCCGTATTCAACGGTGTCGCTGTGCGAGATCTTTGTGCCGAGTTCGGTGACCACTTTGCCGTTGACGGTCACGAGGCCCTGCTGGATATATTCGTCGGCCTCACGGCGCGAGCAGATGCCGGCGTTAGCCATAAATTTGTTGAGACGGATCTGTTCGTTAGGATCGGGCAGCGGCATTTCATACTCGATGCGTTTTGGGCGCGGAGTGAAGCTCTTGCCTCCCTGTGGCATTCCGTACTGGTTCTGACGCGGCTGCTGGCGGCGGTTGTTCTGCTGGCGGTTGTTGTATCCTCCCTGACGGTTGTTATATCCTCCCTGACGGTTGTTGTTGCCGTATCCGCCCTGGCGGTTGTTGTTGCCGTATCCGCCCTGACGGTTGTTGTTGTATCCACCCTGGCGGTTGTTGCCATATCCACCCTGGCGGTTGTTGTTGCCGTATCCGCCCTGACGGTTGTTATATCCTCCCTGTCGGTTGTTGTTGCCGTATCCACCCTGACGGTTGTTGTATCCACCCTGGCGGTTGTTGTTGTAGCCGCCCTGACGGTTATATCCGCCCTGCTGGAAACGCGGGGTGTATCCCTGCTGCTGTCCTTCGGGTTGCTGTTCGGCTCCCTCGCCTTCTTCGGTCGATGGGGCGGGTTGCTGCGGGTTATAGTTCCGACGCTGTGCGTAGCCGTCGTTTTGCTGGTAACGGTTGTTGTAACCTCCCTGACGCGGGCCATTGTTGTATGGGCGCTGCTGGTAGTGTTGCTGTCGGTAGCTGGGGCGTGCTTCGTGATAATCGTTTTCGCCTCCGTTTTCCTGGTCGTTGTTGCTGCTGTCCGTAGTCTGATAAGGTGGACGTTGGTTGTTAAATTCCTGAGTCGCTGCACGGCGCTCGCCGATACGAGGACGTTTTGTCTTTTTCTCTTCGCTTTCCATAATCTCGATACTTCTAAGAAAGTGGTCAGATAATTTACTGAATAGGATTTTGATAAATCTGCCGCAGATGGATTTTTTTAAGCCTCTCGGCCATTGTCGAGGCAGATAATGTTAAAAAATGTCAGAAAATATTGAATGGTTGTTTTGTTAGTTGATTTTCGGGACAAAGTTAATGGTTTTTGTCGGGAAAAACAAAATAAAAACGGTATGAAACCGAAGTTTTTTGTCAGAAATCCACGCGCAGGCCGCCACGCAGTATTCCCTGGACTCCGAATCCGGCTTCGGCAAAAACGTCGAAATTGTCAAGAATCCTGAACTGTGCCGCTACAGGGGTTGCCTGGAAGGCAAAATGTGTCCGGTTGTAGGTCGGCGCCCACGAAGGCTGCATATATGAGATTATCACGCCGAGGCCACCGCCGCCGTAGAACGACCACCGTCCTGACCAGCCGTAGGTGTAGCGTCCGTGAACCATCAGCGAATGCCACACAACCGACCCCTCACGGCCATCGGAAGCGTTGCCCGACGAAGCCGACGAGATGGTATATGACATTCCCGCCCATATGCGCGGGGCAAACCTGTGGTCGATCGAGATGGCCACCACGCCCCATGGGTTGATGCCCTGCCAGTGTCCCGAATAACCCTCGAGCCACCTCATGGCAGGCAGGCCGCCATAACTGACTCCAAGCTCGGTGGAGCCGCCCAGATCGATGATTGCCGGATCGTTGCCGACAGAAGCTTTCATGTGGCCGCACAGGGCCGTCAAGACCGTGACGAATATGATGATGCGTTTATTCATTGCGTGCAGGATTTTAGTTTCTGTATGTGGAATATTAACAATCCTGCACGCGATAGTGTTCTGGTGAAAGTCACCGCATGAGGCTCATGCGCTGGGATATTGAAGTGGCCATGTCGGCGTTGTATCCGACGATTACGTCGGTGACAATGCCGTTGCGGTCGGCAATGATTACGGTGGGCGTGGATGCCACTCCGCAGTCGCGTGCCAGGCTGCGCGCGCTCATAAGCGACCGCTCGCCCGGCAGCAGCTCGGGGATTACCTCGCCTACGCGCTCGGCATTTGACGACATAGCCGCATATATTGCCTCCGCCGCTACGGGCAGCTGGGCTAAAGCCGAGCGTACGGCGGCAATCGTGTTGGCCGTGAAGGAGTCGTCCGGATCGTAGACGACTATGACCGTGGGTGCGCCGAGCGGGTCGGCGGCAGCCCGCGAATAGCGGCTTCCTTCTGGTGTAGGGAGAGAGAATTCCGGCAGGCGGTGTCCGGGCAAAGTCTCGATGCGGTAGTTGCTTTCGCGCCATTTTTCGAATACTTCGGGATAGCGCGAGGCAAGCGACTGTTCGGTGGGACGTTCGCACCCGGTGTCGGTCGGGGTATACCGGGCGGTGACGGTCTGTTCGCCGATGGTTCCCGGATTGTTTTCCATCTCGATGCGCAATGGCATGAGCGTCGTGCCGTCGAACACATATTCCCCCTCCTGGGCATATTCCGCCCCCCGCCGTATCAAACGGCGCATGTCAACCACCACGCAGCCGCGCTTTCCGGCCACCGTGGTGTCGGGATGTATCGTGAAGGTGTATGCGGGGTCGGCCTGCATTTCCTTGAATTTGGCGGCAAGCATCTGCGGCAGCAGCTCCACAAAGCGGGCCGACCGCTGCACGGCCACGGCCTTGGCGCTTCCGGCCAGACGCGGGATAAAGGGGATCGAGTCCCAGTCCATATGGTACTCCTGGAGACGGCGCCCCGACGTATAACGGTAGTGATGGCCGTTGTCGTAGGCCGAGAACCCGGTGGAGGTGACCGCGCCCGGTATCGAGGGCTTGTCGGAGGTGTCGAGTTTCCAGTCGATCAGGTAGCTGCACGGGGCAAGGGTGTCGCCCGGAGCTTCCATCGACTGCAGGTCGACGCGGTAGATTATGTCATCAAGCATCTGTGGCATGGATACGGAGTAATCGACCTCCGCGCTCCAGCAGGGCACGGCGGCAAGCGCCTCGGTTATCCGGTCGAGGGTGACGGCCCCGAAAGCCGGCGCTGCTGCAACTAAGGCAGCCGATATGGCGAATAGCGATGAATGTCTCATAACGTTTTTGAGAAAACTGAAGAATGTGATGAATCAAATGTGATAACTTAATAACGCGATAGACAGCGATATAGTTCTGTTGACGGATGAAGAAGTTGCAATATTATAAAGCCCTGCCTGACCACCCGGACGTAACTTTGCAGTGCAACAAACAAATAACTCACCTGATTACATTATGATTGGAACATTGCTCGGCGGCCTCAAGGCCGCCCGCGCCATGCGCGAATACACGGCGACAATCGATGCCGACGAGCGTCATGCGCGTCAGCGGCGCGACCGCCTTCTCAACGAAGACCCGACCCGACGGGCCGACGCCAGGTATCTGCTCGAGAGGCTTGACCGGCGGTTGAAGGAGCGTACGCGCCGCACTGATTCGGTTGCCGTCCTCACAGGCGGTTCGCCCGATGCGTCGGCTGTCGACAGGCAGGCCGCGGCCGACGCTGTGGCTTCGGCGACTGGGCAGGTGGCTTCGGCGGCGAGGGCGCGGGCCGACAGTGCCGACCGCGACTACGAAGCCACCCGCACCCGGCTCCGGGAGCAGCGCCGACGGCTTCTCGGGCAGCAGGCCCGCGAGTCGGTGAAGGCGGGCGCACAGCTCGACTCGGCATTGCTTGCCGGCCTTATGTTCTGACCGGCACTCTAAAAATCAATGATTATGGAACAAGAAAAAGAAGATAAAGACTTGCGCCGTCGACGGCTGATAGCCTCGATAGGGGGCGGCCTGTCGGCCATGGCGAATATGGCCGTCACGCTTGCCGGAGCGCCCTCGTCGGATGTGTCCGACCGGGTCGTGTCGCTGACTGACCGGGTGCGCCGTATCTACGACCGCGAGACCGAGCGTGCCGACCGGCGTGCGGACCGCGAATCGCGGGAGACCCTGGCGCGTGTCAGGCAGCAGGCCGACCTCGGACTAAGACAGCGGCGCGAGGAGCGACAGGAAAAAGAAAGCGAGGAGCGGATACTTTCAATGCGTCGTCAGGCCGGGAGCCGCGAAGCCGCCGACCGGCGTGCCGACCGTATCGCAGAAAGCCGCATCGCCGACACCGAGAGCCGGATCGCCGCCCGTCAGGCAGCATCGGCAAAACCGAAGCCGTCATCACGAAGTGCGTCGCGCCGCGAGGCCTCCTTCACCTGGGTGCATCCCGACACGGGCGAGAACTACAGGGTCAGCCGTTCGGCCTGGGACAAGTCGTCCTATACGATTTTCCAGATGGTGGTCGACGCCACCCGTCCCAAGCCCGACAAGCGGGGCTATCCGTCGCAGGAGGAATGGCGGCGCTATTGCTTCGACACATATTCGTCGGCCGACCGTCGCGATGCCTATATAATGCGGAATCTTCCGGGAGTGCCTGCCGCCCTCGACTATCTGAAGCGTCTGGGAAAGGCAAATGAAAAAAGTGACTGAGATGAAAAGATATGACCTTATCGAGCGGGCGCGGCGCTACTGGGAGCATCTTGCCGATTTCCGACGCGAGCGCGAACGCTGCAAACGCTATTCGTTCGGCGACCAGTGGGGCGACCGTGTGTCGGTCGACGGGCGGTCGGTGACCGAAGGCGACATAATCCGTGCCGAAGGGAGCACCCCGTTGAAAAACAACCTCATCAACCGTTTTCTGCGCAATGTGATGGGGGTGTACCGCAGCCAGTCGAAAGAGCCTTCCTGCGTGGCCCGCGATGAGTCGGAGATCGACCTCGCAAACGTCATGTCCACCGTCATGCAGTGCAACTGGCAGCTCAACAAGATGAGCGAGGTGCTGGCCGTGGTGATGAAGGAGTTCCTTATTTCAGGTGCGGCTATAGTGCGCAAAAGCTGGGGCACGCGCTGCGGCCACACCGACTGCTGGACCGACATTGTCGACCCGCGCAATTTCTTTGTCGACGACGCTATGCGCGACATACGCGGGTGGGACGTGACCACGGTGGGCGAGATCAAGGAGATGAGTTTTCCCGACCTGGTCGCCGAGTTTGCCGAATCGCCGCGTCAGATCGACCGCCTGCGTGCGCTCTATCCGCCGGCCGGAGGGCCGGGGTCGGCTCGTCAGTTCGGCGGCGCTGACGGCGGGACCAATGATTTCCTGCGGCCTTCCGACCCGTCGATGTGTAGGGTGGTGGAGGTGTGGACCCGCGAACGCATGCCTCGCTATCTGTGTCATGACCGACGCGACGGACAGCTCTACAAAATCGAGGCCTCGGACCTTGAGCGCGTGGTGACGGAGGAAAACCGCCGCCGCCGTCGCGATTCCGAGCAGTTGATCGAGGCTGTGTGGACGCTCGACGAAGTGTGGGTCTACCGCTATCTGGCGCCCGACGGCACGGTGCTTCGCGAGGCAGTGTCGCCCTATGCCCACGGGACGCACCCCTATGTGTTCAAGTTTCACCCGTTTATCGACGGCGAGGTGCATTCGTTTGTCAGCGACATCATCGACCAGCAACGTTATGTCAACAGGCTCATAACACTGTACGACTGGATGATACGTGCTTCGGCCAAAGGAGTCCTACTGTTTCCGCAGGAGTGCTTGCCGCAGGGTTGGACCTACGACGACGTGGCCCGTGAGTGGACGCGCTTCAACGGCGTGCTGCCTATCCGCGGACGCACGGGCGAGATGCTCCCCCGGCAGGTGTCGGGCAATGTCGCCAATGCCGGACTGAACGAGCTAATCAACCTGCAGCTTAAATTCTTCGAGGACATTTCGGGCGTGAACGGCGCATTGCAGGGTAAGCCGGGATTTGCCGGAATGAGTGCGAGCCTCTACAGCCAGCAGACGCAGAACTCGGCAATGTCGTTGCTCGACATCCTTGAGGCGTTCAGCGACTTTGTCATCGACGGCGCTTACAAAGACCTCAAGAACATACGGCAGTATTACGATGCTTCGCGCATTTGCGCCATTAGCGGCCGACACGACACGTTCGACCGCCTCGCCCGGGCGGAATTCGACATCGCCATAGCCGAAACCCCGGCAGTGCCGGCCTTCCGCATGAAGGCCGAGCCCTCCGAACCCTCCGAGAACTCCGATAAAAACTAAGAATATGACTAAGAAAGAAGCTTTTATGGAGGCGTTCCGCACCCGGCATCCTGAGTGCGACTGCGCCGATGAGGAGGCAGTCTATGACCTCCTCCAGACCGAGCGGCAGGCCGACGCGAAGGCGCTGGCCGACTACCGCCGTCGTGAGGCCGAAATGGCCGATATGTTTTATGCCGACCCTCGGACGGCGGTGTTCCTGCGCTCGTGGCGCGAGGGGAGCGACCCCGTGGTGGAGCTGGTGAGGCGTTTCGGGCCGGAGATCCGAGAGGCCCTCGACGACCCGGACATGCAGGAGCGGTTGGCGGAGGCCAACCGCGAGTATCTCGAACGGGTCGCCCGCGAGCATGAGCTCACCGATGAGTTCGAGACCAACCTGGCCGCTTCGGCGGCCACCGTCGATGCAATGGCCGAGCGTGAGCATTTGACTGACGGGCAGTTGACGGAGGCTTGGGAATGGCTGCGCCGCGTGGCCGACGAGGGCATCCGCGGCATAGTCACCGAGGAGGCCATGCAGATGGCACTCCGCGCCATAAGCCACGAACGCGATGTGGCGGTGGCGGCGCACGACGGCGAGTTGCGCGGACGCAATGCGGCGATTGACGAGCATATGCTCCGCCGGACGGCCACCAGCGACGGCACGGTGGCCCGCAACGGAGGCAGCCGCAAGGGGCGGCGCAAACTGCCTCCGCTCGGCGTGATCGACAGCTATGCGGGCTATCACAGCGTGTGGGAATAAACAGAAAACAATAACCGATAAATACTTGATCAACATGGAAGAAAACATCAGCAACATCAGTACCGAAACCCTCGGACGCGAAATCGACGACGAACTCTACAGCGATTACGTCGACCAGAACATCACCAAGATACGACCCATGTCGACACCGCTCGACAATATCTCGCGCCTGTCGAAACGCAAGGTCAAAAGCGACTCGTTTGTGGTGAAATACTACAGCGTCGGATCGCGCCCGATAAAGACGACCACTTCGGCCGACATGGCGGCCATGTCGTCGGGGCAGAGTGTGGAGCTGAAAGTCCACGACCCGTCGATGTTTACAATCGACGACACCATCAGGGTGGTGGGCGTCAAGGGCATAAACGACTGCGACGGACGCCCCTACGCCAACGACGACAGCTGTCCCGACCTTATGCTATGGGTGTGCGGCATAAACAACACTACCCAGATGCCGGTGGTGTGCGCGATCAACGGCAATCTCGACAATAACAAAAATCCGGTGTGGGTGCCGGCAATTGCCGAGGGAACAACTCTGGTGAGAATGGGAAAGGCTTGCGGCGAGCTGGACGTGCAGACCGGCCGCTACAACAATCTCCCTTCGCCCGAGGAGCAATATTGCCAGAACTTTATGATACAGATCGAGCAGTCGACATTCGACAAGCTCGCGGCGAAGGAGGTCGACTGGCAGTTTAGCGACCTGGAGGCCGACGGCATTTACGATTTCCGTGTCGGTCAGGAAAACAGTTACCTGTTCGGTGTGCGCAACTGCCTCAAGCATGCCTCGAAGAAGGGTATGCAGACCTATTTCACCGGCGGTATCTGGAATATGGCCGGAAAGGACATAGAGGTGGGCACTTATGATGCTGCGACCAAAAGCACGGTAATCACCGAGGAAGACCTCGTAGACATCACCCGCGACCTGTTCGGAGGAACAGATGTCGGCAACAAGGTCAAGATCATGTTCTGCGGCTCGGAGATGCTTGCCGCCCTCAGCAAAATCAAGAGCTCGCGCTTTGTGCTGAGCAAGGAGAGCTTCTGCCGCTGGAATCTCGAATTCAAGGAGTATGTGACCGATTTCGGCACTGTGCGCGTGCTCCATCACGAGCTCTTCGATGAGAACGGCATGGCCGACTGCGCATTAGCTATCGATCCGGAGTATCTGACCAAGGCCGTACACATCGACTGGACCCGCAATGTGCTCGACCTGAAAAAGGCAGGTATTCGCAACACCGACGCAGTGGTCATCCAGGAGGTGTCGGCACTCTATCTGCGTTACCCCAAGGCTCATGCCCGCATGCGTCTGGCAAAAATGTAGGGATGTTCCCCGGAACATCCGAGCTATTTACCTATAAACTGATATAATTATGAAAGTATACAGAGCGCGGTCGGAGATCGCGGTGAATGTGCGCGTAGGTCCGGAGGGGGCCAAGCGCCACGTGGCGTTTATGGCCCGCTATGGGGGAGGCTCGATTCTCGCCACCGGTGATGTAGGGCTTCAGAACGCCCTTGAGTCGCATCCCAAGTTCGGTAAGCTTTTCGTGCTTGAGTCGGATACGGGGGAGGCTGCAAAGCCTGACCCCGCTGCCAAAAGTCAGAAGCCTTCAAAACCGGTGCGGAAGTCATGAAGTACGGGTATGCACGCGTGTGCGGCGATGTGCGGCTGATGCTTAATCTCGACGAGAGGCATCAGTCGCTCCTCGACTGCGGCGACATCGACACTCTCACGGTCGACCGCCTCATACGGTCATCCATGCCCGAGGCGGTGGCCCGTGTCGAACTCGCAGCCCCGGTCGGACTGCTTGAAAGCGGATATAATTTTGTTGAGGAGGCCGACATGTTTGCCGAGACTGTGGCCGACAGCAGGGTGACAGTCACCGGGTGCGTGCTGCCGGTCGATTTCATGAGGCTGGTGTCGTTCAGGCTGAGCGACTGGACCGTGCCGGTGGTGACGGCGGTTGGACCGGATAGCCGCCTGTATGCCCTGATGCAGCTGCCGGGGGCCTCGGCGCTTGTCGACAATATGCGCCCCCTTGCAGCGGTGGTCCGCCGGCCCGAGGGGCGTGTGCTCTTGACCTACAGCGCGTCCGACTTTGCGAGGGCAACCGTCACCGAAGCTGTCTACCGTCCGCGGCCCGACTGGGACCGCGACGGTGCTATCGACATAAGCCGCCTGCTCTACAACGGGGCATGCGAAGCATGTGCCGCCCTCGTGGCGGCAGCTATCAGAAACAATTAAAAATACACTTGATCACTATGATAAAAAACACAAGGCTCGACGGTTCGGTTATCGTCGGGCGACATCTCAGCGCCGGAGGCAACGCCTCGGTCAGCGGGTCGGTCAGCGTGGGCCACGACCTGCGCGTGAGCGGATGGCTCGATGCCCCCAATCTGAAACGCGACAGCAAGGGGCTGTTTCTCACCCCCGAAGCCTTGAACAAGGCTTATCCTTTTCCCGAGCCGGGTTGGTGGGCTTTGGTCGGAATCACGCTTCCGGCCGATCTCTATGTCGAATCTGAGGGCCGATGGGTGGCCACGGGGGCGAAGGCCGGAGATGTGACGGTCGATACGCCGTCGCTCACGGCCTTGGCCGAGGAGATTGCGTTGCAGACGGCTTCGGCGGCACAGGCAGCAGCCCGGGCCGATGCGGCTGCCGACAAGTTCGCGGAAGTGGCCGCCGCAGTCAGCGACACCGCCGGGGAGGCGCTGGAGACTGCCGACGAAGCCCGGCTTGTGGCCGGTGCGGCCGCGATAATGCCGTTCGACGGCGTGTATGTGCCCCGGCCGGGACAGCGTCCGCAGTATGGCGTGTGGTACGTGCCGCCGAGGCAGGGCGAACAGGCTCGGTTCCTGTTTGTGTCGAGCGACTATGGTTTCGGCGACAGCGATTACCATGATGCCGACGCGGCCGCCGGGGAGTCACCGGTGCGTAGCGACTGTCTTTTCCGTCAGGATGGCACACTGTGGCATTTCGACGGCAGGCAGCTTGTGCGTCTGGCCGATGCCCCGCAGGAGGTGGCTTCGGCCGAGGAGTTCGGCCGGCTTGAGTCCGCAGGGGCAACGCGCCCCGGACGTCTGTACTGCGTGGTCGACAGCTCCACGCGCCGTGTCACCGACTTGTTTATGGGTGCCTGACGATGGAGGGAGTATCTGCCAATTTTATGGTTGCGGCGGCTATGGCGGGGGCTTGCGTGGTTCCTGCCTTAGCCGGGCAGCCCATGCCGCCGGTTGATGCGCGCGGGCGGCATATCGACGAGATAATAGTGCATTGCACGGCCACGCCGGCGGGACGTGATGTCAGTTCGCGTGACATACGCCGGTGGCATCTGCAGCGGGGCTTCTCCGACATAGGCTATCATTTCGTCATCCGTCTTTCGGGCGAAATAGAGGTGGGGAGGCCTCTCTGGATTCAGGGCGCGCATTGCCTCGGCCACAATCGCGGGTCGATAGGCGTATGTTACGTCGGCGGGTGCGACACTTCGATGAAGCCTGCCGATACCCGCACCCCTGCCCAGCGAAAGGCTCTCGAAGAACTGATAGCGTGGCTGCGGCGCCATTTCCCGGATGCGATGGTCCACGGACATCGTGAGTTCGCGGCGAAGGCGTGTCCGTCGTTCGACGTCAAAACAGAAAATTATAATCAATGACTATGAAAATCACACTTGAACTGACGACGGTGGCCGACGAGGCCGCCCGTCTGGTGATGAGGGGAGCGGTTGCCGCCGACCTCGATCCCTTGCATGAGTTGCGTGCTGTCCCGGTCGACGCGGAGAGTGTCGGCCGGGTGGCCGCTTCGGTCGGGGCTTCCGTTGTGGCGTTGCTCGGGTGCTATTACGACGGGATGACCGTCTACAGCGACCGTTGGGTGATATCGTTGTGGAGTCCGGCCTGGTTCAGGCGCGTCGACCGGACGGCGGTCGAGGCCAAGATGCTGCGGCTGATGTCGTTGGCAGTTGCCGCCAGGCTGCTCATGGCCGGTCCGCTTGCCGCGACAGCTGAGACCTGTCACCGCCAGGCCGCTGACGAAGCCCGGGAATTAGTGTCACTTCTCGACACGCTGACCGTCGCCCCTGTTCCGGCCCCCGGCCGCATCCGCCGTCCCTTGCACCCACCCGGTTAATCAAACACAGCCATCAGCCTCCGGGCCGGTGGCTGTTTTTCGTAGTGAAATCGGTGGCTGCGAATTTTCGCGTCCGCATCAACCGAATATAATTCAAGTAGTTCACGCACAAAGTAAATTTGCATTTCGCTATGTAGGGATGTTCCCCGGAACATCCGTTCCCATGGTGTGATCAGTCGCCAGGACAAATGCACAAATAATTCCTGTTTTACCTATTAAAAATATAAAACTCAAAATAAATGGCCTCGATAAAAGTAAAATTCCGGACCTCGACTGTCGCTGACCACGAGGGCACAATCTATTATCAGATTATCCACGAAAGGAAGGTGCGACAGCTTCTGACCGATTACAAGGTTTTTCCTGCGGAGTGGGATGAAAGCCGCTCGATGGTAACTACGACCCAGAAAAGCGAGCGCAAATCGTTAATTCTTTCCATCCGTGAGCGTATCCGCTGGGATGTCGAGCGGTTGACAAAGATTGACCGCAAACTGGATGCCAACGGTCTGATATACAC
>CAZAZA010000089.1:0-12631 GCA_964489495.1 uncultured Bacteroides sp.
CGTTCATTGTCATTGACACAGACATCTTGTTCAAAGGAATACCGTCGAAGAGCACTTTCATGTCGTCAAGCGAGCATATAGACACACCGGCTTTTCCCACGTCACCGACTACGCGTTCATGGTCGGCATCGTATCCACGGTGTGTTGCAAGGTCAAATGCTACAGAGAGGCCTTTCTGGCCAGCTGCGAGGTTACGACGATAGAAAGCGTTTGATTCGGCAGCTGTTGAGAAACCGGCATACTGGCGTATAGTCCAGGGGCGCATGGGATACATAGCGCTGTACGGGCCACGCAGGAATGGAGGAAGACCGGAAACATAGTTGAGATGCTCCATGCCTTCGAGGTCTTCTTTGGTGTAGACAGGTTTTACGGGAATCAGCTCGGGAGTGAGCCACTCTTCCCCCCCGGCGCAGGCGGCGCCATTGGCACCTTGGGCGGGCTTGCCGTCCATTATATCGATAGTCTTGAAATCAGGTCTCATTTCTTGATAATGTTAATCGGGTTGAGAAAAGCGGAATTATTTGAGCAGGCGCGAGTTGAAATCGCGAAGCGTGTCAAGGACATTGCAGCGAACGTGAACAAAGTCTTTGATTCCGACGGCTTTGAGCTCTTCCATGCATGCCGGTGCACCGGCCACTACAAATTCAGCACGGCCGTTGAGGTAGGCAAATGCTTTGGGCGCGAGTTCGGCATATTCGTCATCACTTGAGCAAAGCACCACAACATCTGCCTTCCTCTCAATAGCAGCATCGATGCCATTCTCTACAGTGTCAAACCCGAGATTGTCGATGATTTCGTAACCGGCGCAACCGAAGAAGTTGGTCGAGAACTGGGCGCGGGCAAGACGCATGGCAAGATTGCCGATGGTCAGCATGAATACCTTGGGACGGTTTGAAGCTGCCTCAGTGGCGAGACGCAGGGCTTCGAAATCGCTGGCGGCACGTGTCTTGGGAAGTGCTGCTACATTGGCTTCACAGGTTTCTTCGTTATGGTTGCAACCGCATTTGCAGCCGGATACGGCAATCTTATCGGCTGCCATTTCGTTGATATTTGGATACTGGTTTGTTCCAAGGAGTATTTCCTTACGACGTGCAACATCAGAATGACGTTTCTCCGAAGATTCTGTCACGGCAGCCTGAATCTTTCCGTCATTGACACAAGCGAGGAATCCGCCGTTGGCTTCGACATCGAGGAAAAGTTTCCATGCCTGTTCGGCGATGGCTACAGTCAGGTGCTCAACGTAATAGCTTCCTCCGGCAGGGTCAACCACTTTGTCAAGGTGACTTTCCTCTTTGAGGAGGAACTGCTGGTTGCGGGCTATGCGCTCCGAGAAGTCGTCAGGGGTCTTGTACGGGGTGTCGAACGGAGTGACGGTGATTGAATCAACTCCTGCAAGTGCTGCCGACATCGCTTCAGTCTGGCTGCGGAGCAGATTGACATGTGCGTCGTAAATTGTCTGATTGAAAGTCGATGTATTCGCGTGAACAGCCATTTTGCATGCGCACAGGCATTCGGGCTCATACTGTTTGACAATCTTTGCCCAAAGCATGCGTGCCGCACGGAATTTTGCAAGTTCCATGAAATAGTTCGACGATACACCCATGTTGAATTTCACGCGTTTTGCTATCTGGTCAACTTTCATTCCGGCATCTGTAAGCATCGAAAGCCATTCTGCGCCCCAGGCAAGTGCATATCCAAGTTCCTGATAAATATAGGCGCCGGCATTTGACAACATGTCGCTGTCTACAGCAAGCACTTTCAGTCCGGGAACGTTTGCAGCAGCTTCGACAATTTCTTTTGCAAGCGAAGCTATATCAGCTCCGAAAGCCTTCCCGTGGCGAAGAGCCGGACGGTAGGGGTTGAAGTCAATCGAGCCTTTGAATACGGTTGCAGTCCCTTTTGACTGGAGGTATTCGCAAAGGGCTTTGGTAAGGTCGAGAGCCTTGCGTGGGCAGCAAGTGAAGTTGATCTCGAATTGAGCCGTATCGATTCCTTCGAGAAGTGTCGAAATTTCAGCTACAGAGGGTTCTTTGATTTTAAAACCTAATGAAGTCACTCCTTTGCCTAAGACATCAAGAGCGATCTTATTGGCTTGTTCGGGAGAGTCTGCGATAATGTCCTGACGGGTAAGCCAGTCGTTGTCGCACTTAGTGCCACGTACAAAAGGATATTCGCCCGGAAGAGAATCGGTGGTTGTGAGATCTGCGATATCCTCGGCGCGATACATCGGCTGGAGGTTGAAACCTTCGTTGGTTCGCCAGACCAATTTTTTGTCGAACGGGACACCTTTGAGGTCGGCTTCGACTTTTGTGCGCCATTCCTCAGTGGAAACAGGCGGGAATTGGTCAAAGAGTTTTTCTTTCTTTTCTGCCATTTCTGTAGTTAACTACGTTTTATTCTAATTTATGCTTTTCCGGTAACAAGGCGCAAGTGGACTTACGCCTTCACGTGTGCAAAGATAGCAAACAAATAGTTAACTATGCAATTTTTTGGAGAAAAAGCGACAAACAGGCCCTATTTCGGCAATTCGACGGTGGTATCTCTGAGCACATAGCGCCGATAATAGCATATGACTATTACCGTAAGCGGGAGGGCGAGCACCATGCCGAGAAAGCCGAAAAGTGTTCCCCATACGGATAGAGAGAGCAGCATTATTGCCGGGTCGAGATTCATAGAACTGCCCATGATTTTAGGGGTTAACCACAAGTCGGCTGTAGCTTCGGCAACTACGTATACGAGTACGCATTTGAGCCATATTGGCCAAAATCCCGTACCCGTTTCAACGGCACTGACAATACATAGTATTGTGACAGGAATTGCAGAGGCATAAACAAGATAAGGCACCATGAAGAGTACAGCGTTGAACAATCCTATAGCGAGTCCTAACGGCAGTCCTACAATCGAAAATCCGGTGGCATATATCACCCCGACAATTGCAGAAATCAGAGCCTGAGTTCGGAAATAGCGTTTCATCGTAAGGCTCATTTCGTCAATTATCTTATCGGATTCCGGTCTGTATTTCGGGGGTACGATGCCGCGTATTCCTTCTGTGATAGTAGGGTAGTTAATCAAGATAAACAACACATATAATATGACAATTAGCCATCCGAGCATCCCTCCGATGGTGTCGATGCCTCCCGAAAAAAAGTTTGCTGTTTCAGATAATATTTTTTCAGCTTTCTGTGAACTGAGCCATTCAGAAAGTGTTGGAAGGTCGACATTGTCGAGTATATAGCGATGCAGCCATTCAGGAAGAAATGGCAGGTCTGCCGGCTTCATTGAGGCATACTCTTTAATCAACGCTCCAATCTTGTTTGCGTCCTTGATGATTTCAGGAAGAAATAATGCCGAAAATCCCGCTACTAATGAAGCGACTTCGATAATCGTCAAAATGCTCGGTATAACCCTGTGTTTAATTCGCAGCATCCTCATGTTAAGACGGGCGAGGGGTTCCAGGAGGTATGATATGAGGCACCCTACCACGAATGGTAATAACACATTGCGCAAAATTGACAGAACCCAAAGGATTGCAGACCCGATAATCAGGACAAGGACAATGCGAACCAATGTGTCAATTGTGAACACTCGTTTTTGGCTGCAATCTGATCCAGTTGGTAAATGTGATGATGCCATATGTCGAAACGTTGTTTATGTTATAACATATGGCATCATGGTTTAGTTGTATTTAATTATTCCCGGAAATAGACTCTTTTGACTCGGGTCGATACAGAAGTAAGAATCTCGTAAGGAATCGTGCCGAGGGTATCTGATAATTCGGAGACCGGTATATCATATCCGAATATCTCGACGCTGTCACCCACGTGCACGTCATCTCCGCAACCTGTAACGTCTATCATGCAGGCATCCATGCATATATTACCTATAGTCGGGCATCTGTGACCGTTTATGCCTACCTGCATGCCACCGTTACCAAGATGCCGGTTTATGCCGTCGGCATAGCCTATGGGAATTGTGGCTATCCTGGAATTAGACTTGCAAACACCCTTTCGGTTGTATCCGATAGTCGTTCCTGCCGGCCAGTCACGCAGTGCGATAATCGATGTACGTAGTGCGGATACAGGTCTCAGACCTTCTTGTGAATGGTCGTTCATGGTGGCTATCCCATAAAGGCAGATTCCGAGGCGGACCATTTCGTATTGTTTGTCAGGGAACCGGGTAATGCCTGTGGAATTCAATATATGGCGTTTCATGGCCGGCCATTTCTCCCGCAACATGGCACTCCATTTATCAAATTTTTCAAATTGTTCAAGAGTGTAGTCATCCATCGCGGGATCGTCGGCTGCAGCAAGATGACTGAATACCGATACCGGTTCGACACATGTCTGAGCTTCCAGAAGACCTATTAGCCGAGGGATTTCTTCGCCGATAAAACCGAGACGATGCATGCCGGTGTCCAGCTTGATGTGGACAGGGTAGTGGCTTATGCCAAGACGTCTCGCATTGCTTACAATGGCTTCAAGTTCTTCAAAACTGAATATCTCGGGTTCGAGTGAGTAAGCGAAAAGCTGGTCATAGTTTACCACGCGCGGGTTCAGGACCATAATAGGCATAGTAATTCCGGCTTTGCGGAGGTCAACACCTTCATCAAGGACAGCTACGGCCAGATATGCGGCGCCCTGCGACTGCAGCGTACGGGCTGGTTCGTATGAACCGGCTCCATAACCGGAAGCTTTTACCATGCATACTATTCCGGTCGATTCATTGATCAATTTGCGACGGTAAAAATTGTAGTTCTCGACAAGATTGTCGAGATTGACTTCAAGTACGGTCTCATGCCTGCGTGCCTGAAGTGCCTCTGCCACTCTGTCAAGCTCAGGATTGTCGCCTTTGATCAGGATAGTGCGCTCGTCCACATTGATTTTATGTGCGGAAATGTCGTTGGCAAGTGTCAGCGCATTATCATATGATTTGAACTCTTCTACCGAATTAGAGAGAGAAGCGGGTATGCTTTCATTTACTGCACCTACAATAATAAGTGCGTCAATGTGGCGGTTAACAAGTATCTGAGCTAACCTGCTGTAATCGGGGTCGCTCTCGCAGAGGCTGTCGATTATAAGAGTCGACTTGCTGTTCTCCGACAGGCGTCTTTCCATAAAGTCGATGGCCGGAATGAGAGTGTCGATATCAGAAATATAATGATCACGAATTATGAGCGAGCCCTTGATTCCCTCTAAAACGTCTGTCCGGGTATTAACCGGGCGCAGCAACGACAACTTTTTTGCGATGGAGTCGGCGCTGTAACCGAGTGCTGCAAGCACGGCTGCCGCATGACATGCGTTCTCT
The DNA here is from genome assembly GCA_964489495.1 of uncultured Bacteroides sp. Taxonomy (GTDB): domain Bacteria; phylum Bacteroidota; class Bacteroidia; order Bacteroidales; family Muribaculaceae; genus Paramuribaculum. The sequence continues at coordinate 5,305 of CAZAZA010000089.1, forward strand.
AACGAGTGGGGGTCGTTGAGAGGTAATTTGGCTGTTGCTTTTCGTCGCTGTAAGTCGGATATCGTTAACTGGGTGTGTCCGTTGGCATCGGTGTCAGCCGAAAAGTTAAGTTCTGCATCCTCTCGCCCGGTCAGCGACCATGCAAGCGCGGCGTCAGCGTCATGGAGATTCTCCCGTACTATCTTGTTGATCATCTGATTGTCCGCGCAGAATATCGCGGTGCCGACATTTCTCATAAGAATGGCTTTCTCACGACATTTTGTTTCAGTTGAAATGAACGAGTCTGCGTGGTCGTCGAGTATGTTTGTGAGTACGGCTATGTCGGGATCGATCATATCTGTTAAAGCCGACATTTCGCCTGGTTTAGATATTCCTGCCTCGATTACTGCCAAGTCGGTGGAATCGTCAGTAAGCCATAATGAGAGTGGTACGCCTATTTGGGAATTATAGCTACGTGGACTGCGTATTACTGTCATATCGTCACCGGTCATTTCGAAAAGCCATTCTTTAAGAGTTGTTTTCCCGCGTGAACCTGTAATCGCCAAGGTTTTCTTTTTATTGTCACGGTGGCGATGAAATCCGGCAAGTTTCTGGAGGGCTTTCAGAGTTCCGTCAGGAGTGACGAGGAAGTCGGCTTCCATATCGCGCCATTCCGGATTCCAGTAATCTACCGCAAAAGCCCGTACCCCTTTGTTATAGAGGTCGCGGATATATTTGTGCCCGTCGTTAGAGTCGGTATGCAGAGCGAAAAACAAGGTGGTTTCGGCACAAGACAGCGAACGGCTGTCGGTCAGAAGCGTGTCGATTGGGCGTACGGAGCGGCCAGGTAGCCTTACGCCCATAGCGTTTGCAATCTGTAGGATGTTATAAGTCATTCCGGAGAATTATTTTCTATAAAGTCGTAGAAACGTGTTCTGATATTGTTGTTTTCAGCCGTTAGTCCGGCTAACAATTGTTCTATTTTATTTCTCAGCTGCTCCTTGGCGACGGATGAGTCGGTAAGAGTGCGATGAGAGGCAATTGAAGTGAGTTTGCGACAACCGGATGCAAGCTGGACGGAGGCTGCGTCTAAAAACGAAGCTTCAAAAACGCGGTAGATATATTCAACAGCTTGTTCCGTCGGGTGTGACATATCGGCTGAATAGTAACGATAGTCACGAAGATCGTCAATCATAATCTCGTAAGAAGGAAAATACACGGCAACACCGGGATAATGAATATCGGTGATTGCGGAAGCGGCCAGCTGTAGGGTGGCTTTGCTGACTGTATTACCGTGAAACCCGTCGGCAAGATGCCTTATCGGGCTGACGGTTAGAATAAACCTTATTCGAGGGTTGACTTTGAGCCATAGGTCCATCACTTCCTTGAGATTCCCTATTGTTTCGTCGACGGACAGCTTATAACGCGTAAATTCACATGCCGGACGCTTATGGCAATTGTTTACGGTCGTTCCGGTAGCTTTGTCGCTGTATATCCACGAAGTGCCGAGTGTCAAGACTGCAATATCAGCATTAATTGCAGCATCATGGCCCTTAGCCAAAGCCTCGTTGATTTTTTTAAGAGCCTCGCTGCTTTTCTCAGAAGAGAATCGTGAGTGATGGTCAGAGGAATGCCACATCGAACCGTGGAAAATAAGTTCGTTTTCGCAGTATGGCTGTCCGGTCAGCAGACGGTGTGCGTTGCGTGCAAGAGATGCCGGGTTGTAAATGGGTCCGAACGGATTTATCGTTACATCGTATAAATCACGTTTCATCAAAGAACCGACCGATTCCACGAAACATGAGCCGAGCATGACCAGTCGTGACGAGTGATTGATCAATCCACGGTAGTTGAGAGGCTCCACGGCTGTACGTTGTTTAAGCTTGATTTCCATCAGTACATTTGATAATCTACGCTTAGCACCTTGAATTCAGTTCGACGGTTGACTTGATCGGCAGCATCCTGATCTTCGGGTGGAAGGGCAAGTATGTATTCTTCATCAAGTATATCACCTTCCTTGAATTGAGGAAATTCTCTCGCTATACGTTTGGTCACGGTTTTAGGTTTTGACTTACCGTATCCCTGGTGCTGAAGTCTTTGTGCGGGTATGCCTGATTCTATAAGATAGTCAATCACAGCTATGGCACGTCGTTCTGAAAGAGCTATATTATATTCTTCGGTACCATGTCGGTCGGTATGTGCGCCCATTTCGATCGAAACATTCGGATTGTCGCGAAGCATTTGAGCCAGCTCGTCGAGTGCTGTTTTCGATTCAGGCCGCAATGTCGATTTATCGAAATCGAAAAATATATTTTCTACAATATTGGGTTTGTTGATTGATGCAAGAATAAAATCTACTCCGTATTCGGCATCTTCTTCTGCTATATCGGAAGTAAACTGTTGCTTGGCATTCAGGTAGCCTCTTGCGCCTGCAAGCATTACATAGCTTACACCGCGTTGCAACGGAAAAGAAAAGGATCCGTCGTTGCGTGCAACAGCTTTCTGATTTGATCCGTCGTTACCCACAATACGTATCACGGCGTTGGGAACAGGTTCCTCGTCTCTGTCAAGTACCCAACCGCTTACGGTGATTTTTAGGTCGGGAAGTTCGAATGACCATATGTGGTCGTAGCCTCGGCCATCACCGCGATTGCTCGAAAAATAGCCTTTTTCTACTTCCGGATTTTCAAATGTGATTCCGAAGTCGTCGGATGACGAGTTGACCGGGACACCCATATTTTCGACCCTCCATCCGCCAGAGGGGGTAAGAGTGGCCTTGAACAAGTCGAGTCCTCCAAGACCGGGATGGCCGTCCGAAGCAAAATATATTATGGAGTCGGAACGCACATATGGAAACATCTCGTTTCCTGGGGTATTGATGAACTCACCGAGGTTTTCGAGAGTGCCTACAGCATCCTTAAGATTGATTCTCCATATGTCATAGCCACCAATTCCGGGCATATCGCTGGCGAAATAAAGCCATTGACCGTCCGGCGATACGGCAGGATGTCCATAATTGGAAATAGTGTCGGCGGTTATCTCAAAAGGTTTGGCCTCACCCCAGGATCCGTCTCCCCGCGACGATTTGTAAATCTCCACGCCGGTAGGAGAGTTTGGCAAACGTTTGGCTACAGTCAGATACATTGTCCCGTCGGGCGCGAACGACATTATGCCTTCATCCATCTCAGTATTGACTCCACCTTGAACAGCTTCAGGTCTTTGCCATTCACCACGCTCGTTCTTTTTCGACATCCAGATGTCGCCTTTTTTCATTCCGGTGATTTCACTCTTTTTATCGCCTGTAACTTTCTCGTTAGTCGAAGTGAAATACAGGTTGCCATCATAAAACATGGGGGAGAAATCTGATCGGCGTGAATTGAATAATTTTGACTGACGAACGATGTATCGTGTGCGGTTATCCCGAAGTCCGGCGGCCATGCGAGCCCCTTTGAGACCGTTTATAGCAATAGCATTATCCGGGTCACGCATCAGATACTCTTCGTACGACTTTATGGCCTGGGCATATTTGCCGTCTCCTTGAAGTGCTTCCGCAAGATGCAAAGTGGCCGTAGAATCGGGATAGCCGTAGCGAATGGCATTTTGATAAGCAGCAGCGGCGCGGGAATTCTGTCGTAATTCTCTGTAGCATTCGGCCATTTTGAATGCAACCTCGCCTCGTAGCGGACGATCTTCGCGTTTAGTAAGTTTGTTGTATATTTTACGATATGTCTTTGACGCATCGAAATACTCCCCTCGGGCCTTCTGCTCGTCGGCAGTGGCGAGCTTTGGACCCCGACATCCTGAAATACCGATTGCAAGGACCAATATCAATAAAAGGTAATATTTATAGTTCAAATTCATACATTATATAACGTAACCATCCTTGGCAATATTATATTAAGATTAGTGGTAAACTATCTATTGAAATTTTTTGTACTTTTGTAAAAAATATAACTTACGATGGAATTAAAAATAGGAGATAAAATACCGGATTTCCTTGGGCTGGATAAAAATGGCCACGAGGTACATTCGTCAGATTTTGCGGGTACACCGCTCGTTATTTACTTTTATCCCAAGGACAATACGCCGGGATGCACCGCTGAGGCATGCTCGATTCGGGATGCGAACAGTGAGATATCCGAGTTGGGCTATAAAGTTATAGGTATAAGTAAAGACACTACGGCAAGCCATTTGAAGTTTGCTGAAAAGTATTCTTTGATTTTTACATTGCTTAGTGATCCTAATACCGAGGTCAATCAGGCTTTCGGGGTTTGGAAAATGAAGAAAATGGCAGGACGAGAATACATGGGCACAGTGCGTACGACTTTTGTAACCGATTCAAACCATATAATTACCCACATCATCACAAAAGTCGATACCAAAAATGCGGGTACTCAGTTGCTTGAACTGTTGAAATCATAATAGTTGCTTGATTCAACTAAATAATATGACGATTTAAGTTTCGTATTTTTGCTTTTGTCTGACGTAAGGCACTTTTAAGTCCTGGTGAAAGCGACTGATTGAGCATCATATCAAGATGGTCTTCAAGTTCGGCAACCAGTTCCGGATAATGACGACACATCTTGAATGCTGTGTAGATACAGAAACATCTTATCGCGTATGGTTCATATTCCGAGTTGATTTTTGACATGCAGTAATCAAGAAAGTCAGTCCGGATGCCATCGGCATCATATTCTTGTTTTCGTAAAATCTGTAAGAGCATACGTTTTTTTGCTGAGTCGGCCTCAGCCAGCAGCATGTCAATCATTTCGTCGCGCAAAGAAAGGATCCATTCTGTTTCCGAATCATGTAGGTGTGTCATCGTCCAGAGAGCATTGATGCTAAGCCTTCGGTTGGCGGAATGTACCCATGACCAAAGTATTTGACGGTTCTCCTGATTACCGGATACCCATGTTGCCATCCGGTTGATTTCAGCAAGATTTGTTTTGTCAGAAAGTTTTAGTTCAGTTTCCATATATTATGCAAAAATAGTATTTTTGCATTGAAAAAAGGACAGCGCCGTAAAAATTTCATTACAACGCCGTCCTTTCTTTCTACATCTATTGGTAATAGTATTTCTCGGTCCTATTGCTGTACTTGAGTGGGATATTGTTCTGAACGGACTATATGTCGGATAACTCGGCGTACAGTGCTCCATTTTGGAAATATGGCAAAAGGCCGCACTTGATTGTAGTTTACAAGTATAATAAGCAGCGACGTGACAGCGACAATAAGCAGCCAACCATAGATTTCTTTCATTGACACTACGAGCGACTGCATCGACACGATCCCAATCAGTTTGTCTAAGGGGGCGTTGGAGGCAACAGGATCGAAATCCACAAGTTTTGAACTTAGAAGCATACTGTTCTTCGCTAATGTCTGACGGAGTATCTCACCGATTACAGCCGGACCTAAAGTAGCCCCCATCACAGCTCCCGTAAATCCATTGATGGTAAGAGCCTGTGGAAAGGTTTGAAAAGGCAGCCCGCTCTGAACAATAGAAGTAAGAAATACAATTGAAATAATTACCGAAGCAGTCCCTCTGAAGAAAAGAGGTATGAACAGCATCTCTTTTTCAACGCCGTAGTCGATGAAAAAATAGAAGTAGCCCAGATAAATTATGACAAGTGAAAAGGCGATGGCAGTCATAGTCTTATAACGCCATTTATTACGAGCGAACGTGAAATAAGTAAATGCGCTTCCGGCAAGTATACCGGTAAGAACATACCAGTTAAGGTCGATGAGATTTGTGTCGTCAAAACCGAGAATTGATGATGCGTAGTTATGTTCAAACACATGCTCAGTAGCTATGAGTGTAAAAAACACAAGATATATACTTGTGGCACGTATGACGTTGCGGTTGGTCAGTGCCGGAAAGCTGATGTAGGGATGGCGAAGGATGGTAGCACGCCATAGATTCAGTCCGAGGCATGTGCATCCGGTGAGAGTTGCCGTCCGGATTTCAGGAGCATCCCACCAGTCGAAATAGTTGCCGTAGACACATATGAATGTAAAACACATCATGAATCCTGCCCAAAGCAGGGATCCGATCCAATCGATTCCAAGCAACGGGATGAATAAAGGACATCTTACAGGTCTCACTAATATCATAACAGCAATCATCATAAGAGCAAGCATTGCTGTCATTGTCCAGTGTGCATACTGCCATTGCGATATGAAGGAAACGTAGACTGTGGTGATACCGCTGAGCTGTATCACTCCGTCAACGACCAGATAGACGTAGCAGAAGAAGATTGCCATGTCGCGTACGGGTGTCAACCATAACTGTATGGTTGAATTGCAGGCAAATGTTGCCTGCATTCTGAACCATCCTGCTACAAGACAAGTTGTCACTAAAACCGGGACACTTGTTGTGGAAGCGCATATGATATTAGCGGCGATAAGTACTATAGCAGATACAAGAAGCTGGGTTCGGGTGGAGAATCTGAATTTGACGCGGAACATAACGGCAAAATTAATCGACATGCCTATTAGCGAGGCATATCCTGCCATTAGGATGTCTTCTTGCATCAGGGCAGTGGTGCCAACCATGTTTGAAGCGGCAGCGAGATAAACACCCCCTGAAAACTGAACTACCAAGACAAAGAAAATAAATAGCCACGGTTTGAGCTTCCTTGGGATGAAATCTGGTACATCGGGTATGTCAAACTGACCCGACGGCAAGTGTTGAGTGCTCATGTCAATATTCAACGATACATTCAACGTTCATACCGGCACTGAGGGCTGACAAACGTTCGGTGCTGTTGTCGGATGTCAGTTCGATGCGTACCGGGACGCGCTGACGTACTTTTACGAAGTTGCCGGATGAATTGTCCTGTGGCATTAGCGATAGTGAAGCTCCGGTCGCTGTTGAAATAGATTTGACGACGCCTTGAAATCTGACTCCGGGTATAGCATCGACAGTGATAAGGGTTTTATTTCCTGGTTTTATATGGCACAGTTGTGTTTCTTTGTAATTGGCTGTTACCCAAACATCGTCAGTACAAACTACATCGAGAAGTGTTTGTCCGGGCTGTACAAGCTGTCCGGGCTGTATTTCCTTACGGGAGGTAAAGCCGTCGCACGGAGCGGTTATGACAGTATAACTGAGGTTGAGTTCGGCGGTTTCGAGCAACGCCCGGGCTAATTCGATACCTGCCTCGGATTATGACATGCGGTTCCGATTGACATCTACAACCGTATTTGTGGCCGAGCGTTGACGTGCAAGCATTTCGTAACGGGCTTTTTTTGCCTCGAAATCGGTCTTGGCTCCGTCATATTTGGTTGCTGAGGTAAGTATGTTTTATTAAATAGTTAATGCAATGAAATCCATTTTCAAACGTTATTG
>CAZAZA010000090.1:0-12486 GCA_964489495.1 uncultured Bacteroides sp.
CTTTTCATCATAGAGGCGATCGGTACGGTCGCCTTTGCTATAAGCGGTATCAGGTTGGCGGCTTCCAAGAATTTCGACTGGTTCGGCGCATATACTGTCGGACTGGTAACCGCTATCGGCGGCGGCACATTGCGTGACGTACTGCTTGACATACCGGTTTTCTGGATGCAGACATGGTGGTATCTTGCTATAACCGGGCTTTCGCTGCTGGTTGTCATATTGTTCAAGGCCCGGCTTGTACGCCGCGAACGCATTTTGTTTATGTTCGACAGCGTCGGTCTTGCTTTGTTCTGTGTGATTGGAATACAAAAAACCTTAGCAGTCGGCTATCCGATGTGGGTGGCCTCGATTATGGGTATAATTACCGGGGCGTTCGGCGGAGTACTCCGCGACATACTTATAAATGAGGAGCCGCTGGTATTCCGCAAAGACATATATGCTACGGCGTGTCTTGCCGGAGCGGTGGTATATTGGTTGATAATGATATGCGGAGGGTCGGGGTTCGCACAGCAGATAAGTTGCGCCGTGGTGGTGATACTGCTCCGTGTGCTTGCGCTGAAATACAATCTTTCATTGCCGGTGCTCAACAAAGTATGAATATAACCGATCTGATATATGTGTTTGTCGGCAGCGGCCTTGGCGGCGCATGCCGTTTTGCCGTGAGCCGCTGGGTGCAGGGCTTGATGGCTACGTCGGTGTTTCCGTGGGGAACGTTGGTTGTAAACGTGGCCGGATGTTTCCTTATCGGGCTTTTCTACGGCCTGATCGACAAGGGAGCGTTGCCGGGTGCGCATCTGCGGCTGATGGCTACGGTGGGCTTTTGCGGAGGCTTCACCACATTCTCCACATTTATCAATGAGAACATGTTGCTTTTCGGAGCCCAGAATCCTCATATGCAGATTATTAATGTGTCGCTCGTGGCATTGTATACGGTGTTGAGTCTTGTGCTTGGCTTTGCCGCGCTGTATGTCGGCAGATCTATAGCCGGCTGACTGCAAGAATATGGTATAATATGAAGAGGTTAAATGTTATTTTTCTCGTGGCGGCGATGGCTGTTACAGTTGCCGCTCAGGAGCACATGTCGGTTAAACCTACGTGGGGGGTGGAGTTCAACTCGGTGTTTGACAATCGGGAGGGAGACAACGACGTTGTGCCGACAAAGACTTTTTTCTTTACTCAGCTGGCTCCGGAGGTCGGACTGCAGTTTTCTCCCGACAGCAGGATAGCAGGGGGGGTGGTGTGGACGCAGCCGCTTGGTGCTGATGTTGAGGAAGGGAAAGTGACTCCGACGATCTACTATCGCTTTGAATCGCCTGAATGGAAGTTTTCGATGGGCATGTTCCCCCGTCATCAGCTGACCGAGGAGCTGCCGCGATTTCTATGGAACGATTCGCTCTCGTATTATGACAGAAACATAAGGGGGGCTATGGTGCAATACAGTCACCGTAACGGATGGGCAGAGGCTTTTATCGACTGGACCGGGATGCAGACCCGGTCGAGGCGCGAACATTTCAAGATTGTCGCCCAGGGCAAATGGCATCCAGGCCGGGAAAAATTCTTCGCAGGTATGCACCTGATGATGAATCATTATGCCAAGCGGCTTGATGCTCCGGAGACAGAGCATATAGTCGACAACTTTCTTTTAGACCCTTATGCCGGAATCGAATTGTCGCATCCGGCTTTCCTTGACAGCCTGGTCGTCAAAGCCGGTTTTGCCGCCACTGTGGAGCGTAACAGGGGCAACGACTTTGGGTGGCGCACTCCTTGCGGAGGATGGCTGCAGCTGATGGGACAATGGCGATGGCTCAGGGTGGAGAATCTCCTGTATGCCGGCGGCAAGCTGTTTCCGTCGTATGCCGAGTTCGGGGCGGATCTTTATCCGGGCGAACCGTTTTTACAGCGTGATTTCTATAACCGCACCGATATATATCTGTCGTTGATCAGTCGCAGCCATGTGAATCTGGAAGCTGCGCTCGATTTTAATTTCACTCCGGGCAAGATGGTGTTTTACCAACGTCTGATGCTGAGAGTCAGTATATGAAAAAAGCGGGGTAACACCCCGCTTTTTTCATATAACCTTAGTTGATGAGGATTGGCCTTGAACCGTGTGGCGTTCGCACGATGTAATGGCCGGGGGCAACATTTGTCGGGGATATGCGGCGTCCTGCGAGATCGTAAACTTCAAAGGAGTCGGTTCCTGTAACGGTGATTGTGCGCGAACCGTCGACAAGTATTACTATCCCGGTGTCCGGTACAACGGGTGAATCAATGCCGCTCACAGCGGCATTACCGTAGATGGCGAATGCACCTGCCTGCAGTGTCACTTTTCCTCCATTTACCGAAGTTTCGGTTTCCGGGGATGACAGAAGCAGTGTGTAAGCCGACGGGTCGGATGTGAATCCCGGATCGATTGTGCGCGGCATAGTGGCTCGTCCGTTTATCACACAGTAAAGTTCTTTGTTGCCGTCGGAAAGACGGATGGTTCGGCCCGACCCCCATTGAGCAGCCCCGCAGTTGTAGATTACAGTCGATTGGTTGCCGAACAGTTCGGGATTGCTGCGGCGCAGGCCGCAGAGACGCCGGTAGGTATCGGTCAGTGCTGCATGCGACTGATTGTCTAGCAGCGACCATACAACCCGTTTGGGGTCGGTGTTGTTGCCGCCGCCGGGGTTTTTGGTGTTCTGGGCGTCGCCCATTTCCTGGAACTGCCATATCATGTGTGCGCCCGGAGCCATGAGCATCTGGGCCGCCACGCTGCCGAGAAGCCTCATCGACATAGTCTCGTTGCCCTTCACGCCTGATGCTCCGGAATTAAGCTGTTCGTAAGCCATGCGTTGCTCGTCGTGGCTTTCGGCATAACTGACTGTCGAACCTCTGAGACGGCTGTCAAGCGGGGCATAGAAGCGGTTCATGTCGTTTGAACGTCCGCAGGCAAAACTTACTGAAGCCGCGTTGATATTGGCCCAGTTGATCTCGCCATCTTCAGCCATTTGGTTCTCTTCCTCCGCACCGGCAAGGTTTTCGTTAATAAAATATGCGTCGGGCTTGATTTTTGTCATAACTTCGTGAAGAGCCTTCATACGTGCCACACGCGAGGCATTGTAGCGGTTGGTTGCCTCGTCAGACGGAGTTCCGAAAGTATTGGTCTCCGGGTTGTAGGTGTTGCCGTAGCTGTCGTTGTCGCCGAGTCCCTTGACAAGGTCGAATCTGAAGCCGTCGACATGAAATTCTTCCAACCAGTATTTCAGGCAGTCGTGCCACTGGCGCTGAACAAGCTCGTTGTCCTGATTCCAGTCGTTCAGCACGCTGTAGGCATGCGGTGCCGACCCGTTGTAAAACGGATTTTCGGCAATATCATACATCATGTACCACGGGTGCAGTCCGTCGCTCTGATTGAATACGATATCGAGTATGACGGCTATTCCGCGGCCATGGCATTCGTCGATCAACATGCGGTAGTCGTCAGGAGTACCGTATGCTTTGTCTGTGGCAAAATAGAAGTTGGTGTTGTATCCCCAGGAGTTGTTGCCTCCGAATTCCATTATGGGGAGCAGCTCTATGGCATTCACCCCGAGACCCTGCAGATAATCGAGACGGTCGATTACGCCTCGAACAGTGCCTTCGGCATTGGCTTCACCCTCAGTGCCGGTGAAGTCGCGGATAAGCAGTTCGTAAATGATAAGCTCCGACTTGTCGACTCCTTTGAAATTGTCATTCATCCATTTGTAATTACCTGCCGAGCTGTTGAAAACAGCAACCGGAGTACCCGCCGGGACATTGGCGGAAGGGTAGCGGGGTATGTCAGGAAAAACGTCAGTCGGAATATAGCGGTCATTCCATGGGTCAAGAACAAGCCGTGCGTAAGGGTCGCCGACAGCACGTATGCCGTCGACAAGATAATAATACAGGTGGTCGCGGTCGTCGCACAGACCCGGAAGCGTAATCCAGAAGTAGCGGTTGCCTTCATAATCGTGGAAATACATCGATCCTTCCGAGCCGAAAGCCCAGTTGTTCCAGTCGCCTATTACCATTACTGATTTCTTGCCGGGAGCCGCGAGGCAAAGAGTCACGGATCCGTCGGCATTGAGCGTGTATCCCATCCGGGGTGTCCCACCCGGAAAATCTTTTTGAACTGAAGGAACAGGGCGGCTCAACATCAGCGTGTCGGCGACAAGGTCGCCACCGGCCGACGGCGTTGCTGTGGCTATAAACGTGTAGGTCCCGGTTTCGGTCAGCGACTGGCTGTAGGAAAGCTCGGTTGAGCCGGTAACCGTCTTCAGAGCCGGTGAATCGACAGAGTTGAGGTACAGCGATATGTCGGCAGAAGCGGAAGTGCGCACAGTCAGTGCGACAGGCTCCGTACCTGTCACAACAGTTCCGTCGACATCGCTTGAGAGTGTGACAACGAACCCCGCTTTCTCGACCGGTACAGAAATGTCCGCGCCTCCCGCTGCACGACCGGTGCGGGAACCTGTGGCATTCCGGAATACAAACATAAGGTCACGCACTTCGCCGGCTTGTTCCGAGGATATGCCGTAATACGCTTCAATCGACCCTATGTCAAGAGTCCAGGTGTTGGTGCCCGTACGCTGCAGTTCGTACTTCGGAGCATTGTCGAGCCATTCGGGGGCAAACGACCATTCGTTTGACGATGAAGCCGAATTCAGCAGTACGCCGGTGTGCGCATACACCTTTTCTCCCTGTGGAAGGTCGGCGAGACCACGGTCGCCACGGTCGGAATGGAATGTGACAACGATACCGGCGGAGTTGGTCTGCAACACTTCCGGCGAGGTGGTCACTACCTGCGACACCCCTTGCGACCAGACCATGACAGCGGCCGATGCTGCCACGAATTTGTAAAGTAGTTTCATGATGTTAAAGTAAGTATGATATATTACGGGCAAAGTTAACAAATCATTTGGAAACGCGCAAATGCTTTGCTGATTCGCGGGAATGTATTAATTTTGCAGGTTATGAATTTTGAGATTTCTTCGGAATACAAGCCAACGGGCGACCAGCCCCAGGCAATAGCCGCACTTGTCGACGGAGTGCGGTCGGGGCTGCCGGCGCAGACCCTGCTCGGCGTGACCGGCTCGGGCAAAACATTCACGATGGCAAACGTCATAAAAGAAGTGCGTCGCCCGACACTCATACTCAGCCACAACAAGACTCTCGCCGCCCAGCTCTACGGCGAGTTCAAGTCGTTTTTCCCTAACAATTCGGTTCAGTATTTCGTGTCGTATTACGATTATTATCAACCGGAAGCCTATATACCGTCGGTCGACAAGTATATCGAGAAGGATCTCATGATAAATGAGGAAATCGACAAACTGCGTCTTGCCACAACATCTGCCCTGCTCTCGGGACGGGAGGATGTCATAGTGGTTTCATCGGTGTCGTGTATCTATGGTATGGGTAATCCGGAAGACTTCAACAGTTCGGTGATTGAGATAGCCGAAGGTCAGTCGGTTGGACGCAACGAGTTTCTGCGCAAGCTTGTCGCATCGCTTTATTCGCGTACGGAGACGGAGCTGCGCCGAGGCACATTCAGGGTCAAGGGCGATACCGTCGACATAGGTCTCGCATATGAGGAAATATATGTGCGCTTAATTTTCTGGGGCGACGAGATAGAGTCGATTTCGGTTTATGATCTGCGCGACGACACCCTGCTCGGGCGTCACCAGACGTTCAAGATTTTTCCGGCCAACATATTCATAGCCACCCCCGAACGGCAGGCTCACGGCATAGCTGCCATAGAGCTTGACCTCGGCCAGCAAATCGATTTTTTCAACCGTGAGGCCAAACCGCTCGAAGCCGGACGTATAAAGGAACGAGTGACATACGACCTTGAGATGATACGCGAGCTTGGCTATTGCAGCGGTATAGAGAATTACAGCCGTTATTTCGACGGTCGTAATCCGGGCGAACGACCGTTCTGCCTTCTTGACTATTTCCCGGACGACTTCCTGACGATTATCGACGAGAGTCATGTGACTGTTCCTCAGATACGGGCAATGTATGGCGGTGACCTGTCGCGCAAGATGAATCTTGTGGAGTATGGTTTCCGACTGCCGGCCGCTCTCGATAACCGTCCGTTAAAATTCGACGAGTTTGAGCGTCTCACCAAGCAGACGATATATGTCAGTGCCACGCCTGCCGACTACGAACTGAACCGCAGCGAGGGCGTTGTCGTGGAACAGATAATCCGTCCTACCGGCCTTCTCGACCCTGAAATCGAGGTCCGCCCGTCGCTCAACCAGATTGACGACCTGATGGAGGAGATCCGGCGCCGAGTGGAAGTCAACGAAAGGGTACTGGTTACAACGCTTACAAAGCGCATGGCGGAAGAGCTGAACGATTACTTCACAAGACTCAAGGTAAAGGCGGCTTATATACACAGCGATGTCGACACGCTTGACCGTATCCGCATACTCGACGACCTGCGCGCGGGTGTTTACGACGTTCTGATAGGGGTTAACCTTTTGCGAGAGGGACTCGACTTGCCTGAAGTATCGCTTGTCGCCATCCTCGATGCCGACAAGGAAGGTTTTCTGAGGTCGCACCGTTCGCTGACCCAAACCGTGGGACGAGCGGCACGCAATCTTAACGGCAAAGTGATAATGTATGCCGACAAGGTGACTGACTCGATGCGCCAGACTATCGAAGAGACCGACCGCAGACGATCGGTACAGCTGGCATATAACGAGCAGCACGGTATAACGCCGCAGGCTATTATCAAGGCCCGCAACCGCATCGTGGGCATAGATACAGAAGAGTCGGCCGCCGACCGTGCCGCATCGGTTATTGCCGCCGAACCGGCAGCACAGTATGCGTCGGGACGCAAACCGCAAATCAAGACTCGACAGGCCGAACGGGACAGACTCATGTATCAGTCGGAATATACGGCAGCCGTAAATATTGAAAACGACCCCATAATACCGAAGATGAACCGTCAGGAACTTGAGCGGAATATATCCAATCGCCGTTCGGAGATGGTGGCTGCCGCCAAGAAAATGGATTTTATGGAAGCTGCCCGGCTGCGTGACGAGGTCGTGAAACTTGAAGAGTATATGAACCGGAAATTCGGGAAAGATGAATAATAGATGGCTGCCGACAAGTGCTAAGGAGATTGAATCGTTAGGCTGGGACTATATCGATGTGATTCTGTTCAGCGGCGACGCCTATGTCGACCATCCGTCGTTCGGAGCTGCTGTAATCGGACGTACGCTTGAAGCGGCAGGTTATAGAGTCGCAATAGTGCCTCAGCCAAACTGGCGTGATGATTTGCGCGATTTCCGCAAACTTGGTCGTCCGCGTCTCTTCTTCGGAGTGTCGGCCGGAGCGATGGATTCGATGGTCAACCATTACACAGCTGCCCGCCGTCGCCGGAGCGACGATGCTTATACACCCGGCGGTCGTCACGGTATGCGTCCCGACTATCCGACGATAGTATATTCGAAAATCCTGCGTGAACTTTGGCCCGATGTCCCTATAGTCGCCGGAGGAATCGAGGCTTCCCTCCGCCGTGTTTCGCACTACGACTACTGGCAGGACGCACTCAGGCCGTCAATTATTACCGAAGCCCCGATAGACATTATCAGTTATGGTATGGGGGAGCTGACAGTTACCGAGATAGCCCGCAGACTTGATGCAGGAGAGCGGATAAACGATCTGTCTGATATCCCGCAGACAGTGGTGCTGCTTCCCGCAAGTGTTCAGCCGGCAGAGTCTGACGAAAATAATGTGGTCCTCGCCTCCTATGATGAATGTCTCGCCGACAAACGGTGCCAGGCTTCGAATTTCAAGCATGTGGAGGTGGAGTCGAACAGAATGCACGGAGCGGTGATATGGCAGCGTCACGGCGACAAGACTGTTAAAATCAACCCTATGCTGCCGCCGATGACCACCGAGGAGGTCGACCGTTCTTTCGACTTGCCGTATACACGTCTCCCTCATCCCCGTTATCGTGGCAAGACCATTCCGGCTTACGATATGATAAGGCACTCTGTGTGTCTGCACCGGGGATGTTTCGGCGGATGTGCATTTTGCACTATTTCTGCCCATCAGGGCAAATTTATAGCTTCGCGATCGAAGGAATCAATACTCCGTGAGGTTGGCAAAATTGTGGAAATGGATGATTTTAAAGGTTACCTCTCTGACTTGGGCGGTCCGTCGGCCAATATGTATTCCATGGGCGGACGCGACCGGTCGGTTTGTGAGAAATGCCGACGGCCATCATGCCTGCATCCTCGTCCTTGCCCTAATCTATGCAACGACCATCGACCGCTTCTCGATGTTTACCATGCCGTCGAGCGTGTGCCGGGCATAAAGAAAGCTTTTATAGGCAGCGGAGTACGCTATGACCTGTCGATGCATCAGAGTGGCGACCGTGCTGTCGATGCCGCTAACCGCCGATATAACGAAGAACTGATCGCACGCCATGTTTCGGGACGGCTCAAGGTTGCGCCGGAACACACTTCGCCGCAGGTACTCAACCTCATGCGAAAGCCATCGTTCGAACTTTTCTACGAGTTTAAGAAAATATTCGACCGTGTAAACGGACGCGAGGGGTTGCGCCAGCAGATCATACCCTATTTTATATCGAGCCATCCGGGATGCCACGAGGCTGATATGGCCGAACTGGCTGTCGAGACCAAGGATCTGAATATGCACCTTGAGCAGGTGCAGGACTTTACGCCTACGCCGATGACTCTCGCCACCGAGATCTACTACACCGGCATCCATCCTTATACCGGCGAGAGGATTTTCACGGCTCATTCTCCGGAGGAAAAGCAGGCTCAGCGCAAATATTTCTTCTGGTATGACCGAAAGTATCAGGACGAAATCATACGTTCGCTCAGACGCATGCACAGAGGCGACCTGATACAGCGTCTTTATCCGCGCCGCAAGCCGTGATTGCTCATATTTGAAGAAAATGTGCAAAAAAATGGACACGGATAGTCGTGGTATGTTACTTTTTTTGTAACTTTGCAGCCTGATTGAAACCAAACGGTCAGATAGTTAATTACGACAAAGCATTTTTACGTTAACTATGAAGAAGCTACTTCAGAAGAAGCTATCACAATACACTGCCCCCCAAGAGGCTAAGGCAGCAGGTATTTACCCCTATTTCCGCGCTATTTCGAGTGAGCAGGACCCCGAGGTCATCATCGACGGCAAGCGCGTGCTGATGTTCGGCTCGAACTGCTATTCGGGTCTGGTCAATGACCCCCGTATCAAGGAGGCTGCCATCGAGGCTACCCGAAAATATGGTACGGGATGTGCTGGTTCCCCCTTCCTGAACGGTACGCTCGACCTGCACAAGCAGCTTGAGGCCAAACTTGCCGAATATACGGGTAAGGAAGATGTGATGATTTACAGCACAGGGTTCGAGGTGAATCTCGGTGTTGTTTCCTGCCTTACAGGTCGTGAGGACTACATACTTTGGGACGAGCAGGATCATGCATCGATAATCGAGGGGCGTCGTCTTTCGTTCTCTCAGTCGCTTAAATACAAGCACAACGACATGGCTTCGCTCGAACGTCAGCTTCAGCGATGCGAGCCCGATAAAATAAAGCTTATAGTCACCGACGGCGTATTCTCGATGGAAGGCGATGTCGCTGATGTCAAGACTATTGTCAAACTCGCTAAAAAATATAATGCCAGTGTTATGGTCGACGAGGCCCATGGCATAGGAGTTTTCGGCAAAGGTGGCCGCGGCGTGTGTCACGATCAGGGAGTTGCAAAGGATGTCGATCTGATTATGGGAACCTTCTCCAAGTCGTTTGCCTCGCTTGGCGGATTTATCGCAACCGACAAGGAAATAACCAACTTCCTGCGCCACCATTCGCGCTCATATATCTTTACCGCCAGCATCACGCCTGCTTCTACGGCCGCAGCAATGAAGGCTCTCGAAATCATGCAGGCAGAGCCCGAACGTCAGGAAAATCTGTGGAAACTCACCCGTTACGCGCTTGAGGGATTCCGTAACATGGGCTGCGAGATAGGTAACACGTCAACTCCTATAATACCTTTGTTTATCCGTGACAATAACAAGACTTTCGCGATTACACGCGATCTTCTTGAGGAGGGAATATTTGTGAATCCGGTGGTTTCGCCTGCAGTTGCACCGCATGACACGCTTATACGTTTCAGCCTGATGGCCACGCACACGATGGACCAGGTGACGACAGCCCTTGAAAAAATACGCAAGGTGTTCCGCAGCTACGATCTGATTCCCTGATAGAAATAAAAACAATATATAGAGATAAGAAAGCGCGTCTTCCGGAAACGGGGACGCGCTTTCAATTGCTTGTACGTATTTTTATTGAGGAATCGTGACAGGGAAGTCGGGGTTATCGATATGCTCTCGGTGGATTATGTCGACGAGCCTGCTGACTATTTCGGGGTGTTCGGCAGCGATATCGTGATCTTCGTGAATGTCTGAGGCGAGGTTGTAAAGTTCAGGTATCCCGTGCTTGACGACAAGTTTCCAGTCGCCTTGACGCACTCCTATCTGATCGGTCTCGTGAAATTCCCAGTAAAGGAAGTCATGTTCTTTCTGTCCCTTCTTGCCGAACAGGGTAGGAGCGAAAGAAATACCGTCGAAACCCTTGTTAGGAAATTTGGAAACTAAGTCTTTTTGGCCGGCAATTTCGGCGAAGGTCGGAAGAATGTCATAGAAGGCAAGCTGATGGTCGTTGACTGTCGATGACGGTACGTGTCCGGGCCAAACGGCTATGAACGGCACCCGTATGCCTCCCTCGTGGCATGAGCGTTTGAGCCCTTTCAGTTTACCGTCACGTCCGAAGAATTCGGGGTCGGCGCCTCCTTCCTCGTGGGGTCCGTTGTCACTCGTGAAAAATACAAGAGTATTGTCGGAAAGTCCTTTCTCCTCAAGTTTTTCCATAACCTCACCAACATACTTGTCAAGACGGGTGATCATGCCTGCAAACTGTGCATGAGTATGTTCCGACGGATTGTAGCGCGATCCCTCCTGTCCTCCCCATGTGCGGTCCCAGAAGAATTTTTTCTTGTAGTCACTGACAATAGAGTCGTCGGGCTGTACAAGTTCGGCATGAGGAAGTGTGTATGTAAACACGCCGAAAAATGGCGTTGATGCATCCTGGCGGTCAAGCCAGTCCATGGCTTCCCGGTGTATCATGTCGGCTGAATACTGAGGTCGCTTGAGATAGCCGTCGCCATACATGGGATATTTGATGTTCTCTTCCATTACCACTCTTACTGTTGCTGTGTCGCCGAGATCCGGCCGGTAGCGATTGAGGAAGTTAGGGTAGTAGAGATGGGCCTGAAATTGGCAGATATAGCCATAAAACTCATCGATACCACGTTTGTCAGGAGTTGATTCCGACCCCTCGTACCCTCCGGCCCACTTGCCGAACATGCCTGTGCGATAACCTGCTGCTTTCATCACCTCGGGCAGTATGACATGGCAGGAATCATATGGATGTTGCCCTACAACCGAGAAATCCTCGTTTTCGCCATATTTCACCAATGGCGAGGAGGGCCAGTACTCTTTGTTACCGCGCACTTTTCCGTGTCCGCTGTGCTGACCTGTCATGAGCGATGCCCGTGATGGCGCACTGACAGGGCTGCCGGCATAAGCTTGTGTGAACCTCATGCCGCGCGAGGCCATGCTGTCGATGTTAGGAGTGGAGATGTATTTCTGTCCGTAGCATCCGAGGTCGCCGTAACCCATGTCATCGCACATGATATAGATGATATTCGGTTTGCTCCCGGCTGTGCTTTTGCTCTGTTTTGCTCCGGCGGAAGTACTGACCGTACATGCTGCCAATGCAGCCGAAAGAGGTATAATGAATGATTTCATGATTTCGGATTTAAAAAGCTCACGCCCGCAGGGTCATGAGATACTGCGGGCGTGAGAATTATTTATCGTAAGGTTGTGACCAATCAATACTTCTTGTCGCTGTCGATAGCGGCTACGCCGGGGAGCACTTTGCCTTCGATAGCTTCGAGAAGAGCACCGCCGCCTGTAGAAACATACGATACTTCGTCAGCAAGACCGAATTTGTTGATGCAGGCAACAGAGTCGCCGCCGCCAACGAGCGAGAAGGCGCCGTTCTTGGTAGCTTCAACAATGGCATCGGCTATAGCGCGTGAGCCGGCAGTGAAGTTGTCAAACTCAAACACACCTGCAGGACCGTTCCACAGAATTGTCTTGGCCGGCAGAATGGCAGCCTTGAAAGCTTCGCGGGTTTCGGGACCTGCATCAAGGCCTTCCCAGCCTTCGGGGATGTCCATGCAAGAGCATACCATAGTCTTGGCATCGTTGCTGAACGAATCGGCTGCAACGCAGTCAGAACCGAGGACGAGGTTGACACCTTTGTCCTTAGCTTTCTTCATGATGTCAAGAGCAAGGTCGAGCTTGTCGTCTTCGCAGATCGAGTTGCCGATTTTGCCACCCTGTGCTTTTGCAAAAGTATAGGTCATGCAGCCGCAGAGGAT
>CAZAZA010000091.1:0-12214 GCA_964489495.1 uncultured Bacteroides sp.
CCATTCCTCCTAGACGACCAATGAGTTCGCCAATAAGTTTTGGAGCATTGGCATGCGTCACATCAATAGACGCATATTCGACATTATCAGGATATTTTTCTTTCATCATCTTCATAGCGGAGGTATGTCGCGCAGCCAGCCCCACATACACGCCCCGCGAAGCCAGTTCCTCGGCTACATGCAGACCTATGCCCGACGATGCCCCCATTATCACGATTCTCTTCATAGTGTGCTAATATAATTATATCATTATAACGCATAGGGCCGCCGGGTTGTTGTCTTTTCGACAAGCCCGGCGGCCCTGATTATTATGAAAAGTAGTCAGTTTTAGTCTGCGAGATCAACAGCGTAATACATCTTACGCCCTGTAGGATAAATACCCGTTATAAACATCACCTTGTCGGAAGTGTCATCTTTCATGATAGCTTTATAAAGCTTCTCAACATCGTCGGCACTCTTGACGCTCATGTTGTTTATATCCATGATGATGAAGCCGTCCTTGATACCGGCATCCTTGAATTTGCCGTCTTTAAGTCCGGTGACTTGAAGTCCTCCGGAAATCTTCAGCTGGCGTGTTGTTTCTTCTGAAGGTTTGCGGAAAGCACATCCGAGGTCGGTCAACGATGCTGCCGAAGTGATTTTCGTGCTGCCCTGATTATTGAGTAAGGTCACTTTTGCTGTGTGACTCTTGCCGTTACGGACATAACTTACCGAGATTTTATCACCCGGACGGTATTTGGCTATCTGCTCCTGAAGGTGCGAACTATTGCGTGTATTCACGCCATTGATTGACGTAATCACATCACCGGCCTGTATTCCGGCTTCCATGGCTGAGCTACGGTCGATGACTTCTTCCACGGTCAGGCCCTCTGTCACGCCTTCGACCTTCTTTTCCTTGATAAGCTCGGGGGTAAGTTCGCGGAACTGGATTCCAAGCACGGCACGCTGCACGCTACCGTATTGCTTGATATCGGTCATTACCTTGGCAACAATCGAAGTAGGGATTGCAAACGAATATCCGGCATAACTTCCGGTCTGGGAATATATTGCCGTATTGATGCCGACAAGTTCACCGGCAAGATTGACCAACGCGCCCCCTGAATTACCGGGATTGACAGCTGCATCAGTCTGGATGTAACTTTCTATACCCATCTGACGAGTGTGCGAAACAGACGAAATCGAGCGAGATTTGGCGCTTACAATGCCCGCAGTAACTGTCGAAGTAAGGCCGAACGGGTTGCCTACTGCAAGCACCCACTCTCCGATCTGAAGATTGTCGCTGTCGCCAATCGGAATAACAGGCAGTCCTTCAGCATCGATTTTTATCAGCGCGAGGTCTGTATTCGGATCCGTACCGACTACAGTGGCATTGAACTGGCGGTTGTCGTTAAGAGTGACATCGAGTCGGTCAGCTCCATCAATCACATGATTGTTGGTTATAATATATCCGTCGGGGCTGACGATAACGCCGGAACCCATGCCGAGAGGCTGCTGGTTTTCTTCTGCATCCGGCTTGTTCTCCTGTCTGCGCGGCTGCTGACGACGCTGCCCCGGATTACCAAAGAAAAAGTCAAAAGGATCGAAGAAGAAATCATCCCCGCCCGAATATGACCGCTGGTTGTAACGCTGCCTTACTGCCGCAAAACTCTTGATGCTGACAACGCCGTTGATAGTCGACTCTGCGGCCGTGGTAAAGTCAGTGTTGGTAATCGGGCGCGAAACCACATTGACGAAACCCGAACCGGCACCGGTGCGCGGCGATGCCAGATCAACGTCCTGAATCTCCTGGTCAGACATAGTCATTCGCATGGCTGCTACAGTTGCAGCAGATGTAAGAACTGCAACACCACAAGCCATCAACGTAATTTTTCCGTAAAGTTTCATCAGTTGAAATTATAATGGTTGATTTGTTAATTTATTCAATCAGTTTAGTTAAATCAGTCTATAGTTTTAACGTTTTAATATTAGAACGAAAAAAGCCGTATTGGATTACAACACGGCTTATAGATTTAGCTTGATTTAATAATCGAAGCTGGTTTTTTGCAGATTTTTACATGATTACATCTGTTCTGCCAAAAAACGTTCAACGTCAATCGCTGCTTTACAACCGCTGCCTGCAGCTGTGATAGCCTGACGGTAACGGGGGTCGGCTACGTCACCTGCTGCGAAAACGCCTTTTATATTCGTTGCTGTCGTGTAGCCGTCAGTCTTGATATAGCCGGCCTCGTCAACCTCGATTGCAGGTAGGAATACCGCTGTGTTGGGATGATGGCCGATTGCAAGAAAGAAACCGTCTATCGGAAGATCATAGTGGCGTTCCTCAGGGGTTCCGACTTTTTCAACAAGCTTTGCACCTTCAAGATATTCCTCCCCATAAAGGCCTTCGGTCTGGGTGAGGAACAAAACATGTATGTTTTCCTTTTCCATAACACGTTTCTGCATCACCTTGGAAGCCCTCAGATAGTCTTTGCGCACAATCAGAAATACCTCAGATGCTATATTGCTGAGGTATATGGCCTCCTCACAAGCTGTATCGCCGCCGCCTACAACCGCTACACGGCGTTTACGATAGAAAAATCCGTCACAAGTGGCACAAGCTGAAACGCCGAGGCCCTTATATTTCTCTTCGTCAGGCAGACCGAGATACTTCGCCGTTGCTCCGGTCGATATAATTATTGTTTCTGCCTCAATTTCGGATCCGTCAGAGGCTATGGCATGGAAAGGTCTCTTTGAAAGATCTACCTCTCTGATCAATCCCGCACGCAGGTCAGCTCCGAATCTTTCGGCCTGCTTGCGCAGCTGGCTCATAAGTTCCGGACCGGTAATGCCGTTGGGATGTCCGGGAAAATTTTCCACCTCGGTAGTAGTAGTCAGCTGCCCTCCGGGCTGGTGGCCCTCATATATCACAGGTTGAAGATTTGCTCTTGAAGTATAGATCGCCGCAGTATACCCTGCAGGTCCCGACCCTATTATAAGGCACTTGGTTTTTGTTGATTCCATATTGAATTTACGGTTATGTATGTTTTAAGGGTTACTTTTCTGTAATTTTATCTTAGGTCGATGATTTCAGCATCGGGATAGATGCCTCGATCATACACAAAATCATTGTCGCTGAATTTCTTTCCCCTGATTATTCGCGATGTGTTAATCACAAGCGTCTCGCCCGATGATATCCTGACAACGATTCGGGCAGGATAGAGATAACCGACAGGTACGCTTATCTCGACCTTGGTTATATCCGAACCTTTGTCCTTAGGTGTCAACTCCACCACACGGTGTTTGGTATTTGCATCCGTTGGCTTGAGGGAGGCATTGTAGTTACGGCGGAATGCCGCTATTATTGAGAAAGGATTGATTTGCTGGAGCTCCTCCTCTGATGGAGTTGTTATCGATACCTCCTTTGTCTGCGGACTATACGACCACTGGTTTGTCCCATCATACCATGCGTCAAGTATTTCAGACCTGACTCTAAAGCGTTTGCCATCGATTACAATCGTCCCTTTAGCACTTGCGTCACCCGACTGAATGGTATAATCCACCTCGACTGTCTTGCGGGCCGATGTCCATTCGACCATGTTGTCAAGAAGGTTATCGGCCTCAGTGGCCGAATAACCAAGGAAAGGCATAAGTAACGCTAAGATGCTTAAAATTATCTTTGTCATTTGTTGCTTAATGAATCAAGGTATTGTTCAAATGAGTATTCATCCATCAACACTGCACGGGGTTTCGAACCGACAACCGGCCCTACTACACCGGCCTGCTCAAGCTGATCCATGATTTTGCCTGCTCGGGGATAACCAATTGTGAAGTGTCGCTGAATAGCTGATGTCGAACCAAGCCCCGAGCCTATCACATAGCGTCCGGCATCGGCAAAGAACGGATCCATATCTGTTACGGTTCCACCTCCCGAACCAGGGGCCGAACCGTCGGCCTGAACTTCGGGCAGTTCGTATGCTCCGGAATATCCCTGCTGACTTGAAATCGCCTCACAGATGGCATCTACCTCGTCGGTGTCAATAAACGCGCACTGCACCCTGTCGATGACTCCGTCGCGAGAAAACAGCATGTCGCCACGGCCTATAAGCTGATTGGCTCCCGGACGGTCGAGTATGGTGCGGGAATCGACCATCTGGAACACCCTGAATGCAATACGACCGGGAAAGTTTGCTTTGATTATACCTGTAATGACATTGGTCGACGGACGTTGTGTGGCCAATATCAAATGAATGCCTACCGCACGAGCTTTCTGCGCTATTCTGGCGATCGGCTGCTCAACCTCCTTGCCTGCCGTCATAATCAGATCGGCAAACTCATCGACTACTACCACTATATATGGCAGGAATCGGTG
This sequence comes from uncultured Bacteroides sp., assembly GCA_964489495.1. GTDB lineage: Bacteria > Bacteroidota > Bacteroidia > Bacteroidales > Muribaculaceae > Paramuribaculum. Next base: position 4,349 of record CAZAZA010000091.1, read on the forward strand.
GCCTTTCTCCGGATTGAGCCTTCGCTCTGTAAATTTGGCATTGTATTCCGTTATATTACGCACGTAAGCATCCTTCAGCAACATGTAGCGCTGATCCATTTCAAGACAGAGCGAATTGAGTGTCGGGATCACCTGCATCGGATCGGTGATTATGGCATCGTCCTGATCCGGCAATTTGGCAAGATAATGCTTTTCAAGCCGCCGGTAAAGGCTGAACTCCACCATCTTTGGGTCGACGAGTACGAATTTCAGTTCAGCCGGGTGTTTTTTGTAGAGCAATGATGCGATTATAGTGTTAAGACCTACCGATTTACCCATACCTGTCGCGCCGGCCACCAGCAAATGAGGCATCTTGCACAGATCGGCAAGATATACAGTATTGTCTATGGTAACGCCCATAGCCATCGGGAGCTGCATCTTGCAATTCTGATAGGCTTCCGAAGCCAGTATCGTGCGTATGGGCACTATCTGGGGATCTTTGTTCGGAACTTCGATACCCACGGTGTCACGGCCCGGAATCGGTGCGATGATACGGGTCCCGATAGCCGAGATGGCTCGCGCAAGGTCATTTTCAAGAACCTTTATACGGGCTATACGAACGCCTTCCGAGGGCACTATCTCATAAAGTGTCACAGTCGGACCTATGATTGCCTCAATGTGTGTCACGCCTATTCCAAAACTTGCAAGCGTTGCAACAAGCCGCTGTTTGTTTTCTTCCTGCTCATCGACATCGATTGTGTTTGATCGGGTCTCCCGTTCATGAAGCAGATCGAGCGAAGGATAATGATAATGCGACAATTCTGCTGTGGGGTCATAAGGCATAGTGTTGACTTCGCGTGACTCAACCACTTCGGGGGCCATACGAACTACGACTTCCGGCTCGGGAATCGGTCCGGACAGCGGCTTCAAGGGCTCACTGTCTTCAACGTCCATATCCTCGTCGGAGGTCACGTTTACATCATCCGATGCCACAGCAACGTCATCAGCCACCGGTATGTCGGTAAGTTTTTCAGACTGAAATGCAGTATGATGGCCGGTGTCTGACAGCGCAGAGGATCCGGCAACGGAACTTACGGTCGCAACGGCATGAAGGTCTTCTTCAGGCCGTACAACGTTATCCTCTTCCGGTCCAGTCTCGGTCACTGGTGCAGACACAGTAGTGGATGCCGGCATATTCTGATCCTCTTTCACTTGGTCGGCTACCGCACGGGCGGCATCCTCGCGTTCGCGACGGCGACGGTTCTCGACGACCACCGATTCACGCAGATTACGATAGGCTCTGATGCAAGCTTTGCCACCTCTGAGAAGATCCTGCATAAATACAAAGGCTATTATTGCAAGCAGACCGGCACTCAGTATGAGACAGCCGATCTCGCCGCTATACTCATATGCCAACTCATTCACATACAAGCCGTGATTGCCGCCCCAGTGAAATGTCGACACAAAGTGCATCGACACATATCCCGCAATTACTGACAACGCTATAGACGACATCAGTGATTTTGCCGTGACGGAAAAAATATTGAACCTGTGCACACGCATGAGGGCAAGCCCTATTGCTGTCAGCCAATATATGATAGCAAAAGCTCCCAGTCCGAGCCACCTCGATATGAAATTGTACGAGAGCAACGCTCCTGCAATCTTCCCGACATTATCGACCTCGGGTGCTCCCGATGCAGGCATACCTGAATTTTCGACAGCCATAACCACACTCTGGTCGGCTGCACCGGTCTGGAAAAAGGAGATCGTGACTATAAAGAAGAAGAGAGCTATCATGATAACCACTGTTCCGAGCATTTTCGAGAGCCTTCCGTCTCGGATCCAGTTCCATGAAATAGACAAATCCATAGGCTCGACACGATTAGCGGTATTAGCCGGTCGCGATTCATCCGACAAGGCCTCACCGGTGGTTGCCGATGCCGGTTCTTTAACCTCTTCCGGCTTTACAGATGCAGGTCGGCGGCCACGTATCCGGCCGCTTGTACCAGGCAATGAAGCATGTCCATCGACACGCTGTCCGACAGGACGTTGCATACCGTTGTCAATGGCAGGGGCATTGTCCAAATTATCTAAGGCATCGGGATCAAACCCGTCCAATGTGATATCCGTATTATCCATAAATACAAAGTTACGCAATTTCGCCCGATAGCCGCACACCGACATGTGAAAAAATGTGAGCAGCCATTCTAAACAAACGTTAAAGATTGCCATTTCCCAACAAACTATAGCATCAAGTGTTATAAAGATAAAGCTCGGAAAAACAAAATCGGGCTTTGAAAATGCTACCGTTAATGCTTTAAGGCCAGAAAAGGATTTAAAAACATTACAGATTTTCAACGTTACAAAACTAATTTATGATGAAGAAATTAATTGTTTTAGGAGCAATGGCAGCCCTGCTAACGGGCACCGCTTCAGCGCAAACCGCTTTTGAGAAGACCAACTTTGGTTCAAACTGGTCGCTCGGACTCGACGGGGGCGTCACCACACCCATGCACGGATATGCCTTCTTTAAAAATATGAGAGGTGCCGTCGGTCTTAATCTCCACAAACAAATTTCGCCAACGTTCGGCTTGGGAGTCGAGGGGACATTCGGAATTAACACATCTTCTTGGACTATAAAAAGCTCTACAGTCTTCGACCAAAGTTATGTCGGACTGTTTGGCACGGTCAACCTCTTCAATCTATTCGGAGGGTATCAATGCGCCACACGTCCGTTTGACATTGATCTCGTTGGCGGCGCCGGCTGGGGGCATAGGTTTTATAACGAGGCCGTCAGCGATGACTACAACTACTTTGCCACTCGTTTAGGCTTAAACTTCAACTTCAATGTCAGCGACAATTTCACGATTTCTGTAAAGCCGAGCGTAGTTTACGCTATGTCGGACAATGGTCCCGGTTATCATAACATCAGCCAGACTTCGGCAGGCTACAACATTAACAACGCGCAATTCCAGTTGCTGGCAGGCGTGACCTACAAATTCGGTAATGGATTCCGCTGCGTACGCACCTACAACCAGGCTGAAGTCGATGCCCTTAACGCACAGGTCAACACCCTTCGTGGCGACCTCGACGCTTCGGTAGCCGCTCTCGCAGCAAGTCAGGCAGAAACAGCAGCAGTTGCCGCACAGCTGGCCGCTTGCCAGAATCAGGCTCCTAAAGTAATCAAGGAGACAACCAACAACCTCAACAGCGTGCGCTACGTGTTCTTCCGCATCGGTTCGTCGAAGATCACTGCCGACCAGATGCCTAACGTCGAGATGATCGCTTCTTATCTTAAGAATCATCCCAAAGCGAAAGTCCAGATAAAGGGATATGCATCGAAAGACGGCAATCCAGAGTTTAACATCAAGCTTGCAGCAGCCCGTGCCGAATCAGTAAAGAATTCGCTCATCAAGAAGTACGGCATCAGTGCAAGCAGAATCCAGGCCGAAGGACAGGGTATTGGCGAAATGTTCGCAGAAGAATCGTGGAACAGAGTATCTATCTGCACCATTGAAGAATAACATATATGGCGAAACAATCCTACCTGTTCTGACATATTAAAGCATTCTTTTTGACAAAACGTCCCGACCCCCGAAAAGGCCGGGGCGTTTTGTCAATCGGTCTATTATCGCTAACTTTGCACCCATAAACAAACATAAATCCAGCTTATGACAGATTTGATGATCAATCTGGCTATTTTCGATGCCGCATCGATTTTTCAGTGGGTCACGGAAAACGCGAGCTATATGCTCGTATTCCTGCTGATGGTCGTTGAAAGTTCGTTCATTCCATTCCCCTCTGAAGTTATCGTGCCGCCGGCAGCATATCTCGCCGTTACCAAAGGCGACATGAATGTTTTCGTAATACTGCTTGTTGCCACTGCCGGCGCAATCGTAGGCGCATTGATCAATTACTTCCTCGCCCTATGGATCGGACGCCCGATTGTCTATAGTTTCGCTTCGAGCCGTATCGGCCGCATGTGCCTGCTTTCGCCTGAAAAGGTCGAGCATGCCGAAAAATACTTTGACAAGCATGGGGCAATATCGACATTCATCGGACGATTGATTCCGGCTGTGCGACAGCTGATATCCATACCCGCCGGTCTTGCCCGCATGCATCTGCTTCCCTTCATCGCCTACACAGCCCTTGGAGCAGGACTTTGGAACTCAGTTCTTGCCGGACTCGGTTACTGGCTTGGAAAAACAGTGCCATATGACCAGCTTTTCGCCAAAGTGGAGGAATACAACGATTACCTGACTTATTTCGGCCTCGCAATCGGAGTGGCATGTCTGGCCTACATTCTCTACAAAGGTTTTTCAGGACGTTCGACTAAAAAAATATAATGCATATGACAAAGGTTGCCCCCTCGCTGCTTTCTGCAGATTTCACCGACTTACGCTCGGCCATCACAATGATAAATGCAAGTGAAGCCGATTATTTTCACATCGACATAATGGACGGCATGTTCGTGCCAAATATTTCATTCGGTTTCCCCGTACTGAAATCTATAATGCCTTATGCTAAAAAGCCTTTGGACGTGCATCTCATGATAATGGACCCGGCCCGATACGTCAATCAGGTGCGCGACTGCGGAGCCGCTATTATGAATGTGCATTTCGAAGCATGCACACACCTCCACCGTGTGGTACAACAGATTCATGCCGCGGGCATGCGTGCGGCTGTAACGCTTAACCCCGCAACCCCGGTAATAATGTTGTCTGACATAATCGCCGATCTCGACATGGTACTACTCATGGGTGTCAATCCCGGATTCGGCGGACAGAAGTTCATTCCTCACACTGTCAACAAACTGACGCAGATGCGTGAACTAATCAAAGCTTCCGGATCAAAGGCCGAAATAGAGATTGACGGTGGCGTGAATCTTGAGACAGGGAAAATTCTGGCTGAAGGTGGCGCCGACATTCTTGTCGCAGGCAATTATGTATTCTCAGCCCCAGACCCTATGGATGCCATAGCAAAACTGCACGCGCTCTAACTATTCGCGGCGCGGAGTGTTATATATGTATGAAGAAGAATTCTTTATTTATATATTTACTCTGCGCCTTAATTTGTATAGGCTTTGCGGGTTGCAGCGAGGACGACAACCAGCTTAACGTTGACGCAGCTTATGCGGCTGCGCTTACACAACTCTATCCGAATGTCGGACGTGTAGAATGGCAGTACAAGGGCCTCTACATCGTTGCCGACTTCAAATACAATGGTTTTGAGAAGGAAGCATGGTTTGACAACAACGCGAAATGGCAAATGACAGAGACCGAATACGGCCGCGTCGAATCCAAATTGCCGGCGGCCGTAATCACATCTCTCTCTAAAGGAGAATACGCCGACTGGTCAGTTGACGACATTGATTTCTATGAACGTAACGATATATCTTTCTATCTCATTGAGATGGAGAAAGACAAATATCCTGATGTGTACCTATACTACTCCCCTACCGGCGAACTTCTAAAAACAGAATCGGAGCCACAGACAGAAATCCTGCCCACGACTCCGATTATAAATTACTGAAATTCAATCTACTTTATAGTCGACACAGCATCTGGCAGCCACGTGGCCTTTGAGCAGCGCGGCTGCTTTGACATGCTCGGGATGCCCGGCATAAACCGCTACGTCCGACATCTCGGGCACTATGGCCGTAAGCACTATGTCGGCTGATTCGGAAGGATTCTCGTTAATACCCACTTCCATCGACTCCAGACATTCTATCTTTTCGGGTAGCGCAAGCAATGCGTCTCGGAAGCTCCGGCTTAAAGCGAGCCTCTCGTCCGGTGTACCTGTCAGTGTGAATACAACTATATGCTTTACCATATTTTGAGGATATTTGTAATTACGCTTTGTAAAGCCGTTCGCGGGCCGCTATGACCTTCTCGTCAGTGATATAATCGTCATAGTCCATCAGCTTGTCGATAATGCCGTTAGGAGTCAATTCAATGATACGGTTACATATAGTCTGAATAAACTCGTGGTCGTGGCTTGAAAGCAGTATGTTGTCCTTGAAGCCTTTGAGCGTGTTGTTGAAAGCCTGGATTGACTCAAGATCGAGATGGTTGGTCGGTGAGTCGAGAACAAGGGTGTTGGCATCTCTGAGCATCATGCGAGCAATCATGCACCGCATCTTCTCACCTCCGGATAGCACCGAGGCTTTTTTAAGCACCTCTTCTCCGGAGAAAAGCATCTTGCCAAGAAAACCTTTGAGATAGATTTCTGAAGAATCATCTGAGAACTGGCATAACCAGTCAACCAGGTTGATATCCGTATTGAAAAACTGCGAGTTGTCCAGCGGCAGATAAGCCGTAGTTATTGTCTGTCCCCATTCGTAAGTACCCTCATCTGCTTTACGGTGACCGTTTATAATCTCAAACAACGCTGTCATCGCTCTGGGATCGTGGCTCAAGAATGCTACTTTATCACCTTTTTCTATCTGGAAATTGACATCACGGAATAAAACCTCGCCGTCGACCGATGCCGTAAGGCCCTTGACTTCGAGTATTTTATTGCCGGGTTCACGCGAAGGCGTGAAAATAATGCCGGGATAGCGGCGCGACGAAGGCTGAATTTCTTCGACATTAAGCTTCTCAAGCATCTTCTTACGCGAAGTAGTCTGCTTTGATTTGGCCACGTTGGCCGAGAATCGCTGTATGAATTCAAGAAGCTCCTTGCGCTTCTCCTCAGCTTTCTTGTTTGCCTGCTGCTGTTGCTTCAGTGCAAGCTGGCTCGATTCGTACCAGAAACTATAGTTGCCGGCAAAAAGCTGCATTTTGTTGTAATCTATGTCGAGCGTATGAGTGCATACCGAATCAAGGAAGTGACGGTCGTGAGATACAACGAGAACCGTGTTCTCGAATTTCGACAAATAGTCCTCAAGCCATGCCACCGTATCAAGATCGAGGTCGTTTGTGGGCTCGTCAAGCAACAGATTGTCAGGGTTGCCGAAAAGAGCCTTAGCCAGAAGGACTCTCACCTTTTCGTTTCCGCTCAGGTCTTTCATAAGCATATAATGGCGCTCCTCGCGTATTCCTAGTCCGCTCAAAAGTGCTGCGGCGTCGCTTTCGGCATTCCAGCCCTCCAACTCGGCAAATTTTTCTTCAAGCTCTGATGCGCGTATTCCGTCAGCATCCGAGAAGTCGGGTTTGGCATACAGGGCATCCTTTTCACGCATTATGTCCCATAGCACGGTGTGCCCCTGGAGCACTGTGTCCATGACGGTAAACTCGTCGAACTTAAAGTGGTCCTGTTCAAGAACACTCATTCGTTCGCCCGGCCCTTGAACCACAGAACCATGTGTAGGTGTCAGCTGGTCGCTGAGTATGCGCATGAGTGTGGATTTGCCGGCTCCGTTAGCCCCGATTATACCGTAGCAATTACCCGGCGTGAATTTCATGTTGACATCCTGAAAGAGTATTCTCTTTCCGAATTGCATTCCCAAATTATTGACTGCTATCATTCTCCAAAATTTCAAAAACGACTGCAAAGGTAACGATTTTCCGGAAAACTGACAAAAACGCCTGCCGTTTCCCGACAGGGATAACGGCAGGCGCCATGTCATTTTATGTCAGTTGAGAAATTAGAGCTGCGGGCCGGCTGCCACAAGGGCTTTGCCTACAGGGTGATTCTCATACTTCTTGAAGTTCTTGATGAAGCGTTCTGCAAGATCTTTTGCCTTTACAGTCCATTCCTCAGGATTTGCGTATGTGTCACGCGGGTCGAGGATTTTCGGATCTACGCCGGGAAGTTCGGTCGGAATCTCGAAGTCGAAGATCGGCAATTTCTTTGTAGGAGCCTTAAGGATGGCGCCGTTGAGGATGTCGTCGATGATGCCACGGGTATCTTTGATAGAGATACGCTTGCCTGTACCGTTCCAGC
>CAZAZA010000092.1:0-12061 GCA_964489495.1 uncultured Bacteroides sp.
TCATCGACCAGCTCAAATCCGGCGCACTCGGAGCGAGAACCATCGACGAGGGTGCGATGGACGAGAAGAACGGCATGAACTTCTCAGAGTATATGGCTATACTGTCAGGAAATACCGACCTTTTGGAGAAAGCGAAACTTGAAAAGCGCATAGCAGCCTTGGAGAGTGAGCGCAAATCCTTCAACAAGGGCATCGGAGACTCCCGTTTCAGACTCCAGACCATCAGCCACGACATTGCCAACAATGAGGCGGCGATTGAGAGGATGAAAGCCGACCATGCCCGGTATGAGGCGGTTGTGCAACGAGACAAGGACGGCAACCCTGTCAATAATCTCACGATTGACACCTGTAATCTCTCCGATGAGAAGAACATGGGCATACATCTTCAAGGTCTGGCACAGCGTACCGATACTCACGGCCAATATCAGCGCATTGGCGAGGTATATGGCTTTCCGATAAGCATAATCTCCGAGCGGACGGTCGTTGACGGTAGAGAAGGCGTCCAGAACCGCTTTGTTGTCGAAGGCAACTACAAATACAAGTTCAACAATGGCTTCATCGCCATGAGCGACACCCATGCCGCCTGTATGAACTTCGTAAACGCTCTGGAGAAAATCCCCGGCATCATCGCCCAGTATGAGGAACGCACGGCCAAACTCAAAGCCGATGTTCCGACTCTTGAAAGTATCGTGTCAAAGACTTGGGGCAAGGAGGATGAACTGAAAGCGTTGAAATCCGAACTTGCCGCCCTCGACCGCAAGATTACCGCTGAACTTGCTCCAACCCACGAAGTGCCGGACGACCGAATGGGAGTCAACCACGATGAAAAGGACGGCGAGGAAGTCAAAGGGGAGGAACCGGCACAGCAATCACAGCGGGTAGAAAATCCGGCTCAATCCTCCGGTTCAAAGGAGTCTATGGTGGCGGAACCGGCAAGCCCCGGCTATCATCAGCGACCGCAGGAACCATTAAGTTCTCGAATAAGCATAGGCGGTTGCGATGCCAATCCATCCGTAGGTTTCTTTTGCAGAGCAAAGAGGCAAGACGATAGTCGCGCCGTAGGTATTAAGCATTTGTAGAATGTAAGTTCCATAGCATACCCATAAGGCTGTGGAACTTTTTTCTTTTTCATTGTCGGAAATTTCTTTTTTTAGGGTTATTGCTGTATTTGTATTTGGAGGTTACAAGAAAACGCCATACCTTTGCGTTAACAAGAGTGTTAGTCAATTATATTAAATACCATTGTTGATATGACAGAACAACAGACCCAGCAACGAGACACAGAGGCTTTGATTCTTCAGGCCGCTGAAAAAGAGTTCCTTGAAAAAGGATACTCCGGAGCAAAGACCACCTCTATTGCAGAGGCGGCAGGAGTAACGCACGCCATGTTCCACTACTATTTCCGAACCAAAGATAAACTGTTCAAGAAAATAGTCACGGAAAAGATGGAACAGCTGAAGGAACTTATGTTCACCGCCATAGGCAATCCTGAGCTTCCGCTGAAAGAACGAATAGAGCAAGGAGTGGAACGACATTTCGATTTCATCGCAGCCAATCCACTTCTGCCACGATTCATCTTCAACGAACTTTACCTCAATCCGGCAAGAGTTGAGGATACAAAGAGCGGCATGGTTGCAATTGCAACCGATCTTCTCAACAATCTTCAAGAGGCAATAGACCAAGAGGCAGAGAACGGCAACTGCAACAATGCTGATGCCAAGATGCTCCTGCTCGACATCATCTCGCTCAACATTTTCCCGTTTGTTGCCGAGCCGATATTAAGCGGTGTGCTTGCCTCATCGGGTGAGAGTCTCGACTCGTTGCTCGACCAGCGCAAGAAGGAGAATGTAAAGACAATACTCGGGAAACTCAATCTCATATAACATGATAAAGCGAAACATAACAACGCTCCTGTTTTCGGTATGTTGCGTCATGTATGCGGCGGCCGATGTGACTGTAGAGCAATGCGTAGCACTTGCACAGGAGAACTATCCGCTGATACAGAAATATGACCTTCTGCGTCAGAGCCGACAGATTGACCTGTCGGATATCAACAAGAGCTGGCTTCCGCAGATAGGTATCTACGCGCAAGGAACCGTACAGAACGCTGTACCCTCTTTTCCTGACGCACTTTCAAATGTGCTTGACCAGATGGGCACAGACATGAAGGGGCTCGGCAAACTGCAATATAAAGTAGGTGTTGATTTGAACCAGACCATCTGGGACGGAGGTTCATCAAAAGCGAGCCGGACGATTGCAGAAAGTGAGAATGCACAGCAGGAGGCAGCACTTGACGTAGAGCTTTATGCAGTACGCGAAAGAGTGGAGAATCTGTTTTTCGGTATCAAGCTTGTGGAGGAACAGATAAAACAGGCAGAACTGACACTCACTCTGCTCGAAAGCAACCTTGCAATGCTTCGTTCAATGAAAACGAACGGAACTGCAACACAAAGCGATGTGGACATGGTGGAGGCTCAGTTTCTGACTGTGCAGCAGCAGATAACACAAGCCCGAAGCATATCAGACAGCAATCGTCGGCTTCTCGGAATATTCACCGGTACGGATATGAGTGATGAGAAACTCACAAAACCTTCATCCTCAATGCCGTCAGAGCTTATTTCCGCACGACCGGAGTTAGCTTTATTCGATGCACGTATTAAAAACAATGATGCACGTCTTGGGAGCATAAAATCATCGGTAATGCCCCGAATAGGTCTATTCGCACAGGCATATTACGGTTATCCCGGATATGACTACTTCAAGAGCATGATGAATCGTGATATGTCGTTTAATGTTCTTGCCGGAGTCAAAGTCTCTTGGAATATAGGCTCGTTCTACACCAAAAAGAACAGCGAGCGAAAACTGCGGCTGGCAAACGACGGCATTGTAGCCGACCGTGAGGTATTCCTTTTCAATACAAACCTTCAGACATCCTCGCAAACCGCGCACATATCCGAACTGGAAGATATAATGAAAGAGGACTCCCGCATTGTGGAACTGCGGGCAAATGTAAGGCGTTCGGCGGAATCACAACTCAGAAACGGAGTAATAGACGCGACCGCGCTCCTGACTAAAATTACCGACGAGAATCAGGCCCGTCTTACCTCAAGCTATCACGAAATACAACTCATACAAAGCATTTATCAACTGAAATACATTCTCAACAGATGAAAAAGACTTTTATATATGGCGTTGCGGCGATACTTTTAGCCTCTTGCCAGAGCAAACCGGAATATGATGCCACGGGCATATTTGAGGCTACGACTGTTACAGTTTCCGCTGAAACCAACGGTAAAATCCTTTCGTTAGGAATTTCGGAGGGCGACAGCATAAAGGCCGGTCAATGTGTGGCTTTGATTGACACCACGATGCTTGCTCTCCAGTACAAGCAGCTTCGGAGCCAGCAGTCTTCGACAGAAAGTTCATCGCCCGATATTGCGGCGCAGGCAGCTTCATTGCGGTCGCAGATAGCGCACCAACAGAATGAATGCGCGCGTATATCACGTCTTCTCGCCGACGGAGCCGCCACACAAAAACAAAGCGATGATGCCAACGCCGCACTCCGCACACTCCGCGCCCAGCTCGACGCATTGCTGTCCTCTCTCGGCAAGAGCCGTACCTCAATATCAGACAATGCAGTGGCAATACAATATCAGATGGCACAGATAAACGAACAGATCTTCAAAAGCAGTATCCATTCGCCGATCACCGGCACTGTGCTGTCAAAATATGCCGAAGCGGGTGAATTCGCATCGCCGGGACGACCGCTGTTTAAGGTTGCCAATCTAAACGACATATATCTCCGCAGTTACTTCACCGCCAATCAGCTTGCCGGTTTGAAAATCGGACAAAAAGTCACAGTAATAGCAGACTTCGGTGGCGAAGAACAATACGAGTATCCGGGAATCATAACATGGATAGCGCAGGAGAGCGAGTTCACTCCCAAATCCATCCAGACACAGGATTCACGTGCCAACCTTGTTTATGCCGTGAAGATTGCCGTGAAAAATGACGGTAGGCTGAAATTAGGTCAATATGGAGAAGTACGTCTATGAATGCCGCTATCGACATAAAGGGCTTATCGAAAAGCTACGGTAAAATCCTAGCTCTTGATAATGTTACATTCTCGGTTCCGGAAGGGACGATGTTCGGACTTATCGGGCCGGACGGCGCAGGAAAATCCACGCTCTATAAGATTCTGACAACATTGCTCTCTCCCGACAGCGGAACGGCGACAGTGGCCGGACTTGATGTGGCGAAGGATTACAAAAAGATAAGGGCGGAAATCGGATATATGCCGGAGCGTTTCTCGCTCTATCCCGACCTGAGTGTCAATGAGAATCTGCATTTCTTTGCCTCTTTGTTCGGCGTAAGCGTCAAGGATAACTATGACCTTATAGCCCCTTTCTTCGACCAGTTGGCAAAATTCCCCGACCGCATGGCAGGAGCATTGTCGGGAGGTATGAAACAGAAACTCGCACTCGGCTGTGCCCTTATCCACCGACCAAAGATATTGCTGCTCGACGAGCCGACTACAGGAGTCGATGCCGTGTCGCGCAGCGAGTTCTGGGATATGCTTGCCACATTGAAAGAGAAAGGCATAACAATCGCCGTGTCAACATCTTATATGGATGAGGCGCAAAGATGCGAGCAGATAGCCCTTATAGACAAAGGGCATATCATTGATATTGATACTCCAAAAGGTCTTGTTGACGGTATAGGAGAAAATCTCTACAACGCATCCGCCCGCGAGATGTATCCGTTGCTCACAGCTCTGCGCAACATGCCTGAGGTTGAGAACTGTTACACATTCGGTGCGACATTGCATCTCGTAGCCGGAAGCGGGTTTAATCCTGCGTCAACGATCAGCAGACTGTCCGGCATGGGACTTACAGATGTGAGAATATATCCCGCAAAGGGAGATATAGAGGATCTATTTATAAAACTGGCCGACAATGAATAATGGATTAGCAATTTCAGTCAGGAATCTGGTAAAAAGGTTCGGCAGCTTCACGGCTGTGGACAATATCAGTTTCGATGTAGGGCGAGGGGAGATTTTCGGATTCCTCGGTGCCAACGGTGCCGGGAAAACGACCGCCATGCGTATGCTATGCGGACTTAGTTATCCTACCTCCGGGTCTGGATCCGTAGCGGGGTTCGACATAATGAGTCAGGCCGAGCAGATAAAAAGGCACATAGGATATATGAGTCAGAAATTCTCCTTATATGAAGACCTGACTGTGAAGGAAAATCTAACGCTGTTTTCGACCATATACGGAATGTCTGACAAAGAGATCAAGATGAAATCCGATGAGGTATTCCACGCACTTGAAATGGAGGATATGAGAAATACGCTCGTCAAGGATATTCCGACCGGGTGGAAACAGAAACTCGCCTTTTCAGCAGCCACAATGCACACTCCCGATGTGGTCTTTCTCGATGAGCCGACAGGAGGTGTCGATCCGGTTACACGCCGGAGGTTCTGGGAGCTTATATATAAGGCATCATCGCAAGGTATGACCATATTCGTGACAACCCATTATCTTGACGAGGCGGAATATTGCAACCGCATATCCATTATGGTTGACGGTCGGATAAAGGCATTGGACAGCCCAGCAAACCTTAAAAAAGAATATAATGCCGCCACTATGGATGAAGTGTTCCGCATCGTGGCGAAAGATGCAAAGAGAGGATATTAGAGCTATGTCGGTATTTTTATCAATGATCAAGAAGGAGACGCTGCATCTGATACGCGACTCCCGCACCATGACAGTTGTTCTGGTGATGCCCATTGTGTTGTTGCTGCTGTTCGGATTCGCCATATCCACCGAGGTCAACAATGTCAATGTCGTTGCCGTGATAAACAAACATGATGATACTTCACGGAATATTATCGAGAAGTTGCGGACAAACTCATACTTCACATTCAAAGGTATTGTGGCTTTTGAGGATGTTGAAACAATGCTTCGCAGAGGTGAGGTAGATGCCGCAGTGATATTGAAAAGCGAAAACGGCAAGACTGATTATCAGATAATTGCCGACGCGTCCAACACAAGCATGGCGCAGACGGCGACAGGATATGTGGAGAGTGTGCTTACCGACGGCGCGAAGCCTCCTGTGCTGATGCGCACTCTCTACAATCCTCAGTTGAAAAGTGCATATAATTTCGTGCCCGGCATAATGGGAATGATATTCATCCTGATATGCGCCATGATGACCTCCGTGTCGATTGTAAGCGAGAAGGAAACCGGCACGATGAATCTGCTCCTTGTTTCGCCTGTCAAGCCGCGTACCATCATACTCGGAAAATTAGTGCCCTATTTCATCCTGTCGTGCATAATCCTGACACTTACGCTCATAATAGCGTATGCGGTTCTCGGACTGCCGGTGTCGTTGAATATTCTCAACGTGATATGGGTGTCGGTTATATACATAATTCTCGCTCTCGCACTCGGCCTGTTAATATCCACCCTTGTAAATACGCAGGTTACGGCATTGCTCGTGTCTGGCGTTTTGTTCATGCTTCCGGTCGTGATGCTGTCAGGCATGATATTTCCGATTGAGGATATGCCGGTAGCCTTGCAATGGTTCTCATGTATAATTCCGGCAAGATGGTTTGTATCGGCAATGCGCACGCTTATGATACAGCAACTGCCGGCTTCGTTTGTCATGACACAGGTCGCGGTCCTTTCAGCCATGACTCTGGTCGTATTGTTTTTTGCAATCAAAAAGTTCAACACCAAACACTGACACGCCATGAAACTACGGATTCTTAAAATATTGCTCAAAAAGGAGATACAGCTGATGAAGCGCAATCCTTTCATCCCACGCGTGATAGTGGCGATGCCGTTTGTAGCCATGCTTGTGCTTCCACTGGTGGCAAATCTTGATGTGAAGAATGTGAGCGTCGCGGTTGTAGACAATGACCGTTCGGAACTGTCGCGCCGGATCGTGACCGACATGGATGCCTCCGAATATCTTTCCGTGCAATCCTGCGATTTTCTTTACGACGAGGCATTGCAGAGCGTTGAAAACGGCGATGCGGATGCCATTTTGGTTATTCCTGCTGGCTATTCCGATAATCTGACTAAAGGTGAAAATCCTCAGATGTCGCTCGATGCCAACGGGGTCAACGCTTCAAAAGGGATGCTCGGCTCGCGGTATGCGGCCCAGTCCGCCACCGCTACAGTATCTAAATGGTTGGCTGAAACAGGCGTAAACAGACCGGCCTCACAGGTCAATGTACTCAATTATTATAATCCGACGCTCGATTTCCGCAATTATATGATACCGGCGTTGATGGTTGTGCTTATTATTATAATATGCGGATTTCTGCCAACGCTCAACCTTGTAAGTGAAAAGGAAACAGGAACAATCGAGGCCATGAACGTGACACCCGTAGGAAGACTGACTTTCGTATTGTCGAAACTGATACCTTATTGGGTGGTGGGCTTACTTGTCATAACGGTCGGAATGTTGATAGGGTGGCTTGTATATGGACTTGTACCTGCCGGCAACATTGGCAGCATCTATCTTGCAGCTGTCTTGTTTAGCTTTGTAATGTCGGGATTAGGTGTTACGATTGCTAATAAATCGGCTACAATTCTGCAAAGCATCTTCATGATGTTCGCCTTCATAATGATATTTCAGCTTATGGGCGGACTTTTTACACCGATAGCCTCTATGCCGCAATGGGCGCAATATATAACCTATGGCGTACCTCCGAGATTCTTCATCGAGATAATGCGTGCCGTATATCTTAAAGGTGCCGGCATCGCCGACCTCTCGGCGCAATATCTCGCCTTGTCAGGATTCGCAATATTATTCTGCGCATTGGCTGCATTCACATATAAAAAAAGGAATTGATTCCAAACGTCATGGTTACTTCATCCGACATTTCACGTCTCCTTTCTATAATAGAGGGAACGCCCGCAATGATTCCATATGAAACACTGCTCGACACAAGTGGTTTGTCTGCATTGGATTTGCTAGAAGCACTAAAGACTTTGACTGAAGATGGCAAAATCAGCATAAATATCATGCTCCGGAGTGACAATCAGAAACACTTGTCAAGAAGCGAAATGATGACACAGGAATTCAACTCGTTACTCGAAGAACACATCACAAGAGAACGACAAATTAGCTTTTATGCGTCAATGTTATGTGTTACACCCAAATATCTCTCAACCATCATAAAGAAGGTAAGTGGGCAAACGGCAAACTTCTGGATAAACAGAAAGCTGATAGAAGTCATTTCTCATCAACTTCTTCACACATCCAAGTCGCTGAAAGAGATAGCGTATGCTTTGAATTTCTCAAATAGCTCATCTTTTGGGAAATATATTAAAGCGCAGACCGGTATGTCTCCGACCGATTATAGAGAACAGTTATATAAATTGCATTGAGCACACTTAAACATTTGCTGACTTATGGATAAAGATTTGATTGGAATCTGGTCCGGCATCATTTGGCGGACACTCAACGAGAAAGGAAAACTCTCCGTACAGGAACTGAAACAGACCACCGGGCTTGAGTCGGAGGCAATCTATGCTGCTGTCGGATGGCTGGCGCGAGAAGGCAATATCAGCTTTGACGACAACAAGGAATTATCATTATACATCTATCATGAACGCTATTATTGACACTGTGATACCAGAAATGCCAGTGCCGTTTTGGAGGCGACACTCACCACCCTAACCGAGATAAACCAAGAATTGACAATGATACCGGTTTTGATTATAACATTTGTATTTTTCATAGCCATGACACCCCCACAATGCTTCGGACAGCTTATATCCGTCGAGCCTTCGGGTGTTTCAATGGCAGACAGTATGCGCCGGGAATTGAACACCGCGCCATATTTTAGCCTTTACAAAGACAATTACATCGTTATGGGTACATCATTGTCCGAAATTCCGACAAAGCACAACTCCGATGCCAAGTTTCAGGTGTCATTGGCGTTCAGACTGACAACCGCCTCGCTCCCGTGGGACACATATCTTTCTCTGATATATACACAGGTGGCTTTCTGGAATGTATTTGAGGATTCGTTCCCTATGCGCGATATAAATTTCAATCCCGGTATAGCATGGACAAAACCGTATTATCGCGGGGACAGATACTTAGGCTCCACCTCACTTATAATCGAGCATGAAAGCAACGGACGTGACGGAGATGCCAGCCGAAGCTGGAACAGAATTGCTTTAAGCGGCAATCTATATGTTACAGAAAGAATCAGAGTGTTCGGAAAGATATGGATACCGATAGTTGATGGTTGCAACAACCGAGACCTTGTTAAGTACAAAGGCATTTTCTCTTTAGGTACGGAAATACAGACTGTCAACAGAAAGCTCATGGCCGGTTTTACAATAGAGAAAAGCAAAGGGTTACAGTTCAATATAATGACGGAAGTAAGTTGGCAATTACATAAAAAGACCAATCTTTGGTTATTTGCTCAATTATACATTGGCTATGCAGAAAGTTTGATTGACTATAATCATCATAGCACCATGTTACGTGCCGATATAGTATTCAAGCCCAAATTCTTCTCACCGAGAATATAAGGGATATGCGACAGATTATAAAAAACTTGTTACATATACTTTTAGTGCTCGTACCAATGGGTTCCATAATTGATGCCCAAGCGCAGCAACCCGATGAGTGCAATGAAGCTGTATCACAACGGAAAGATACATGGTTCCAGCAATTACGACAGGCGAATTTCAATATAAATGACAACCGAATTCAATACCCTAAATTTCTGGATTTCTGCCGCAAAGTATATAATTGGGGAGATAGGGTGTTCAATTCTTATGATACCACCTATGTCAGAGGTACCGGTCATAATTGGAAAGTGTATTTACACAGTCATAATTGGCACCAGACCTATGCTTATAAATTTCGGGGAAAGCCTCTCGTGCTATCTACCGATCTTAATTCAGATATAGGCCTTAATTTGAATTTTATGGCCGTTGGGATTGGCTATACATGGAATATAAATAAACTAATAAGCGGGAATAACAATGACAACAAGACATTTAGTATCTCATTTACCTGTGCCCGTTTTTATGCAGAATTTGTTTCAACAAAATCCGAAGGCGATACATACATAAGGTACGCCGGCAATACTGATTTGGCAGACTATACCAATCATCGTATTGACAAAAGGAATCATATTTCCAAAATGTTCAATCTGTATTATTTCTTTAATAATCGCAAATTTTCTCATGCAGCGGCTTACTGTTATTCAAAATATCAGTTACGCTCCTGTGGTTCTTGGATTGCCGGAATCAGTCTGGAAAATCATAAAATAGAAATGGATTTTAGCAAAATAATATCTCAGAATGACATAGTAAATTCTGATATTTCTGTAATCAAGTATCATAAATATAACCATATGGATTTTACACTATCAGGCGGCTATTCATACAATTTGGCCATGCCTCACAATTGGCTATACAACATTACAATACTTCCGACACTTGGTTATAAACATACTGAAATATATGAAGATAACAGAATTCCGTCAGATAATGGAGAACATTCCTTATCATTGAACTGCCACAGCAAGATGTCTTTGACATACAACCATAAATCATTGTTTGCATCGGCTGTCTTGCGGGTAGATGGCGGATATTATTTTGCAAATGGATATACTTTCGTAAATTCTATGGAGAATGGCTCCATTATAATCGGTTTTCGTTTCTAATGATACTCTTTCATAACAACATAGAGTTGTTTCTAACTATATTTTTAATAAATACTTGCATGAACAAGGTTCTAATTGTTGATGCGTCAACCTACGACAGCAGGATAATGGCCGGTCTTTTGACTAAGGCTGGCTATGACCCGATTATTGCGGAGGATGTTGGCGCAGCAAAAGACGAGGTGGCGAAACTGCCACCGGGAGCTGTCGTAGTCGCGGCGATGAAATTCACCGGCGGCACGGCGCAGGAGTTAATCAACTGGCAAAAGCGCGAGGGCTACAAATTCCCTGTCATTGCCATAGTGGACAATTTTAATGCCGTGGATATTCTCTCGGTGATGCGTGATGGCGGAGCCGTCGATGTCATTCAGCGTCCGGCTATCGACAAACAGCTTGTGGAAAAGGTGCAAAAGTACATCCAGGATATTGATTCCGTATCCCCTGACAATGAGCTGATCCACCGTCCAAGCAAGGAGTTCCAACGCATCGAAAGAGAAATCACCCGCATTGCCTCGGCGGAGGCGAATGTGATTATCTTCGGTGAAAGCGGCATGGGCAAGGAACAGATTGCACGGGAGATATTCCGCCAGAGCAACCGTACCGACAAACCTCTCATCGTAATTGAGGCAGGTGGAGCCGCCCTTGTCGGCGAACATAAACCTGACTCTGAAAAGAGCGAGATGTATAACCGTATCGGAGGCTACTTCAAGAAAGCGGCCCGAGGTACGATTATTCTCAAAAACGTGCATCTGCTCAACTTCGACAAGCAATCGGTCGTGTTGCATATTCTTAGCGAAGATCACCCTGATGTCCGAGTAATCTGCACCGCAGAGCCGGAACTGCTAGAGAAGGTAAGCGACAGAACCTTCCGGTCAAACCTTTTCTTCACTCTCCGGGAGATGGACATAACTGTCAAACCGCTCAGAAAGGTATCGGAGGACATTCAGCCGGTAGCCGAGTTCTATCTCGCACAGTATGCTGAAGAACACCATGAGCCACCTAAACGCCTCGATGCCTCGGCTGTCAAGACGCTGAAACAGCATGAGTGGCCCGGCAATATCCGAGAGTTGAAAAACGTTATCAATGTCGCGGCCCGCAATGTAGATGGTGGAGTCATAACTGCATCCGATCTTCCAATAAGCCGCTCGTCACCGGAAGTGACCGACAGCCTGCGCCTACGGGATTCCAACGCGGAACGCCAACGAATTATAGAGGCTCTGGAGAAGACCGAAGGCAACAAGACGCAAGCCGCAAAGTTGCTCGGCATAGGGCGCACAACGCTTGTTTACAAGTTGAAACAGCACGGATTGAAATAATCCCAAGTGTAAACGCCTGTTAATTCGCAGAAAATTTGTA
>CAZAZA010000093.1:0-12041 GCA_964489495.1 uncultured Bacteroides sp.
AATTTCAGGATTCAGAGAAGATGAAAAAATGGATTTCAGCAAAATAATAGAAGGCGGAGATCCCATTGATTTTAGTATAGACGAGAATCGGATTAATAGCAAGTGGTCTTTGTATGTCAAAAAAAATGATCAATACTCCACTGTTATAGCCGAAGCGAACGGTGGCTCTACTTTCCGTTTCAGTCCTCAGGATATCTCGTTAAAATGGCATGAATGCAATACAACTTTCGATTCTGAATTGTATTCCAAAATCCACCACTTCAAAATAGTGTATTCCAGCTCCATAATAAAAGATTCTATTGAATTCTCAATGGCATTGTTACCCTCTATTCCGCGTATAGTCTATGCTGGATATAAATGTTTCGAATATGACTGGGAAAAAGACCGTGCGACAAGTAACAGCATTTTTGAATTGGATATTGTCGGGGAAAGAGCTTTCTGGTACGAAATATTTGTTTCAGGGAGCGGTTTATTCAGTGCTCCTGACTTCTATGAGGGTGTTTTCCTCAATGAAAACCCAGAGCAGACTATATGGGCCTCTAATGAAATAGGATGGGGTGAATACCTTACAGTGACAGCCCGAAATGAATTTGGTGAGTCGATATGCACCGACACCATATGTTCAACCGACTACATAACTGATACATTGGTATTGGAGCGTCTTGAACAGATTCGAACATCGGCTATTGAAGATGTTTCTTCGGATGAAATAACGGTTTCTTATATTGGAAGTTGCATCCGACTATCAGAAGTAGTTAAGTATCTATGGGTATATTCAACCACCGGGATGCTTATGTCGGAAGCCTGCAATACAGATTCGCTCGACCTAAGCAACCTTCCCACCGGCTGCTATATTCTTAAGACTTCTCATCCAAAAACAAAAACTCTAAAACTATTAAAGAAATGAAACAACTAACGGTCGTTTGATAGACCGTAAAAGTGAAAGTAGGAGATAAACACCATCGATTTTGCGATTAGTGTTTATCTCCTTCTCGTTATCTATTTACACTTTAGGTAATGCTTTTCGCAATTCGGAATGACAAAAATTTGTTGTTGGCCGAATTTTATTTTATTAAGATGTAGGAGGTGAGGGGGGCGGCTTCGCCTTTGACTACGCCGTCGGATACGGTGAACGAGGCGTTGTGCACGCGGTCGGTGTAGACACCGTCGGGAAGTGTCGAAGTCATGTTTACAGGCTGCGGTTTGTCGGAGAAGTTGATGAGGGCGGCTCCCTTGTTGCCTCGGGCGACTTCCATCACTGCCCCGTTCTCACTTGTGAAAAGCTGCTCGGGCTGGCCATGCATGGCGCGGCGGAAATGATTTGCAGCCACTACTTCGGGGTTGAAAAACTCGTCATTGCCCCGTGCACCGATGCGGTTGTTGCCCCAGTAATTTTCACGGGTGCTGTTTGCCGGACGGCTGAAGAATAGCGGTGTGCCGTGCTGGCGAGCTGTCAGGAATACCCATCCCATGCGAATCTGCTCGTCGGACAGGCCGGCTGATTCATTGGCGTTGCAATATGTGTCGTGCGATTCGACCCATGTAACGAGTTTCGCCGGTTCGGCCGGGTGTCTCCAGTTGTCAAGAGTGTCAGCTTTGGCGCTTCCGGCTTCGAGCACCTTGCGGAGAGAATGTCCGTAATTGCTTGCCGTCAGAAGCATGTATTCGGAATATTCTTTTTCTTTGACGTTTTTGTCTTGAAGGACCTCGCCATATATAAACAGGCTGTCGGCAGGCATCGCCAGACGCACTCCGTTGACATCCTCGCGTCCGGTTGCCACATCCCAGAAATTGTTGCGTTCGGCTTTGGGGTCGGTCGGATCGCTCGGAAGCCCGATGTGTTTGGCCGTATCGTAGCGGAAACCTCGTGCACCAAGCGAAAGAAGGTCATTGACATATGCCATATAATACTGTTGGAAATCGGGATTCTCGGTATTGACATCAGGGAGACCGCCCATTTCGCCGGTTGTGCACTGCAGGCGGTCGTTCCATTCAGTGATCGGGGTAAATCCGTTTGCATGGTAGAGGTTCTCGCGTCCGCCGACCGCCTGTAGCAATCCGGGCAGAACAGCAGCGGTGTCGATAGCTGTGTGGTTGGGGAGGACGTCGACAATGACCTTTACGCCATATCTGGCTGCAGAATCACACATAGCTTTGAACTGGTCGCGCGAGCCGAGCATATAGTTGCCGACTTTCCAGTCGGTGGGCTGGTAATAGTAATACCATTTACCCCTGACCGAATCACCTTCCTCGGAAAAAAGAGCCATTCCGCCTCCTTCGCCCACGTAGCAGGTGTTGGCCGGCGACGTCTGCACGTAGGCATATCCGGCATCGGCTATTTGCCGCATATTGGCGGCGATAGTGTCAAACGACCAAGACCAGGCGTGCAGTATGACATCGTCATCTGTCGGGCAGTCGGTCTCGGAGGCATGATTCCCGCATGCCCCCATCATTATTCCGGCAAAAACAAGTGCCGGAGCACAGATATGGAAATTTTTCATGACAAATAATGTAAGTATGACATGCGCAAATTTAGGAAAAAAATTCCAATTTGAATTCTGTGGAATTCCAAAAATTCAGTAATTTTGCAGAGAAAAAAAAAGAGATAAGAAGTATTTTCCTCAATACTAATACCACGATAAAAAGATACTCTCCATTGAGAACGTTGGAGTTAGATGACAAGTTAAGCATGATGATAATATACTTAAGCTAAGATTTCGATATGATAAACTGGAATATGAAATGGGTGCAGGCTGTAGCTATCACTTGTTTTTTGTTTGTATCCTGTTCGTCGACCCATGACGAAGACCCGGACCCCGTAACTCCGGAGAATCCGGGCGGGTCAGCCGTAGTTACCAAATTCGGACTCGACCGCCAGGCGGTGCTTGACCACTTTGTCAGCGGACTGAAGGGCAACGAGACTCCGTTTACAGCTGAATCGCCTCTAACGGCTGCTGAAGTTACTGAGGCTGCCGGTTACGTCTGGGATCTCTGGCGCACCGCCGTGAAGCGCACATCGGACGAACGGTTGCCGCTGCTGACGTCGCATTATAAACTCGGCGACTGGGGGAACGTCTCAACTCCCGATGCTGTCTGGAAGGTTCCCGAGGGTAATATGGCCGTGTTTTATGGTTCCAAGGGCGAACTCCCGTCTGACGGGTATCCTCTTTTCCTCTTTCTCCACGGCTCAGGTTCTGATTCCAATTTGGAATGGACCACATGTCTGAGCTGGGCCCAGACATTCAACGACGGCCCTTCGGCATATTTTGCGCCAAGAAGCCCGCAGGGCGGTACGGGTACACGTTGGTTCCAGCCATCCAAGCAGGCCAAGTGGGAACAGATGTTGCGTCAGGCATTGATTCAGGACAACATCAATCCGCGTAAAATTTATGTGGCTGGTATCTCAGAGGGAGCTTACGGCTCGCAGCGTCTCGCTTCGTTCTATCCCGATTATCTGGCCGGTGCGGGCCCTATCGCCGGAGGGGAGTTCCTTTATGACTGCCCGCCAGAGAATCTTGCCAACATCGCTTTTACTCTCCATACCGGAGCACTTGATGCCAGCTATGCCCGCGATCTGTTAACCAAGCGTGTTGACGACATTCTCAACGGTCTTGAGTCGGCGCATCCGGGCTACTATGTACACAAGGTTGAGCTTGAGGACGGTGTCGGTCATTCCTGCGACTATACAAAGACCACTCCATGGCTTGTCGGATACACACGCAAGGCCACCCCGGCATATTTCCACTATGAGAATTTCGGCATGGGCGACATCAACGGGGAGGCGCGCCGCTATCGTGACGCATTCTATAACATACGCATTCTCGAACCCTCGGACGACCGCAGCGACCCTATGGCGCGCACGGCGTATGAAATGGAGATCAACGGCAACAACATCGATCTCGAAGTACGGAATGTGACTCTCACGGTCAATGAACCTGTGACACCGCCCACCGGTACAGTGAACATCGGTATCGACAAGTCGTATGCCAACGCGACGAGTGGCCGCGTGCGCATCTACCTGAACGGCGACCTTGTTGACCTTGCGCAACCTGTCACTGTCAACGTCAACGGCATCCAGAAGTTCTCGGGGACAGTCAGCCTATCCGGTCAGACCATTGTCGAGAGCTGTGCCCTTTTCTTTGACCCGTTGCGTCTGTTCCCGGCGTATGTCGATGTCGACATAAAATAGTCCTGCCGGGAATAGGCCGTTATCCTCTCTCCTCCTGACTCTCCTCTAAAAATAAGTCCGAAACTAACAATCACATTATTAAACTGTTTCACTCTAATGAGGAAGTTAACGCTATTATTGGCATTGGTGGCGCTTCTGGCGTGCCATGCCGCGGCGCAAGTCACGCAAGTCACGGGACAGGTTTTTGACAAAGAGAACGGCGAGCCTCTGACGGGCGCTGTCGTACTTGTCGAGGGAACCAAAAAGGCCGTGGCAACCGACTTGGACGGTCGGTTCCAGCTCAGCGGTCTGACAGCTGAGCATCAGACTATAACAGTGTCTTACGTGGGTTTTGCAAAGGAAACGCTGACCGCACAATCCGAGATGAAGATTTATCTGACTTCTACCTCGCACCAGCTTGACGAGCTTATAGTAGTGGCTTTCGGCAAGCAGAAGCGCGAAGCATTCACCGGTTCAGCCACGGTGGTGTCGGCCGCCGAAATAACGCAGCAGCAGGCCAACAACCCTATCGATGCCCTCAGCGGCCGGGTGGCCGGCATGCAGATGACCGAGTCCAACTCTATGGCCACGGATGCCACCCCCCAAATACGAGTGCGTGGTTTCAGTTCGTTGAATGCCAACAATCAGCCCCTTATCGTACTTGACGGGCTGCCTTACTCAGGCTATCTAAACGACATCAACCCTGCCGACATCGAGAATATCACTGTACTGAAAGACGCAGCTTCCAATGCGCTCTACGGGGCCAGGGGCGCCAACGGCGTAATCATGATTACCACCAAGAGTGCCAAGCGCGGCAAAACCAGTATCACCGTCGACGCGAAGTGGGGAGTCAATACCAACGGCCGCACCGAGTATGACATCATTGACAATCCGGGCGAATACTACGAAGCCTACTATATGGCTCTTCGTAATAATTATATGTATCGTCAGGAGAATGCGATGCCGTTCGGGCAGGCGCATATCCAGGCCAACAACACCCTTAGTCTTCCAAGTTCCCGTCAGGGACTCGGTTACATGGTATACGATGTTCCCAAGGGTGAATTCCTCATCGGTACCAACGGCCGGCTCAACCCGCATGCCGTCCTCGGCAACCGTGTGGTGTCGGGCAACGAGGTCTATACCCTATATCCTGACGACTGGATGAAAGAAGGCACCCGCAACGGTTTCCGTCAGGAATACAACGTCAACATCACAGGTGGCAACGAAAAATATTCGCTGATGGCCACTTTGGGCTATCTCAACAACAAAGGCCTCACTCCCTCTTCAAACCTTGAGCGTATCAACGCACGCATCAAGGCAAATTATCAGGCCTACGACTTTCTGAAGATAGGTGCCAATGCCGGCTACACAAACACCAACTCCGACAATCTGGGCGAGGTGCTCGGCACGCCTTATACTGTCGCACCGATTTACCCGCTTTATATCCGCGACGGTAACGGCGATATCCTGTACGACCGCAACGGGAAACGTTACGATTACGGCAACAACGACGTGGGTGTTGTACGTTATCCCGAGATGAACGGCAATCCTATTCAGTCCGATATTCTGGATATCAATCACAACAGCTCAAATGCGTTCAATATTCAGGGATACGCCGATCTGACGTTCCTGAATGACTTCAAGCTCACGGTCAACGGTTCGGTATATATCACCGAATACCGCCAAAAGCGTACTTATAATCCGGACTATGGCTACTCGGTAGCTGACGGAGGAAGCACCATCGTCAGTCACGGCCGTACTACCGATGTCAATTTCCAGCAGTTGCTCAACTACAACCGTTCCTTCGGAATGCACAACGTAGATATACTTCTGGGCCATGAATATTCGCGACAGCAGACCACTTATCTGGACGGCGAGGGCAGTATGTTCGGTGACTATAACCAGAACTCCGAGCTTAGCGGCGTCATCATCTATGGCACCCCCCATTCCACTAAGGGTCTTTATAACGTGGAAGGGTGGTTCGGCCGTGCACAATATGACTACGACACCCGCTATTTCTTCTCAGGCAGTTTCCGTCGCGACGGATCGTCGAATTTCCATCCCGCCCACCGCTGGGGAAACTTCTGGAGCGTCGGCGGTGCATGGATTCTCACCAAAGAGTCCTGGTTCCCGAAGAGCGACATGGTGAACATGCTTAAATTCAAAGCCTCATATGGCGAGCAGGGTAACGACGGCATAGATCCGTTCCTCTATACCGATACCTACGCCATAGGCAACAACAATAACAATGTAGCTCTCTCGTTCTATTCCAAGGGCAAGCGCGACATCACATGGGAGAAGGTCGGCAACTTCAACACCGGCTTCGAGTTCACCCTCTTCAACAGCCGTCTGCGTGGCGGAATCGATTACTACTACCGCAAGACGACAGATATGCTCCTGTGGCTGTCGGCCCCTGTCGAGATCGGCTACAGCGGGTATTACGATAATGTGGGCGACATGCATAACACCGGTATCGAGCTCAATCTCGACGGCGATATTATCGCAACCAGGGATTTCACGTGGAGCTTCGGGCTGAATATGGCATGGCAAGTCAACCGCATTGACTATATCCCCAAGGCAAAGGCCGGCCTGACTATGGATGGACACCGTGGTTATACCGACGGAACCTTCTTCTATGGGGAAGGCCTGCCGATGTACACGTTCTATACAAAGCGCTTTATGGGTGTCAATGAAAACGGAGAGTCGCTCTTCCTGAAGAAAAATGATGACGGTACCACCGAAAACACTACCGTATATTCCGACGGCAGTTACTTCCTGTGCGGAAATGCGATGCCTAAGCTGTTCGGCGGTTTCAATACTTCGGTCAACTTCAAGGGTGTCGATATAGCCGCCCAGTTCAACTATTCAATCGGAGGTAAAAAGTGGGATTACGGATATCAGGCACTGATGAGTGCCCCGACCGACATTCTTATCGGCGCAGGTCTGCACCGAGACATCTTCAAATCGTGGACTCCCGAAAATCCCTCCACGTCAATCCCGATGTTCTACTATTCAGATGTCTACGGGGCCGCTCTCAGCGACCGGTTTCTCACTGATGCCAGCTATCTTTCACTCCGCAACCTCACTGTCGGCTATACATTCCCGCGCGGTATTGCACAGCGTCTGAAAATGGAGAAACTGCGAGTGTTCTGCGTATGCGAGAATGTGGCGTACTGGACCAAGCGTGACGGTTTCGACCCGCGTTCCAGCCTTACTCAGGGCTCCTATGGCGGCTGGCCTCCTATGCGCACAATTTCGGGCGGTGTTCAAATACAGTTCTAACCTTTTACGATTCTCATGATGAAAAAAATAATAAGACATTCCATATCATATGCAGCTATTGTCCTCACGGCATTTGCTACTTCCGGATGCCTTGAGGAAGCATTCCCGGAGAACGGCACTTTCACAGAGGAGCAGATCAAGGATGTCGACAAGGCGGAACTTGCCGGTGCAATGATAAGCTACTTCCTCGCAGGAGGTGATCAGGCTTACGATATCGGATACATGACATTCATGACATGGCGCGACGCCATGACAGCCGATATGCCTGTCAACGATAATGAATGGGACTATTACAACTACTATAATTCGCAGGTGTCGCTGGGCAATTCCTATAATCAGGGGTTGTGGTGGGACCGCAGCTATTACCAGATCAGCCGTGCCAACTCTACCCTGAAAATCTGCGACACCGACCCTGAGAGTGACGATGCCTATTTCCGGGGAGCGGCTTACGCTCTGCGCGGCATGCTTTACTTCGACCTGGCGCGTACTTTTGAATACAAGCACACATATGTAGAGGCGCTCGACCGCTCTGCCGACCAGCGTGGCATCTGGGGGCTCACCGTTCCGCTCATTACCGAGAACACCACCGAGGCCGAAAGCCGAAGGACGCCCCGAGCTCCGTTCTATCAACTCTATCGTTTCGTAAACAACGATCTGCTTCAGGCCGAGCTTTACATGAAGGACTACCATAGCGTTACGTCGAAGGATAATCCGTCGCTGGGTGTGGCTTACGGCCTGCACGCGCGCTTCTGGCTCGAACTCGGCTCTCGTTTCTCCCGCTATCCGGAGGACCTCGCCAAGCAGATAGCCAGCGATTCGAATGAGGAATACGCCGATCTGCCTTCGCTCGGCATAAAGTCGGCGACGGAGTGTTTCCGTCTTGCTGCCGATTATGCCCGTAAGGCAATCAACGAGGGTTATACGCCCCTCACCGAATCGCAATGGTATGACAAAAGTTCCGGCTTCAATACACCCAACCAGTCGTGGATGTGGGCCATTATCATCTCGCCGGAGAACTGGTTGGCCAAAGACTGCACATGGAAGGGATGGGTTTCGTTCCATTGCCCCGAGGCTACATACGGAATGAGTGAGTCGACCGAATACCGCGCCTATCGTCTCATTGACGCGCGTCTTTACGCAGAAATTGACCCCGACGACTGGCGTCGTGACACATGGGTAGACCCCGAGTTCTCCGCTATGACCGACGATTCCGAGAAACAGGCGGAATTTGATTCGCGTTTTGCAAAAGTGACTACTTACAATTACGGAGAATTCTGTAAATTCAATGCCTATGCCGGCTTCAAGTTCCGTCCGGCCAGCGGCAACGGAACTACGCCATCGATAGGCAACGCCGTGAGTGTGCCCCTGATGCGTGTTGAAGAAATGTATCTGATCGAGGCCGAGGCGCTGGCATATTGTGACGGCCCTGCAGCCGGGAAAGCCGCCCTTGAGTCGTTTATGAACTCTTACCGCATGAAGGAGGGCGCCACCTATTCCATCGACAGCCCGGTGCTTGAGGATGTCGTAAATGAAATCTGGATTCAGAAGCGTGTCGAGCTATGGGGCGAAGGCCAGGTATGGTTCGACTACAAGCGCCGCGAACTTGCCATAGAACGCGGTTATCCAGGAACGAATCACCCTGAGATCTACCGTTATAATTCCTATCCCGATGCCGTGGCGCCCTGGTGCAATATGTATATCTGCGACCGCGTGCGCGATCTCAACCAGACGGTGATTCTCAATCCGGATCCCACACGTGCCATCCCCACTCTCTGGACCGAATAACCAACCGTTAAAAAAGACACAACAATGAAAAAATATATTTTTGCATCCTTATGCGTTTCGGCGCTCATGATGACAACCACAGGTTGTTCCGACAGCGACGACTGGCAGCCGGGTCCCGACACGGCCCCCGACTGCATGGGTGTCTACTTTGGTGAAACAGCATCGAGTCTGATTGTCGGCCCGGACGACAGTCGCCTGATTCCCATCACCATCGGCCGGAGCAAGTCGGATCAGGCAGCTACGGTAGACATCAATGTGGTAAGTGCTCCGGAAGGTGTCTCTGTCCCTTCGACAGTCGAATTTGCGGCCAACGAGCAGACAAAGCAGTTCTTTATAGACATAGAGAATATGGCATCCAAGTCGAGCGGCACAATCTCACTGGCATTACCCGAGGACGCTACTTCTCCATACTCGGCAGGCACGCCCTCTCTGTCGATTGACGTCACGGTGTCGGGTGCGTGGATTCCGGTATCTAACGATGTGACCCTTAACACAGGCGACATCTATCCTGAAATGAAGACCAAACTCTATTATCTCGACGGCACCAACACATTCAAATTGCCCGACTTCTTCGGTTCGGGTCTTGACCTGAAATTTGAGATGAGTACTCCCGGCAACGGCTGGACAAACTTCACTCCGACGGTGAATTATATCGACAATAAGACCGTATGGGCCGACAAAGGCTGGGGCGAGCCTTATTCCGCCGGCTGGTTCCTCTACGACACTGCCACCAACGAGTTCCCATACTGGAGCCCGGACGGAGTCACGTATCCCGAAATCGACATGCTTGAGTTTGAGAATGACGGATGCTACATGCAACTGATAGAGGACGACAGTAACAGCGGATACATCGTTTTCAACTACGCATACATTTATTATGGAGACGGAAGCGGCAAATATGTCACATTGACATATACGTTCAACACCGAGTACACTCCTTTTCAGAGCTCCACATCAGGAGACTGATAATCTGATTTATAAAGAACAGACAATATGAAACGATATAAGATTTTCGGACTGTTGGCAGCCGCCGTCTTTGCCGCCGCCTTCTGGAGTTGCAGCGATGACAAGGATGTGATGCCGCTCGCAAAATCCGATATAACAGCCGGCAACGCGAGCTATAATTCGCTGACGTTCACCTGGGGCAACGTGGTGAATGCCAGACAGTACTCCTATCAGCTGGTACAGACGGACAACGA
The DNA here is from genome assembly GCA_964489495.1 of uncultured Bacteroides sp. GTDB lineage: Bacteria > Bacteroidota > Bacteroidia > Bacteroidales > Muribaculaceae > Paramuribaculum. The sequence continues at coordinate 10,435 of CAZAZA010000093.1, forward strand.
TAACGTCATACAGACCGGCATTACCAAGGATACATCTGTTTCTTTCACCGGGCTGCAGCATGACACGGAGTATACGCTCACCGTTCTGGCGTATGCCGCAATGGGGAGTGAATACACCACATCCGATCCAATAGTACTCACGGCCAGGACTAACGACCTGACGACCCTCGACACGCCCGTGCCGACATGGAGCCGCGAGGCGAACACAATCATAGCTACGTGGGACGCCGTCACCGGGGCTCGTGATTATGCCTACACCCTAACAGATGCCGAAGGCAACAGAGTAGGCGTAGGTTCGACTTATGACACGTACGTCAGCTTCACAAATATGCAGACCGGGACCTATACTCTGTCTGTGACTGCGGAGTGTGCCAGCGAGGGGTTCCGGGACAGTAAGCCGGGTACACTTGTTTTTGACTTCGTCCGCGAACGTGTTGAAATATGGCGTGCGTCAGGCACGTATAACAGCATCCTGCTCGGCAAATCATGGGATGCCGAGATCGTGGCTTATGATGACAATTCCTATGAGCTTCTCTCGTGGTATGGCGCTGAAGGCTACAACTTCGCCTTCTCGCTCGACGAGACCGATGCTTCGGACATGTTCCGCCCGGGCAGTTCGTACGCGTATGATTCGGCAACTGACTCCTACAGCGTGCCCACCGGCATCGCTACGCCGTCATCCGTTAGCGTATTCGCTTCAGGCAACCGATGTGCCTTTGAGGGTGGAGCCGACAACGGTTCGGTCACTCTCAGCGTCTCTGACGGCACAGTCAGCGGAAATGACACTTTTGAATGGAGTATGTCAATAGAGATTTTTGTCGGCACATGGACATGCGACTTCGCCGGTTACGACAGCAGCGGCGATTCCTCTTCCGACTCGTTCTATAATGGCGAGGTTTCGATTGTTCTGGGAACAGAACCCAATACTCTGATGGTCCCGTTGCCACTATATTATAACAATTCATTCGGAACCGGCACAATGGTTGTCGATCCCACGACCATGACCTTCTCCATCGAGCCGGCATCATTTACGTCCGGTGGCTATGAATATATTCTCTCCGGCGCCGCATCCGAGACAACCCCGCTGACAGGAAAAATAAGTAAGACGGGCATTACATTTGATGCCATCCAGATATGGTGCGTCGGGTATTCCTATCTATCAGGCGATTCCTACCTGAAGTATACCCGATAAGCGAATTGCAGCAATACTAAGACCGGGGGATGGAAAAGGCACTTTGTATCGTGTCAATTCCATCCCCCGGTTTTGATAAATAGTAAGTAACTGACAGATAGTGCTATTGTAGGCAATTGAAGATTTTGGCGAGATGCATATGATTAAAAAAACAAAAAAATATCGTGAATTGTTTGGTGGAATCAAAATATCGTCGTACCTTTGCACCGCAAACGAGGTCAAGAGTGACACTCACGAGCAAGATGCCTCTTTAGCTCAGTTGGCCAGAGCACGTGATTTGTAATCTCGGGGTCGTTGGTTCGAATCCGACAAGAGGCTCAAAAAATTGTCCGCAGACCCCACGGCGCGAGACAATACTACAAGGGCGAATACCAGAGTGGCCAAATGGGGCAGACTGTAAATCTGCTGGTTTTTA
>CAZAZA010000094.1:0-11768 GCA_964489495.1 uncultured Bacteroides sp.
CCCGAGAGGGTGAGCACGGCCTGGAACGAGGCAAGTATGCCGAATGTGAAGAACAGGTTGAACACAAGTCCGAGGTTGGCGATCAGACCCGGTATCACACCGTAGAACGCCATCATAAATATCATAAGGAGTACGAGGGCCACGCCGAACGACAGGAAACCGTCCTCGATAGCTTTCTGACCGAGGGTAGGACCGATGACGGTGTCGCTGATGATGTCGACCTTGGCAGCCATCTTACCGCTCTTGAGCACGTTTGCCAAGTCTTTTGCTTCGTCGGGATCGAAGTTGCCGGTAATCTGCGAGCGGCCGCCTTCGATGACGCTGTTGACGTTAGGAGCTGAGTAAACCTGGTTGTCAAGCACGATAGCCACCTGCTTGTTGATGTTGGCGCGGGTGATGCGTGCCCACTGCTTGGCGGCGTCCGGTGTCATGTTCATCGACACGTAGTTGCCCTGGGTGTTCTCGAAGTCGCTGGTCGCAGATGTGATCACGTCGCCTGACAGGGCGGGTTTGCCGCCATTGGTCTTAAGGGCTACAAGGTTGTAGTATTCGAGGCGGCGCTGACGGCCGGTAGCGGTGTCGGTGTATTCCTGCACCTGGGGCTTGAATTCCCATGCAAGCTTGAGGTTGGCCGGAAGGATTCGGCGTGCAGCCGGAGATGCGAGGAGCGAGTCGATGGTGGCGCGTTCCGACGGAGTGGCGATACCTATGGCGATGGGCGATGTGCCGCCGGCCTGAAGGAAGTGGCCCCACAATCCGCGGCCGTCGAGGGTCGAGTCGCTTGCGAGCTGAGTATGGAGCTGCATGAGCTGCGGCTCGATTTCGGCTATCTGATATGTCTCGTAGAATTCGAGGTTGGCCGATGATTTCAGAAGGTCGCGCACACGGTCATGTTCTTTCACGCCCGGGAGCTCGAGAAGAATCTGACCGTCTTTTTCAAGCTCCTGGATGTTGGGGGCAACCACGCCGAACTGGTCGATACGGTTGCGGAGCACGTTGGTCGAAGAGCTTACGCGGTCTTTGACCTCCTGCTTGAGCTTGGCCTCGATCTGGGCTTCTGAAGCATCGCGGGGTATATCCAGACCCTTGAACACAACAGCGAGGTTGCCTTGGGGGTCGATGCGTTTGTACTCACGGCAGAAGATGCCGACGTAGTCGTTGTCCTTGGTCTTGTAGACAATCGAGTCGGCTGCGGCAATCGCCTGATTGACGGCCGGAGTCTCGTTCTTGACTATTGATCGGATGATATCGGGTACCGATACCTGGAGTGTGACGTTCATACCGCCCTTGAGGTCGAGTCCGAGCCCGACGCCGAGTTTCTGTACCTCGTTAAAAGTGTAGCCGAGATACACCTTTTCTTTGGCGATAGAGTCGATGTAGCTCTTGTAAGCTAAGCGGTAGGTGTCGGATGATTCGCCCTGGCCTCCGGCGGCAGCCGTGGCATACTCCTTGGCTTTGCCCTCGAAATGATTGGTCGCAATCGAGAACGAAAGGTAGAAGAGGCAAATGATTATCAGGAATATGGCTATAATTCCCGCCACAACACTTCCCAGTTTTCCTTTGCTTTGCATGTGTTGATTTAGTTGTATTTATTGATTAGTTAATAATCACGGTTTTGTTTCAGCGTGCAAATATACGACTAATTTTTGTTATAATCCAACGCCATAACGTGTTTTTTAGACGTTTAACGTGCTTTTGTCGATTCAGGGAGGGGTGCGTACTTAAAAAAGTTGTAAATTTGCGGTCATGAACCGTAAAAGTTTGAATGCACTGAGAGCTCTTCCCGCTTTGATGCTCGCCGTTGTGGCGGCGGCGTGTGCCAGCATGGGACGTCCCGACGGGGGGCCACGCGACGTGACCCCACCGCGATATACATACTCCAATCCTCCCATGGGGTCGGTGAATTTCAAGGGAAACAAGCTGCGCGTGTATTTCGACGAAAATGTCCAGATTAAGGACGCTATGTCGAAAGTCGTCGTGTCTCCGGCACAGATTACTACTCCATCAGTGTCGTCGAATGGACATTGGGTGCAGGTGGAATTCCGCGACTCGATGCTCCCGAACACTACTTATACGGTCGATTTCTCCGACGCTATCTCCGACCTAAACGAAGGCAACACTCTCGACGGGTTCGCCACAGATTTTTCAACCGGGCCGACTATAGACACACTCCGCATCTCCGGAATGGTCTTCCAGGCTTCTAATCTGGAGCCGGCGCAGGGAATGGTTGTCGGTGTGTACAGCAACCTGAGCGACACGACCATAACGACTCTGCCCTTTGAGCGCATAACCAAGACCAACCAGTATGGCCGTTTCACTATCCGCAACCTGAAGCCCGGCACATACCGCATATTTGCGCTGAACGACCTCAACCGCGACTATCACTGGGACCGTTCGGAGGATGTGGCGTTTTATGACACGCTGATTACGCCCTATACGCGTCCGATTACGGTGAACGACACACTTGCCGCTTCCGACGGCAGCGATTCGATAGTGTCAAGGCCGGCGACAGCATATTATCCCGATGACATAATTCTCACTTGGTTCAACGAGAATTATAAGTCGCAGTACCTGGTCAAGAACGAGCGTCCCGAACGCCGCAAAATCAACTTTGAGTTCGGTGCGCCTTCCGACACGTTCCCGGTCATGCGCATTGTCGGTACGGAACGTGACGGAGAAATGTCGGACAGCTGGGCTCTGATGACCTCGTCGGCCACACGCGACACGCTGAGCTACTGGATCACCGATACGCTCGTCTCGGGGCTTGACTCGCTGACGGTGTCGCTCACTTACCAGCGTACGGACACCCTCGACCGTCTAAGCTGGACCACCGACACCCTGCGCCTTTTCCTGCGTGGGTCGAACACGCGCAAGGCCGAGGCCAAGCGTGCAAAAGAGGAGGCCGAGAAGCGCCGGAAAGCTCTTGAAAAGGGCGACACGCTCCCCGAACCGGCGGCGCCGAAGCTCGGTGTCAATATAAGCACCGGCACGCAGGATGTACATTTGCCTATACCTGTGACGTTCGGCGAGCCTGTCACAGAAATCGACACTACGGCAGTGAGTCTTGAAATTCAGGTCGACTCGGTGTGGCAGCCGGCAGGTCACCCGCGATTGATGATGCCTAATCCTCTCTACCCGATGTCGATGCTTATCGAACATGAATGGGAGCCGGGAGCCGAATACAAGTTGAAAATCGACTCGGCTGCGTTCACGGGAGTATTCGGCACGGTGAACGACTCTGTGGTGAAAAACTTCAAGGTTCACGGTATGGAAGACTATTCTACCATCCGGTTCAATGTAACACCGGTCCTTGCCGACACTGTGCAATCGGTGATAGTGGAGTTGCTTAACAAGAGCGACGCGGTAATCGGACGGCAGAAGGTGTCCGGCGGTACGGCCTTGTTTGAATACCTGCCCCCTTCGACCTATTATGCGCGTGCTTTCATCGACCGTAACGGCAACGGACTTTACGACTCGGGCAAGCTTCTCGACAGCATACAGCCTGAAGAGGTGTTCTATTATCCCAAGCGTCTCAACCTTAAGAAAAACTGGGACATAGAGCAGACATGGGATCTCTATGAGCAACCGCTTGACTTGCAGAAGCCAAACGAGATTAAGAAGAACAAACCGGCCAAGAAGCGCGGCGAGCTTCCCGAAGATACTCCGTCGGACGAGGATGAGGAAGATGAGGATTATGGCTTCGGACAAGACCCGTTTGCCCCCGGAGGCGGCAACCGCTACGGGCGAGGCGACCGTAATAATCTGAACCGCAACAACGCAAGAGGTTTTAATAATTTCCGCAATGATAGGTAATGCCAACGAGACTCCGAAAGTGATACTTCCCGAGCCGACCCTTAGGCGGCTTCCGTGGTATCTGGCCTATGTAAGCCTGCTGAGGCAGCAGGGTGTCGAATTCGTGTCGTCGACCGCTATAGCAAAGGAGCTTAATGTCGACGCTTCGCAGATCGCAAAAGATCTGTCGTTTATCGACATCAAGGGTAAGACACGTATCGGCTATGAGGTGGCGTTGCTTGAGGACACGCTCCGTGGCTTCCTCGGGTTCAACAGCCTCCATAACGCGGTAATTGTGGGTGTCGGGAGTCTGGGGGCAGCGCTTATAGCTGACCGTGGACTCGATCATTACGGCCTTAATATTGTTGCGGGATTCGATATCTCGCCCTTGCTAATCGGCAAGACCATCCTCGGGGTTCCTGTCTACGACCCCGCCGATCTCAGCGAGATACGACGTGAGTGCCATGCCGAGATAGGCATCATAACCGTGCCTTTCGACCAGGCTCAGGAGGTGGCCGACACAATGATTGCCTCCGGCATACGCGCTCTGTGGAATTTCACTCCCTACCGCATACGCACTTCGTCGGAAATAGTAGTTACCAATACATCTATCTATGCGCATCTTGCCGTGATGTATAACCGTCTCGGCATAAGCATGTATCCGGGCTGATAAGAAATGAAAGTACTGTCGTTCGACCGTAATGCGGGGGCGTGCATGTCGGTCCCCCCACAGATAACAGTGATACCCGATTCGGCAATAGTCCCGGGGTCCAATCCAATGTTTCTGGCTGATTTCTCGATAGATTGGGCAGGCCAATTGTGTATTGCCTACCGTGTCAGCCGCCTCGGGAAGAGCATTTCCGAGAAATTCGCGCCGCGTTATTATGATGCCATTACGTTGTGCCTGCGGGCGCATGCCGTCGACATGGAGAGTATGCTTGTACGCGACAATTTAGCTGCGGGAATCTGCGGGGCGTTTGATTCATGCCTTGCTGTCGGTAATTGGCACCCGCTCCCGGCTGACAAGGGTCAGCTGAATATCAGCAGCACGTCGTGGAGCGGAGAGGTTGAGCAGTCGGCTGTGGGGGAATGCGCCGCATTGTCGCTCGTCAGCCGCTATCTCACGCTTAAGACCGGCGACATCATCATGCCATGCCGCCTCGGGCCGTTGATGCCTCTGCACCGCGACACCGTTTTCGAAGCCTCCCTCAACGACACCCCCCTCCTCCGCGTCAAAATCAAGTGATTATATATGGGACTGTCTGAAACTGCACGCCGGGGTTGTGAACACTGCGGGCGCGGTGGGTGTTGAAATTGAATGACAGCAACGGATGACAGACATGAACCTGTTTGGCGCAGGATAGTCAGATATACCGTGCGATTCGCGGTGCCTCTGGCTGTTTCGGTATGCCTTGTTGTCTGGCTTTTCCACAAGGTGGACATAAAAGAGGTCGAGGCGATCATACGGCGAGGGTGTGACTTCAGGTGGATAGCCCTGATGATGGTGATTACCGTCTTCTCGCATGTGTTCCGTGGAATAAGGTGGGGCATTCAGTTGCGTGGAGCCGGAGTGCCGCGCATGACTGTCATGGCCGAGAGTGTGGCTATTTTCGGCGCGTATGCGCTCAACCTCGTGTTCCCGCAGCTGGGCGAGGCATGGCGGTGCATATATGTGTCGCGCCGTGAGAAAGTGTCTCTGACAACGGTTGTCGGGACAGATATTGGCGACCGTATTTCCGACCTGATAACCATACTGGTACTCGCGGCAGTGGCCCTGATTGTAGCACATCCGGCCATTATGGAATTTTTGAGCCGCTATTCGGTGGGTCGCGATATACATCATTTTGCCGACCATCCTTATCTGTGGTGCGCGATTGCCCTGTTGGTCACATGCATATGGGCTGTGATGCATTATTGCGGACGGTGGAGCTTCGTGCGCAAAATTGATGACGGCGTGCATAAGCTTTGGGCCGGATTCGCCGTCCTGTTCACCATGCGCGGACGATGGGCTTATGTGGGGCTGACTTTCTGTATATGGGGATGTTATTTCCTCGAAACCTATGTGTGCTTTTTCGCGTTCCCCTTCACCCGCGAACTTGTCACGTCTCCGGGAACGATCTACGGGCTTATACCCGGTCTGGTGGCATTTGTGTTCGGTTCGTTCAGTATGGCCGTGCCGTCGAACGGAGGGCTTGGCCCCTGGAATCTGGCCGTGATGTTCGCTCTGTCGCTCTATGGCATGAGTTCGGCCGAAGGGACAGCCTTTTCGGTGGTAATGTGGGGATGCCAGTCTGCCATGCTGATAATCCTCGGCATATTCAGTGCCGCCTATATCTTTGCCACGCGTTCGAAAAAACGATAGAGATAGGTGCACGGTTTTTGCCAATTCGCGGAGAATGTGTAATTTTGCACAACATTTGTATACAGGAGCATGGAACGTAAGGTAAGAGTAAGATTCGCCCCGTCGCCGACAGGGCCGCTGCATATAGGCGGAGTCCGCACCGCCCTCTACAACTATCTGTTTGCGCGCCAGCATGGCGGAGATATGATACTTCGTATCGAGGACACTGATTCGCAGAGGTTTGTGCCGGGAGCCGAAGAGTATATCAACGAGGCTCTCGCCTGGCTCGGCATAGGCATCGACGAAGGTGTGCGCGAGGGTGGGGCGTACGGCCCTTACAAACAGAGCGAGCGCCGCGATATCTACCGCGAACATGTCAGGATGCTCCTTGACAACGGGCGGGCATATATAGCGTTTGACACCCCCGCCGAACTGGAGGCAGCCCGAGCCGCTACTCCTAATTTCCAATACGATGCTTCGACGCGCATGTCGATGGTCAACTCTCTGACACTTTCTCCGGAAGAGGTTGAGCGTCGTATCAGCGAAGGAATGCCCTACGTGGTGCGTTTTAAGATTGAACCGGGCCGTGACGTAGAGGTGAACGACCTCATTCGCGGCAAAGTGACAATCAATTCGTCGGTGCTTGACGACAAAGTGCTTTATAAAAGCGCCGACGATCTGCCCACATACCATCTGGCCAATATAGTCGACGACCATCTGATGGAAGTGTCGCACGTAATCCGTGGCGAGGAATGGCTTCCGTCAGCTCCGCTGCACGTGTTGCTCTATGAGGCGTTCGGTTGGGCCGACACCATGCCGCAGTTCGTTCACCTGCCCCTTCTGCTTAAGCCGGTAGGCAACGGTAAGCTCAGCAAACGCGACGGCGACAAGCTCGGTTTCCCTGTATTCCCGCTCGAATGGCACGACCCGAAGAGCGGCGAGATTTCTTCGGGTTATCGCGAACGTGGCTATATACCACAGGCCGTGGTCAATTTTCTTGCCCTGCTCGGGTGGAATCCCGGCGACAACTCCGAGATAATGTCGATGGACGATCTTGTGTCGAAATTCTCGTTTGAGCACTGCTCGAAGTCGGGTGCCAAGTTTGATTTTGAAAAAGCCAAGTGGTTCAACCATCACTACCTGCAGGAGATGACTGATGAAGAGCTTGGAAAGCGGTTTCGTGAAGTGCTTGAGAAAAACGGTGTTGACCTGTCGAATGTTACCGACGAATACATACGCCGTGTCGCAGTCATGCTCAAGGGTCGCGTCAACTTTGTCAGTGAGCTGTGGGATCAGGCCCGTTTCTTCTTTGTCGAGCCTGAGAGCTACGATCCCAAGGCTGTCAAGAAACGCTGGTCGCCCGAAATGCCGGCTATTCTTGAGGAGTTGTGCGGAGTGCTCAGTGATCTGCCCGATTTTTCGTCGGCAGCAGCCGAGCCGCCGGTGCTTGAGTGGATTGCACAGAAGGGCTATCACCTCGGTAATGTGATGAACGCATTCCGCCTGACGGTGGTTGGTGAGTGCAAGGGCCCGCACATGTTTGATATAACCGAACTTTTGGGCCGCGACGAGACTATCCGCCGTATTCGCCTTGGCATAGAACGCATCGGCTCACAGGCCTGACAATTGCCGATGAACCCGATTTACAACACAGGCATACGCCTCTACAGCGCGGCGGCCCGGCTCGTGTCGGCTAACAATCCGAAGGCTGCCCGGATGGTCGCCGGACAACATTCGGTCGATTCGTGTCTGGCAGGGCGTATCGGTCCTGACGACCGCCCGGTGTGGGTTCATGCTGCTTCGCTCGGCGAATTTGAGCAGGGGAGGCCGTTGATAGAAAAACTCCGTGCCAGGTTTCCCAAGCGCAAGATACTCCTGACCTTTTTTTCACCTTCGGGATATGAGGTGAGAAAGGCTTATGACAAGGTTGATGCGGTATGTTACCTCCCGTTTGACACTCCGGCCAATGCACGGCGGTTTGTCGAGATGGTCAATCCGTCTATAGCCATATTTGTAAAATACGAATTCTGGGGAAATTATCTCCAGACACTTTATGCGAAACATATCCCCACATACCTGATCTCGGCTATCTTCCGACCAAATCAGATCTTTTTCAGATGGTATGGCGGAATGTTCCGCAACATGCTTCGCTGCTACGACCATCTGTTTGTGCAGGACGAGCGTTCGCGCAGGCTGTTGGCTTCAATAGGTGTGACGAATGTTACGGTTGCCGGTGACACGAGGTTTGACCGTGTGACCGACATACTTAAAAACTCGTCACCGACACCGGTTCTTGAAGACTTTCGTACGCCCGGTTCGACTGTCCTTGTCGTTGGCAGCAGCTGGGAAGCGGACGAAGACCGATATATGCCGTGGCTCAACAGCCGTAAGGATGTCAAGGCTGTCATCGCTCCGCATGAGTTTGACGAAGCGCGTTTGCGACGGATTGCCTCACGTATCGAAGGCAAGACGGTCAGGCTTTCGGAGCTTGAAGCCAACCCCGAAGCGTATGCCGACGCCCGTTGTGTGATTGTCGACTGTTTCGGACGTCTGTCGGCTCTGTACCGTTATGGTGATATCGCGTATGTCGGCGGAGGATTCGGCACGGGAATACACAATATAAACGAGGCGGCCGTGTACGGTATGCCTGTGGTGTTCGGGCCAAAGCACGACAAATTCAAAGAAGCGTCCGACCTTATCGAATGTGGGGGAGGATTCAGTGCCAATGATGCGGAATCGTTGTCGGATACGCTTACGCGGCTTGTCGACGACCGTGTCGCCCGTCGTGCGGCAGGCGAATCGGCCGGGCATTACATCGCCACTCATCTCGGAGCTACCGACAAGATATTAAAACATATAATTCGCTGACAGTCATGAGAGATGCAGCGAAAGCCAATGTTACACACAAGACTGAAAATTTAAACACACCATTATGAATAAACAGGTCAATATTGTTCTATCATTGACTGCATCCGGCTTGATACCGCTTCTGGCGCAGGCCTCTCAGCCCCAGGTGGTCATCAACGAGATAATACAGTCGAATGTAACCACATTGTATTGCGATGGTGAATTTCCCGATTCATGGGTCGAACTGTTCAATACGACTGACTCTCCCGTTGACCTCGGAGGGTGGAAAATCGGCGTAAAGGAAAAAGCCAGCAAGGCTTACACGCTTCCGGAAGGCACGGTGATTGCCGCCGGAGCACACTTGCTTGTCTACTGCGACAAGGAGGAGGAGGGACTGCATACGAGTTTCCGTCTGGAATCGGGCGAAGGCAGTGTGTATCTGTTTGATCCTTCCGGCAACCTGGTCGAAAGCGTATCACATAAAAAGATGCCGGCACCGGACATAGCCTACGGACGCATGACGGACGGAGCCGCGGAGTGGTCTTATTTCGTAACATCCACTCCGGGCAAGAGTAACGAAGGCGCTACGTCGTCGGAACTGCTTCAGCAGCCGGTTTTCAGCAATAAAGGAGGACTGTTCGATGGTCCGCTGACGGTTACGGTGTCGATTCCCGACGTTTACGCTGACCGAGACGACGTTAGGCTTTGCATTACGACCGATGGGTCGGAACCGGAGGCGGCTGACTCGATCAAATCACCTTGTCAGATAGAGGTGACAGAAAGCACCCCCGTGCGTGCGAGGCTTTACTCGCCGAAGGCTCTGAGCGGTGTGGCTGCCACACAGACCTACCTGATACCCGGCCGTGAGATAAAGCTGCCGGTATTCTGCGTCAATACCAATGACGAGTATCTCTACAGCGAGGAGATGGGATCGCTATATGGCGACAGCAATGACCCGTCGAGCAATATCGTGAACAAGTGGCGGCGCCCGATGAACGTCGAGATGTATGACGGCGAGAACCATGAGCAAGTGATCAATCAGCTCGGCGAGACAGGCCCGCAAGGAGGCTCGTCGCTGCAATGGCCGCAGAAATCGTTGAAGATCTATGCCAACAAGCGCTTTGGAACCAAGAATTTCGGTCATGTGTTATGGCCCGACACAAAGCCGGATGTGAAGAGTGTGAAGTCGTTCAGTCTGCGTAATGCCGGCAACACATTCGCTCTTGACCACCTCCGCGACTCATATCTTCACCTTTTGTTCGGTCCGACCACCGACGGTAATGTGGATTATATGACATATCGTCCGGCGGTGGCATATGTCAACGGTCGCCCTTATGGCCTTATAGACATAAGGGAACGCTCAAACGAGGACTTCATTGAAGCCAACTATCCCGACATCGATGAGGATTTTGCATTGGTTGAGGACTGGAATGAGTATGTTACCGACAGTTCCGAGGAGGAATTCATCAAGTTGTGGCAGGCTTATCATTATGATTACAGCTTCGAAAAGCTCAACGAACTGGTCGACGTGAACAGTTTCGCCACCATATTGCTCGCTGATGCGTTCGGTTTCAATCTCGACACTCCCGGCGGTAACAAGATAATGTGGAAGCCCGTAGGAGGCAAATGGCGGTGGCTGTTGAAAGACATGGATGTGACGTTGAATGACGGGCTTATCGACAATGACTACATCTCATACCTGATGATGGAGCCGTGTGATGAATATTTTGTGTCCAATATCAGCGAGGAGTCCACGTTGCTGTATCGCAGATTTCTTTCGCATCCCGAATTTACCTCGCGGCTGATCGATCTTTTTGTGGCCTATAACGGCGATTTCCTTAACCCCGAGTATTCGCTGGAGCTTCTCGACCGTCTGGCTGCCGAGATACGTGACGAGCGCGAGGTTCTGAAAGAACTTTACGACCTGCCTTCGTCGCTCGACTATTTCGTGGAGAACCTGAAACCCTACATAACCAATCGATGCGCCTATATGTCCGACAACCTTCGCCGTCGCTACGGGCTTGGGGCCACGGTTGATCTTAAGATTCGTAATACAGACACGGTGATTGCCCTTAACGGCCATAAGCTTGTCGTTAAGAATTATTCCGGAGTGTGCTATGCCGGCCGCAAACTCACGCTTGAGGCCGAAGCGGACGGTTCCTGGTATGTCATGAGTAAGACATCTGACGGCACAACGACGGAGACAGTACTTAAAGGCCGCAGTGTGGAGTTCGTTCCGGCCGAAGGAGTGACGGCTTGCGAGATTGACTTCAAGGCTTACGGGTCATCGATAACTCAGGTTGGTATGGCACCCGATAGCGGAACGCCTGTTTATTTCGACCTGAACGGGCGACGCCTCTCCGGCATACCGTCATTACCAGGGGTCTATGTTCGTGTGACAGGAACCGAAAGCGAGAAGATTGTTGTCCGATAAGCTGTTTTTAGACGCTCGTTTCCCAGGATTCGATGTTGCGGGTTGCTGATGAGAAGTTCACACCGATTTTAAATACTTTCCTTGTGCCATTGACAAGCTCGTAGATATATCGTGTCTTGTCGATATACACATAGTTGTCGTTTCTCAGTCCCTCGAAATTCTGGACTCCAATCGGATATTTTAATCTTCCCATAATGCTACGGTTATATGCATCGCAAATTTAATGCAAAAAGTCCGTTCCGGCAAATCTGTGATCGCGGGGACGGACTTTATAGCTTGTCGTATTGTCTCTTTTCTAATTATCAGTCTTTTTGTCGTAAGCGTTAACTGAAGTACACCTTTTGGAGGTTGCAG
>CAZAZA010000095.1:0-11719 GCA_964489495.1 uncultured Bacteroides sp.
ACCTTACCACGCCGATGATACTGCGAAAGTGGGAAAGTAGGTAACCGCCCCCTCTGAAAGAGGCCGCAATCCAAACAACGGGTTGCGGCCTTTTTTTGTGATTTTAGGTAGTTTTTTATTTTTTTTGCGTAACTTTGCGAAATTGATGATTGACTTATTTCTGTTAGGCCAAACACACATTTGCATAATAATTAAATCAACTATATAATCACACTAAACACGCAATCGCAATGAAAAGGAAACTACTCGCGATTCTTGCATTGACTATCCTTTGTCTGCAAGGTTACGCGGAAACCGCCCTTCTTCCGTATTACCAGTGGTCGCACAAACCCTGGGATGCAAAGTTCTACCATGCACCAAATTCCGGTGAGAAACCTGCCGAAAACTGGTATGCTGTCGACTTCGATGATTCGTCATGGGGCAACATTCAGGGACAGGTATCGACATCTGTAAGCTACCAGACCATTGTCACTCCCTGGGACGGCAATAACACAACTTACTGGTTCCGCAGGCACTTCAATGCAAAGGCATTCAACCCGGAGCATGTCTATACCCTCTATCTCAGATATGATGACGAGTGCGAAGTGTATCTTAACGGAAAACAGTTATATAAATCAAGTCAGGTTTCTACTCACACTGAGGTTGACGTGACGGCAATGCTCGACTCAATACTCGTGGCAGGTGACAACGTAATGGCTGTCAGGGTCTCGGATACAGGGGCGGGCGAAGCTTATGCTGACTTCGGGTTCTATGAATACACGGTGAAGCAACCGCGCAATGCCAACTTTATTAACGGAACTTCATCTTGGAGCTACAATAATTACTCGTCATATTATTATGACTTTTCAAATTACCTGTTTTCACTCGGAAAAGGTTATTATTTATGGAAGCAGGACCTTGCGGACATGCCGGACGGTTTGTACAAACTAAAGGTTCAGGCTTTTGAACGTAAGGGAGACATTAACACGACATGGTATAACCGAGATACAGTCGCGACAACCATCTTTCTTAACGACTGCAATGTGTCAATCAAGAACATTTTTGACGATGCGACAAGTGACAACATCTATTCTTCGAATGCTTATTTCACTACTCCCGAGCAGACCTATGTGCCAAACGACGGTTATTCATATGTCCGTGCTATGAATGCCGGTTTATACGACAATACGCTATATGCCTTCGTTGAGGGAGGAAGTTTACAACTCGGTATTACAGCTCCACAAGTGTCGGGAAGCCGTACGATCATATTTGACAACTTTCGTCTCGACTACATCAACCAGACCGACCTCACTGACGAAATCAGCTATATTGAACAACTCTCGAAGGGCAACCTTGATGCCAACCTTAAAACCAGGCTCGCTGAAGCGGTAGGTCAAATCAAATCAGCGGCCGATTATGAATCGAAGAGCCACATCTTCGAGTCAAATTCTCGGTTGATCAATGATGCAGTACTCTCAGCCGGAGTCTACGACAACCTTAAGGAGGCAATCTCGTCATTGCAGCAAAAACTTGGCTCGACAACCGGCGCCTCGCCGATAACCCGTTCGGAGGCTGATGCCGCACTCAAAATGGCACAGAGCTTATACGGCTCTGGTTCGTCGGACAACAGCGCTGTGAGGTCTCTCATCAGCAAGCTGATCGCCTATGAGAATCACCTTGACTACCCATATATGGATATCAACGTAACGACCCCCGGCTCATTAGGCGATTCAATTCTTGCCCATACCGACAATTTTGTTGACGTTGTGAGCCTGAAAGTTTCAGGCACAATCAATGCCGCAGACTGGTCCACCATAAAATCTCGTCTTACCTCTCTGCGTGAGCTCGATATCACCGACCTGAACACGACTTCGATAGCCGCTGAGCAATTCCGGGGCAAGAGTTCGCTTCAGCGGATAGACTTGCCGAAAACCTTGACGAGTATCGGTGATAGGGCATTCTACGGCTGCTCCTTTCTGACGACTATTAATTTGCCGGCAGGTCTGTCTTCTATTGGATCATATGCATTCTATCAATCGGGCGTTCAGTCAATTGTGCTCCCCGAAGGGCTATCAGGCATAGGTGAATATTGCTTCCAAGAATGCCGTCAACTGACAACGGTTCAATTGCCGTCAACTTTGACAGTTATAAGCAATTATGCTTTCTATAATTGCCCTAACCTTGTGAATGTAGAATTCGCAGAGGGTCTTACAAATATCGGATCGCATTCCTTTTATAATTGTAATCTCAGAGAATTGTCCTTGCCTAAATCATTGAAAGTAATAGGAAACGATGCATTTCAAGACAACCGCAACTATCTCACGGAAGTTGTGTTCCCCGAAGGTCTGACGCATATTGGCGACAATGCTTTTTACAATTGTGACGCACTGCAATCAGTGACATTGCCAAGTACCTTGATTTCGTTGTATTCCTCTCCGTTTGATTATTGTGACAACTTGCAGACGGTGACATGCTATGCGGCGGAACCTCCTTACCTGACAGCGTCGTTCCTCTACGGCATAAGCATGAACGGACGCACACTACGTGTGCCGGAAATGTCGCTCAACAACTACAAACAAACCAACTATTGGGATGACTTCCCAACGATTGAACCAATAGTCGGATATATGCCGGAGACTATTACTGTAATCGGAAACTATAAACTCACGCTGACTGACAACATGCCGGAAGGCTACCATCCTAATGTTGAGCTGAAATATGAGGACCGTAATGGATGTAAATTTGGACGGCTTACAATAAACGGAGGTAACAAGCTTCAGTCAAATAGGTTCTCAATGTATTATGACCAAAACTATCAAATAAATCATAATTCAGGAATTTCTAATTATTGCGCATTGCTAAACAATTCTCATGTGACAGCGGATAGCGTACTGGTTGACATGTTTGTTCGCAATTATCGCTGGATGTTCATTTCGCTTCCTTATGACGTTAAAGTTTCAGATATAAAAGATCTTAGTGGAAATACCAATTGGATTATCCGTAGTTATTCCGGTTCGCGTAGGGCTGCAGGTGAATCACGCACTACATGGGAAAAGATGACAGCTGACAGTACCCTTCGTGCCGGTCAAGGCTATATACTTCAGGCAAGCCGATATGTGGATAATTCCAGCAAAGAATATTCATTATTGGAGTTTCCGGCTGTTGACAACCAGAACAAAAACCGCATATTTGAATCTGACGATGTTACCATGACATTGGGATATTATGAGAGTGACCTCGCTCAGAACCGAGGCTGGAATCTCGTGGGCAACCCGTATCCCTGCTACTTCGACAGCCGTTATATTCACTACTCCGCACCTATCACCGTATGGGATATGTACAACCGCACCTATCAGGCATATAGCCCGCTTGACGATTCATACATACTCCTTCCGGGCGAGGCATTCTTCCTGCAATGTCCAGTCACTAAGAACGAATTAACCTTCAGCAGCGAAGGACGTCAGATCGACCGCACTGTGCGTGAGTTTACCTCACCGGCACGTGTTGCCGCATCTGATGCATCGCGTACTGTTATAAACCTTTCGTTGACCGATGGCGAAACGACCGACCGCACTCGAGTTGTTGTAAACGAACAGGCTCTCCTCAGCTACGAGGCCGACAAGGATGCTTCAAAATTTGCAGCACTTCAGGATGGTGTGCCTCAGATGTGCACTACAGCAGGGACAGTTGACTATGCTATCAACGAACGTCCGCTTGGCGACGGCGTGGTTGAATTGTCGTTGACGTTCGGGCGCGCCGGCCGCCATGTCATATCGCTCGACAACGAACAGACTGAATACACTGTCGAACTCATCGACCGTCAGACCGGAGTCACCACTGACCTTACGCTTAATGGCGAATTTGCGTTTGATGCAGAAAAAGGTGATTCTAAAGGCCGATTTGCCCTGAATATAACACGCCCCAACACGGCTTTCGATTCGATTGAATCCGATACCGAAGGCGACGACGCTATCTATACAATCACCGGCGTGAAGGTCAGCGAACCTCTTGCTCCGGGATTCTACATTAAGAACGGCAAGAAAATCCACGTCAGATAATTGATTATGAAAAGGCAGTTAAGCCTCTTTCTCATAGGCATGCTCAACGCACTGTGGGCTGTCGCCGCGACATTCAATCTGAATGTCACGGTGACTCCCTATGGGGCGGCTACTCTAAACCGTACGGGAGGAACCTATGAGGAGGGCACACAAATATCCCTGTACACAAATCCGCATAGCGGATACGTGTTTCAAGGATGGTATGACGGTGACGAGTTGCTGTCGCAGGACAGATCGTTCACCTATGTCATGTCCGACCGCGATGTGACGATCCGAGCCGCATACGTATTTGACCCGGAGGTGCCGGCTGATCCGTCGATGCCCGACACCACCACATATTATGGGTTCACAGCCGACGTGTCGCCATATGGATCAGGCACCGTTTCACTCTCTGCCGGACGCTATGCGGCCGGACGCCAGATATCGATCTACACCAGCAACCACACCGGATTCAAATTCCTGCGCTGGGTCGACGATCTCGGGGTCACGGTGTCGGAAGCAAAATCGTTCAAATATACGATGCCGGCACGTCAGGCACGCCTGACAGCCATTTACGAATTTGATCCCGATGTACCGGGTGATCCTGAAGCTGGTATTCCGCATCATACCCTTACACTCTACAGTCGCCCGACTGACGGCTGTACGTTCAATTTTAATATAACTTCGGTAGCCGAAGGTGCCAAGCAGGCGCTCAGGGTCTATCCACGCACAGGATTCCATTTTTTGCGATGGGAGGATGCTGATGGTAATTTCGTATCGGATAAAGCCAACTTCGACTACGAGATGCCTCAGCACGATATGATCCTTTATGCCGTTCTGGAGTTTGACCCGGATGTTCCCGACGATCCTACGTCTGACTATCAGTTTGTCGTGACCCCTGATGATACGGAGGGTTGGAACGACCTTACACTGCCGCACCGTATTATGATAGAAGGTACTTACTCTGATGCTTCGGGACAGGCTGCCCGCATTCAATATTCGGTAGAGGACAGCGGAAAATGGTTCGACCTCACAGGCGACATGTCGCAGGGTACAGTTTACAGAGACTCTATTGTGGTGAATTTCTTCCGCGAACGTCCTCAGCACTCCATACACCTTAGGCTGATGCATGCCGACGGCACTACAGCTGAAATGGACTCGATAAGTTATCGCGACATACGTTTTGTTGATCTGCAGGGCGTGGCCGACCTCCAATACCGTTGGGGGGAACCGCTGACACAGGATAAACTCGTTTGCGAGTTACCCGATGGACAATATACAATCGGAAAGTATGCCGATAACGTGAATGCCGGAACAGCCTCGTTCTATATCGAAGGAGTCTATCCCTATACGATAGGTCGACGGAGAATAGAATTTAATATCGCTCCGGTGAATATGGGCGGAGGCATAGAGTTCGCATCGACTGAATATGTCTACAACGGCAACTATTTTTATCCGGAGTGGCAGTTTGCCGATCCTGTATTAAAGGAGCATGCAACCCGTCGCGATTATTACACCTCGTGGGAAAATAACCTTTATCCGGGAACGGCTACATTGCGTGTGACCGGTATAAATAATTTTACGGGTGAGATAACGGCTACATTTACTATTGCCAAAGCACCCCTGACCGACAACCTGTATTCGCTCACTTTGCCGGACTCGGATGTCCTGTATGACGGCAAGGAACACCGTGTGTCATTTACAAAAGCCGAAGGGGTGGGGGCGTTTACGTTCTTCTACGTCAATTCAGACGGAGTGGAGACAGTCAAAGCACCGACCGAACCGGGACTTTATGACGTGTATTTTGAGGTGGCTGATGGCGACTACTACCTGGGACAAGAACGCCGTCAGGTATGCACATTTTCAATCTACAAAATCGACGATGAGGACTGGCAGGCGATTATCGCGCTCAACGAAGGCTTGAAGAGCCGTGGCTGGGCCGGAGCCTGGGATCTTTCGGCAGGACCTAAAACCGCACCGCGCTTACGTGAGCTGCGCATAGTCGACGGTAAAGTTGTAAAAGTCAATTTCACTCAGAGCGGTCTTGTTGGCGAATTCCCGGTAGAACTTCTGATGTTCAAGCATCTGCGCGAAATTAACCTTCACGGCAACAGTCTTAGTGGTGATGTCTCGATTTTCGCTGCACTCAAAAAGCAGAATGTAACCCTTAACTTCGATTCCATCACCAATATCGACATATCGCGCAACCAGTTTACCGGGAACGTAGGCGTTATGGCAACGGCTTTCCCATCGCTGACTTTACTCAATGTTTCAGATAACCGGATTACAGATGTTGTGCCGGCAATCTCGTCAAAAGTGACTGACCTCGACCTTTCGCAGCAAAGTATCGACCGCACAATTTCATTAGACCTTGCCGACCTCGACGTTATGTCGGCAGCAAAGGAAATCCCGACTATTCTGCTCTACAATCATGCAGCGCAGGACTATTCCAATCCGGTGAATTTCCGTTGTGCTACAGACGACGGATGGTCAATGATTCTCACTTTTGCCGACGGTCAGCTGTCGACACCGTATGTATCTGAAAAGAACGACTATCACGGGGTCAGCGGCGATACGCTCGCTATCAGTGCCGTAGACAATAGTTTCAAACGCACTCTGGCCACTATGCGTCTCTGCCTTAAGTTCAGAGAGGGAGATGCCAACTTCAATGGCCCCGTTGACCTGCTCGACCTGCAGGCCACACTCGGATTTATGTTCGGTGAATACGTTGGCCGTCCGTTCAACTTCACGGCGGCAAATCTATGGACCGATGAGATGATTAATGTCCAGGACATAGTGTGCATAGTAAACCGCATACTTGAATCCACAGTCAACCGCACAGCTGAAATGCGCGTCATATCCGATGAGATTCCTGAAACGCATGCTTCGCTCGTCAATATAGACGGAGGTATATATCTGAAGTCGGAAGAACAGGTGGCAGCGTTCGACATCACTGTTGACGGATGCTGCAAGATGACGCTGTCGCCCGAACTCAAGGCACTTGGATTTGATCTTGTGACTCGGCGCAATGGTAACAGCATGCGCGGAATAGCCTACTCGATATCAGGTGCCACTGTACCAGAGGGTGCATGTCTTGTCAATATCGACGGTGGTGACTTGGTAGCAGCCATGCTCTCTACCCGTGACGCACGAGAGATACCTGTGACCTTAAACGGACCTTCGACCGGCCTGGACGGACTTGATGCCGGTAAGTTGAGTCTTTCCGTCGCAGACGGAGTGCTGACGGTGGAAGGATGTACTGTCAGCGAGAGGATAGATTGGCGCATTTACACTCCTGACGGAGTGATGGTGTCAAGCGGCACAGGCACTTGTGACGGTCATGCATACCAACTTGGCAATACACCGGTTCGTCGAGGTATCTATGTCGTCGATATTGTCGTCGGCCAACGACCGCTGAAAACAAAAGTAGAACTATAATTATCACATAAAAATAATGAAAACAATAAGGCTAATGATGAGTTTCCTGCTCATGACCGCCTTGTGGCTTACAGCCGCAGGGCAGTCGATGAACAGACTCTATCTGCCCGACATATCGGTGGAAAGCGGCAAGGCAGCCCGTATACCCGTCGCTGTTGAAAACAGTGACGAGATAGTTGCGCTGCAGTTCGACCTCACCCTCCCGGCCGGAATCACCGCGCCGGGCACCGTTACCTTCTCGGAGCGTGGCGACGGACACACCGCCGCCCTACGCAAGGTTGCGGAAAACAGATACAGGCTTGTGGCCTTTTCTTCGGCTAACAAACCTTTCAGAGGCAATGCCGGTAACCTGCTCTTCATAGATGTAAACATACCGGCAGAGATGGTTAATGGGAGCGAGCATCCCATGACAGTCAGTGATGTCGTGCTTTCGAAAGCAACCGGTGAAAATGTGACGACCGCATCGGATGATGGAACCATCACAGTGCTGATGGCCCCTGACCTTGTGCCTTCAGAAGTGTCGGTTGACAAGACTTCGATTGCACCCGAAGAGCATGTGGTCATAAGCTGGAAAGTCAGCAACACCGGGGGTGTTGCGACTAATGGAGGTTGGAAAGAACAAATCTACCTTGTTTCGGCTGACGGCAGTTACAGCAAGCTCGTGGCAACTGAATACAGCGAATCCACGCTTGCAAGCAGCGGTGTGATGGCACGCAGTTGCGAAGTGGCACTTCCGCAACAGTTAGGATTTGACGGCAAGGGCAAAGTACTTGTAAAATTAACGCCTGATGCCGACTGTGGAGAACCGGAGTCGAGTCGTGGCAATAATTCATCACTTTCACAGGTTGAAGTAAATATATCGAAACGACTTTATCTCACACTGCCTTCGGCTCCTCTTTCAGAGACTGACAGACCAACGGTCAAATGTCAGATTACGCGTAGTGGCGACTGTTCTGAGACTGAGACGTATACAATAACGTCAACACCTACAGACACTCGTCTGGCTATGCCATCGACAGTAGAAATTCCGAGAGGCAGCCACACCGCATCGTTCTATATACAGGTAACGCCGAACGGCAAGCTCGACAATGATACACCTTTGGAAATTTCAGTAAGCGGTAACGACTATCCCGAAATTAAAGGTGGAATTTCAATCGAGGACGATACATTGCCCGACATGACTCTGAAGGGTGAAACGGACGAAATAAACGAGGGTGATATATTCAGTGTTACTGTGACACTGGCACGCGCTTCGTCATCGGATGTGGAAGTGAAAGTGTCGTCTGATTACGGTCAGCGTTTCCGAATCCCTGCTTCTACGGTTATTCCTGCCGGACAGACAAAAGCTGAGATAGAGATTGAGGCAATCGACGACGATATTCCTGATAACGAAAAATTCGTGACATTTACAGCTACAGCCGCAGGTTATAATCCCGGACATTTCGATGCCGTGCTATATGATAACGACTTGCCGACTCTGTCGCTCGAACTTGTACCCGCTGCATTATCTGAAGCTGCGGGGCCTACGGCTGTCACAGCCAAAATACGCCGACTCGACAATGCTGATAAGCGCATTACAATACGTCTTTCGGATGACTCGGACGGACAGATTTACTATTCGAATTCGTCGTTTGTAATGGAGCCCGGCGTCGAAGAGTCAACAGTGGCTCTTGGTCCGGTTGATAACAGCATCGTAGATGGCGAACGCACTTATATTATAAGTGCTGCGGTTTATATCGCCTCATGTGCATGTAGCGTGGGCGAAGGCTCGAAGCTTGGACTGGTGACTATGCCGCTCACTCTTTATGACAATGACGGCCCGACACTTTCGTTGACGCTGGCTTCTTCAGTAGTCAAGGAGGGTGAGAGTATAAAGGCTACAGTCAGCCGTAATGCCGAAATGGATAAAGCCGTCTCAGTTGCCGTGTCAAGCGACAATACCGACTTCTTGAATTTCCCATCCACAGTTACTATTCCGGCGGGTAAGGCTTCTGTAGAATTTACTGTTACGGCAAAATCGAATACTACTTCTGGTGACGGTTCCAATGTTTCGTTGACGGTTGAGGCTGCTGACTTTGCAAAGGCAAGCAGCTGGTTTACAATTTCTGACCAGACATTGCCTGATGCTCAAATTACATCCTTGAATATTTCCGCATCCGAGGTGGCAGTGGGCGATTCCGTGACGGTTAGTCTTACGCTGGCTAATACCGGTTCATTTGACTTGCCCGAACTCACAAAAATATCGGTATATACAACTGCAGGGAATGAAGCCATAGCGTCGATATTCCTACAGAATGCGTTACCTCAGGGTGACTCGGTAGAATTCAGCCGCAAGGTAGCCATGCCTGAATCGGTGGGCGAGTACACTGTATATGCAGTTGCCAATCCCGATCGTTCGGAAAAAGAACTGTCCTACACTAACAACACATCTGCTATGGCAAAGGTAAAGGTTGTGTCGCCGTATAGTGGAGTAGTAAAGACCGACCGTCAGACTTATCTTGCAGGTGAGACCGTCAAAATCTCAGGACAGCTTGCCGGAAGTTACAAAGAGGGACAGGAAGTTGAAATATATATTGTCAATTCCGGATACCGGCATGAGATAAAGGCTGTTGCAGGTGCTACCGGCAGCTTTGAAGCCGACTATACGCCCTTTGCTGCACAGATGGGGCATTTTGCTCTCGGCATGTGCTATCCAGGCGAAGGTTCGACTGCTGAGGATGCCTCGTTTGAAGTAATAGGTCTTAAGACGGCATCCAATGAGCCGGTTGTTTGCGAGACTTCGTTGGATGAACCTTTTGTCAAGACTTTCGAGATTGTCAATCCATCTACTGTCGCTTTGTCAGGTTTGAAGTGCGAAGTTGTCAATAAGCCGGATAGCTGCGATGTGGTTGTTGAAATTCCTTCAACGATTGCCGGCGAAGAAAGTGCAGAAATAAAAATGACAATCACTCCGCATGCCGTCAGCACCGGAACGGAGTGGGAACGAATAGACATTTGTCTGAAATCGGCTGAGGGTGTGGAACTTCCTATGGCTATCCGTCATTATTGCTATAATGCGACAGGCGAACTCGTTGCTTCGGTGACTCGTATAAATACGACGATGATTAAGGGGCAGTCGCGTGACTATCAGTTCGAGATTGCCAATGTTGGTAAAGGCGAGACAGGCAAGATAACTCTTGCACTGCCTTCATGGATGAAGTCCGCTACCCCTCTGCAGATGTCGTCGCTGGCAAATGGTGAGAAGGCTACGGTTGTACTGCGCCTTACTCCGACCGACGATATGCAGCTCAATGTTCCTGTCAGTGGACAGATTGGTATCAATTGTGAAAACGGCAAGGGCATGGCGTTGCCATATTATATCGAACCTGTATCAGAAGTCACGGGAACATTGACGATTGATGCATGTGACGAAAGCACGTATTACACTGCCGAGGCTCCGCATCTTGCCGGTGCTAAAGTCACTGTTTCACATCCCACTACCAACAAGGTGGTTGCCAGTGGTGTGACCGGTGAGGACGGACATTTCAGTGTGGAACTCCCCGAGGGCTTTTATGCAGTGAGTGTGACAGCCGACCGTCATTCGTCGTACCGCAACAATTTCATGGTAGATCCGGGTCGTGAGACTGTCAAGGTCGTCAACCTCAGCTTCGAGGCAATCACCGTGGAATGGAATGTGGAAGAGACCGAAGTCGAGGACGAATACAAGATAGTTACTACTGTCGAATTCGAGACATCCGTCCCCGTACCTGTTGTCGAGCTGACGATACCGCAAAGAATAGCTGCAGACGAACTTCGTGTTGGCGAATCACTGATATTCTATGCAACACTTGTGAACAAAGGTCTGATTAGAGCTGATGATGTAGAACTTCAATTGCCCACAGGCATGAGACATCTCACATTCGAGCCTCTTGACCATGCTGATCCATTCTCTCTTGCACCCAAGCAGGCAGTGACAATACCTGTCAAGGTAACTCGTATTTCAATGCCGCAGTCTGGACAGATGCGTCTTCCCGACATAGACAATGACCCATGTGCCGATCAGGTCGGAACTTTGTATTTCTGGGATTGCGGACTTGATCGCAAATGGCATCGTTATGGTGTAGCCCTTCAGTTGGGTTCCTGCGACAGCAACGACCCGTCTACTTGGGACAATTCCGGTAATGGCCAAGGATGGGTACTTGATAAAAGCTGGTGGGTCCCCAGACCTCATAGCGGTGTATATTGGGAAATACCTAAAAGCCTTATATTTGAACCTAAGAAGATTT